>DATHRW010000209.1:0-9240 GCA_035464955.1 Gemmatimonadales bacterium
CGAAGCGGCGCTCCTGCTGGGGGAATGCTATGTGGAGGTTGGCAACTACGTCGCGGCCGATGCGGCGTTGCGCCGTGCGTATGGGACCGAAGATTCACTCATCTTGTCACGGGTTCGCCGGACCCACGCCAAGGCACTGACCCTGGCCGGAAGCTACGGGGAGGCGCTTGGACTCTATCGCGACATCGAAGATTCCACTGCCGATGGGATTCGTCTCCAAGCATTGGCGGGGGGGGGGAGTCTGGCTCACGCGGCCGCCCTCGCAGATTCACTTCTGGTGCGGCGCGATTCCACCGTGCAGTGGGATTCCGTGCTCGCGGTCACCGGACGGCGAGACCCCGAGGCGGCTTCGGCGCTGACGGACCGGCTGCTCAGAGAGCCGGAACTCCAACCGCAAGTTCGGGCGCGCTGGCTGCTCGGTGACGGCATGCGGTTGGCGCAGGTCGACACGGTGCGAGCCACCCAACGGTTGCAGGCGGCGTCCAGTGTCGGAGACCAGCGCACTCCGTCGGGCTCCCAGGCGCGGCTCATGCTGGCTCGCCTCGCCCTGGCGCAGGTCGGTGAGGTCGGTCAACTGGAGGCGCTGCAGCCGATGCTCGTCGAATTCCAGGAGCTCGGCGGCGCGGGCGGTTTCGAGGCCGGCCGGTTGCTGGCCGCGGTCGAACGGGTGCGCCAGACAGCCGATTCTGTCGGCCCTGATACACCACAGGGCGATCTCGAATGGTTCTTGGCCGCGGAAACTGCACGAGATCTCCTGCAGGCACCGGCACTTGCCAGCGGCCTGTTTCTGCGTCTGGCCGAGACCTGGCCGTCGTCGCCGTATGCGGCGAAGGCGCTGCTCGCCCTGGCGGATCTCCAACCCGCACTCGCCCCGGCTCTCCGCCAACTCTTGATCTCGGGATACCGGGAGAGTCCGTATGTTGCCGCGATTTCTGGAACGGACGATCCGTCCTACCGCGTACTCGAAGACTCGCTCAAGTCCTTCACCGCCTCGAGAGTCGGCTCCCGTCCCGACCGGACGAGACCGGGACAACCGGATCGCCCGCGTCCCGATCAGGACCGGCGGCTGGGCGAAGATGACGTGCAATAGTGGATCGCCTGCCTGTTAGCCACCACGTCTTCGGGCGGCAGTTTCACAATCCGATCGTTCTCGCCGCCGGCACGGCTGGTTTCGGCGTGGAGCTCGACGGCGTGATGAATCTGCGCCGCCTCGGCGGTGTGATCACCAAGTCCGTGTCGCTCGAACCGCGGAAAGGCAATCCGCGTCCACGGGTCGCCGAGTTTCATGGCGGGATGTTGAACTCCGTGGGATTGGCCAATCCGGGGGTCGATCGGGTATGCACGGTGGAGCTGCCGGCCATGCTGGCACTCCTCCAGCACACCGCAGTCATCGTGAGCGTGGTGGGGTTCGTTCCCGAGGAGTACGCCCAGGTCGCGGCACGCCTGGAGCAGATGGACGGCATCGCAGCCTACGAACTCAACCTGTCATGCCCGAACACGGCGGCAGGCGGCATCGAATTCGGCGCCGATCCGAGTGCGGTCCGCCACATCGTGTCGCTGGTCCGTACCGCGACCACGCGGCCCATCATCGCGAAGCTTTCACCGGTGATCCCGGACATCCTGGCCCTGGCCCACGCCGCACGGTCGGCGGGCGCGGATGGAATCGCCCTGGTCAACACGATCCCCGGTTGGCTCTATCGCGATGGTGGCAGCACGCGCCTCGGGGCGGGATTCGGCGGAATGAGCGGACCCGCGCTTCTGCCCGTTGGGGTCGCTGCGGTCCGCAAGGTCACGACCGGGCTCCCGGGCTTCCCGGTCATCGGTGTTGGCGGCGTTTGCACGGCCAACGATGCGCGGCAGTATCTTGAAGCCGGCGCACAGTTGGTTGGTATCGGGACTGCAGCGCTCGCCGACCCCCGGCTCCCTGAGCGAGTGGTGCGCAACTTGGGAGGCACGCAGTGGCTGAGCTGATCGTCGCCCTCGATGTCAATCGAGGCCCTGACGCCCTTCGATTGCTCGACCGATTGCCCCAGGCCCGCTGGGTCAAGGTCGGATCGCGCCTCATGACACGGGAGGGTGGGAGCCTGCTGCAGCGGTTGACCGAGCGGGGGCTCCTCGTGTTTCTCGACCTGAAGTGGCACGATATTCCCCATACGGTGGCCGGCGCGGTCGAAACGGCGCAGGAGATCGGGGTGCGGATGGCGACGATCCACGCGCTGGGAGGCGCGGAGATGCTCGCGGCTGCGGCCCAAGCCGCTCACTCATTGTCGCTCGTTGCCGTCACCGTGCTCACCTCTCATAACGCCGAATCGTACGGAGCGGCTCTCGGTCGGAGCGCCCTGTCCGTCGATGAGGAGGTCGCGCGGCTCACGCGGGCCGCGTTTGCGGCCGGCCTTGCCGGTGTGGTCTGCTCGGCGCACGAGGTCCGCGCCGCCCGAAGCGCGCTCGGGCCTGAGGGCCTCATAGTGGTGCCGGGAATCCGGCGGACTGGTGATCCCTCGGGGGATCAACGGCGCATTGCGACGCCGCGGCAGGCAGTGTCCGATGGGGCCACGCATCTGGTCGTCGGCCGGCCCCTGCTCGCGGCACGGGACCCGGCCGGCGTGTTCCGGCAGATGAAGGAAGAGGTGGAAGCATGCGGCCAGCCCTAGGCCTGCTGGTGCTCGGGGCCGCCCTGGGCGCTCCGCCGCTCGCCGGGCAGGAGAGCCTGGGGGCCCTGGCGGAGAACGCCCGTCAGGCGCTGGAGCGGCAGGATCCGGCTGTTCTCATAGGGCAAAGCCGCCGGATCTTGGTCCAGCTGCCCGAGGCCGATCCTTCGGCACCAGTCGACCGGGCGCAAGCGGTGGCCCTGCTGGAGGGCTTCCTTCGGGGTACGGAGGGCGCCGGAACCACGATCCGGGCGGCCCGGCGGGTCACCCCGGAGACGGGTTACGTGGAGCTGACCCGTCGGTTCCGAGTGGTCGGAACGGCGGAGATTCGCCGCCAGACGGTGCTCCTCAGTTTCCGTCGCCGGGGGGAGGCGTGGCAGCTGGTGGAGGTGCGGGTGTCCAGCTAAGCCGGGTTGCGTGCTGTACGTAGGCTCTCTATATTTTCATGCTAGTCCCAAAACTGGCTCTGGAGAGTCCTAAGTGAAGGTCCGAACCAGCGTTAAGCCCATCTGCGAGCATTGCAAAGTGATCCGTCGTAAAGGCGTCATACGGATCATCTGCAAGCGCAATCCCAAACACAAGCAACGGCAGGGCTAGTCAATGGCTCGTATCGCTGGCGTAGATCTTCCCCGCGAGAAGCGCGTCGAGGTCGCCCTCACCTACATCCATGGTGTGGGCCGGTCCACCAGCGCCAACATCCTCGCCGACACCGGCGTGTCTCCGGATACGCGCGTGCGCGATCTCTCGGACGCGGAAGTCGCGCGATTGCGGCAGTTCATCGACCGGTCCGTCAGGGTCGAGGGCGCGCTCCGCACCGAAGTCGCCATGAACATCAAGCGCCTCATGGACATCGGCAGCTACCGCGGGGTGCGACATCGCCGCGGACTTCCGGTCCGAGGGCAGCGAACCCACACTAACGCCCGCACGAAGAAGGGGCCGCGCCGCGCGATCGCTGGCAAGAAGAAGCTAACCAAGAAGTAATCCAACGCATGGCAAATGGAACGGACAAGCCGTCGGTAGGTCGACGCGCCAAGAAAGTCGTAGAGGCCGAGGGCGTCGCCCACATCTGCGCGACCTTCAACAACGTGCTGATCACGATCAGTGACCTCCAGGGCAACACCCTCACGTGGGGATCCGCCGGGAAGGCCGGATTCAAGGGATCCAAGAAGTCGACCCCATTCGCGGCAACCGTGGCCTCGGAGCAGTGCGCCCGCGAGGCGGTGAACTTGGGCGTCAAGCGAGTCCACGTGCGAGTCCAGGGTCCGGGCAGTGGTCGCGAGTCGGCCATTCAGGCGTTGGCATCGGCAGGGCTCAAGGTCATGTCCATCCGCGACGTGACGCCCATTCCGCACAACGGCTGTCGTCCTCCCAAGAAGCGGCGGGTCTGACCCATGGCGCGATACACGGGTCCGAGTTGCCGGCTGTGCCGGAGAGAAGGCGCCAAGCTGTTCCTCAAGGGAACGCGGTGCCTGACTGAGAAGTGCGCCATCGAGCGGCGGGCCTATCCGGCCGGCCAGCACGGCCAGGGCACCGGGCGGCCTCGCAAGCAGTCCGAGTATGCGCGCCAGCTCAGGGAAAAGCAGAAGGTGAAGCGGACGTACGGGTTGTCGGAGAATCAGTTCCGGAACCTGTTCGACCGGATTTCGCGCGAGCCCGGGGTGACGGGTACCAACCTGCTGGTGGCGTTGGAGTCCCGACTCGACAACCTGGTCTACCGGATGGGGTTCGCCGTGAGCCGCAAGGCGGCGCGCCAATTGGTGCGGCACGGCCACGTCGAGGTCAATGGCCGGAGGGTCGATGTGCCGTCGTTCCGCGTGGAGCCGGGCCAGGAGGTCCGAGTGTCCCAGGCGAGCCGTGATCTCGTCGCCGTGAAGGCGGCCCAGGACTTCGCAGCCCGCGGGGCGCCGGTGCCCTGGCTCACGGTCGATGCCGGTAAGGCGGCCGGGCGATACGTCGAGCGGCCTACTCGGGACGCGATTCCCACCACGGCGCAAGAACAGCTCATCGTCGAACTCTACTCCAAGTAGTGAAGGACCTCATGACCATCGATTTGACCGGCTTGGTTCGTCCCCATCTGGTAGAAATGGCAAAGCGGGACGACAATCCGAATGCCGCGGAATTCCGGCTTCAGCCGCTCGAACGCGGGTTCGGCTACACCCTGGGCAACGGCCTGCGCCGGCTGCTCTTGTCGTCGCTGCGCGGCACGGCCGTGTGGGGAATGCGGATGGACGGCGTGGTCCACGAGCACCAAACGGTCCAGGGCGTGCTGGAGGATGTCCACCAGATCATCCAGCGGCTCAAAGCGCTGACGCTGGTGTTGAGCGAGGACGTGCACGAGGCCGTGCTGACGGTCAAGCGTGACGGCCCCGGCCCGGTCTATGCCCGAGACATCGACCTGCATTCCGCCGTCGAGATCGGCAACCCGGACCACCTGTTGTTCACCGTTCAGGAAGACCGTGAGGTGTCGGCCGAGCTGTACGTGAACAAGGGCCGCGGGTATGTCGAAGCGGAGTTCCACGAAGTCGACCGGTCCTTGCCGGTGGATTTGGTCCGCATCGATTCGATTTACAATCCGGTCCTGCGGGCCAATTTCTCGGTGGCGGAGACCCGCGTCGGCCAACGGACGGACTACGATCGACTGACGGTATTCGTCGAGACCAACGGTACGCTCAGTCCGGAAGACGCCATCGCCTACGCCGCCGCGCTCGCGCAAGAGCATTTCCAGTACTTCCGGGACTTCGGCCGTGTGCCCTTGGCACCGGAACCGGAGGAGCCATTCGAGGCCGGCCACGGCGTCGACCTCGCGTCGCGCTTGGCGCAGCCCATCGACGATCTCGGACTATCGGTGCGAGCGTTGAATTCGCTCAAGAATTCCAGCATTCGCAGCCTGAAGGACCTCGTCGAGCTCTCGGAAGAAGATCTGCTCAAGGTCAAGAATGTCGGGGAGAAGGCGCTGACCGAGATCGGTGAGCTTCTCGAGCGCGAGGGGTTCAACTTCCGGATGGTGTTCGAATCGGATGGGGAGACGCTTCGGGTCGTCGATCCTGGCGTGGCGCCTACCGCCCGGATTGCGGGGCCCGTCGAAGACGAGACCACCGAAGAGGTCGAGGCCTAACCATGCGCCATCGTGTCAAGGGCAGACAGCTGTCACGGACAGCGAGCCACCGGCGGGCGCTTCTCAGGAACATGGCCACCAGCCTCTTCCGGCATGATCGAGTGGTGACGACCGAAGCGAAGGCGAAGGAGCTGCGTCCCTACGCTGAGCGCCTCATTACGCTCGCGAGGCGGGGCGACCTCCATGCGCGTCGGCTGGCTGAGCGCCGAATCCGTGACAGGGAAACACTCCACCGGTTGTTCGCGGAGATCGGTCCCCGCTTCGCGTCGCGTCCCGGCGGTTACACCCGCATTCTCAAGTTGGGGCACCGCAAGGGCGACGGAGCCGAGTTGGCCCGAATCGAGCTGCTGTCGGAGTGACTCGCCCCGACGTGGTCAGAGAGAAACAAAAAGGGGACCTTCGGGTCCCCTTTCTTTGCCTCGGCTCGCGTCCCGGCGTGTCAGCCCGCCTTGACGATCTTCTGGCTCCGGATGCACCGGGTGCACGCCCGAACTCGTTTCGGCTGGCCCTGGACCACGACGCGCACGGTCTGCAGATTCGGGTTCCAGCGCCGCTTCGTGCGGTTGTTGGCGTGGCTCTTGTTGTGGCCGGTCGTCGGCCCCTTCCCACACACGGAACACACCCGTGCCATACGATCCTTCCTTCCGTTGGTCCGAATCCACTAGAATCGGAGAAGACGGCAAATCTAACGAGGACTTTCGCGTGAGACAACAGGGAGAGCCCACCCACCATGCCTAGGGCGCTCATTACCGGCGTGACGGGCCAGGACGGGTCGTACCTCGCCGAATTCCTGCTT
This sequence comes from Gemmatimonadales bacterium, assembly GCA_035464955.1. Taxonomy (GTDB): domain Bacteria; phylum Gemmatimonadota; class Gemmatimonadetes; order Gemmatimonadales; family GWC2-71-9; genus JABDII01. The sequence goes on from DATHRW010000209.1 coordinate 6,560, forward strand.
TCCAAGGGGTACGAGGTCTACGGGGTCGTCCGCCGAACCAGCCACCACAGCTACGAGCGTATCGAGCACATCCTCGACCGCATCACGGTGGTGGCTGCCGACTTGCTCGACCAGCACTCGCTGACCGAAGTGATCCGGAGCACCAGGCCGAACGAGGTCTACAATCTCGCCGCACAGTCCTTCGTCCCCGCCTCCTGGACGCAACCGGTCTTGACGGGTGAGTTCACCGCGCTCGGGGTGACGCGGATTCTCGAGGCGGTGCGCTTGGCCGGCCCCGAGGCCCGGTTCTATCAGGCGAGTTCGTCCGAGATGTTCGGGAAGGTGACGGAAACGCCCCAGCGGGAGTCGACCCCGTTCTACCCGCGTTCCCCGTACGGGGTGGCCAAGGTGTACGGACACTGGATCACGGTCAACTATCGTGAATCCCACGGGCTGTACGCCGTCAGCGGAATCCTCTTCAATCATGAGTCGCCGCGTCGAGGGATCGAATTCGTGACCCGCAAGGTCACCGACGCCGTGGCCCGCATCACCTTGGGTCTCGCCACCGAGGTGCGCCTCGGTCACCTCGACGCCCGGCGGGATTGGGGCTACGCCGGGGACTACGTAGATGCGATGTGGCGCATGCTCCAGCAGGACGAGCCCAGCGATTACGTGGTCGGCACGGGCATCTCCCACAGCGTGCGAGATGTCGTCGAGATCGCGTTCCGACACGTCGGACTGGATTGGCAGCAGCACGTGGTGGTCGATCCCTCCTTGAAACGCCCGGCGGAAGTGGAAGCCCTGGTCGCGGACCCGACGCGGGCGCGGTCCGAGCTCGGCTGGAGTCCCACGGTGAGCTTCGAAGAAATGATCAGGATGATGGTCGACGCCGACCTCGAGCGTTGGCGCGCGCGCACATGAGCGTGCTGGTCACCGGCGCGGACGGTTTCGTGGGCCGGCATCTCGTGCGGACTCTTCTGGCGGGCGGACGCGATGTGGTGGCGGCGATTGGGCCGGGCGGCCGTCCGGCCGAGGACTGGACCGGGCCGGACCTCGACGGCCAGGTCCGGACCCGATTGCTCGACTTGAGCGATCCCGCATCGATCGGGGCCGCGGCTGACGACGCGAGCGAGGCCGTGATCCATCTTGCGGCCCTGTCGTCGGGGAGCGCGGCTCAGCGCGATCCTGGCCGGGCCTGGCAGATCAATGCTGGCGGCACGGCTCAGCTTTGCGGTGCGCTCAGCCGGCGGCCGGCACCATTTCGCGGAACGGTGCTCGTGGTGTCGTCGGCCGAGGTGTACGGCATCGCGGAGCCGCGGCTGCGGTCCGAGACGGACCCCGTCGCGCCGTGTTCACCCTATGCGGCGACCAAGGCCGCGTCGGAGATCGCCGCGCTCGAGACGTGGCGACGGACCGGGCTCCGCGTCGTGGTGGTGCGTCCGTTCCCGCACACCGGACCGGGTCAGTCGCCGCAATTCGTCGTGCCGGCGCTGCTCGAGCGCCTCAGGGCTGCGCGCGAGGCCAAGGCCTCGACGGTTCAGGCCGGCAATCTCAGCCCGGTCCGGGATTTTCTCGATGTCCGTGACGTCGTGCGGGCCTACCTGGCGCTGCTCACGGACGGAGAGCCCGGAGAGGCCTATAACGTGGCACGCGGCGCGGGCCTGTCTCTGCGGGAAATCTTCGACCAACTGTGCCAGCTGCTTGGGGTGGAGGCGAAACCGATCGTGGATCCCGCATTATTGCGGCAGGCCGATATCCCCCATTTGGTCGGCGACGCGTCGAAGCTCCGGACTCGGTGTGGGTGGACTCCGACGGTCTCTCTCGCCCAAACATTGCGCGATATGGTCCATGCCCAAGCGAACTGACCTCAGCTCCATCCTCATCATCGGCTCTGGACCGATCGTTATCGGGCAGGGTGCCGAGTTCGACTACTCGGGCACGCAGGCGGTGCGCGCGCTCAAGGAGGAGGGGTATCGGGTCATTCTGGTCAACTCGAATCCGGCCACGATCATGACCGATCCGGAGCTGGCCGACCGGACCTACATCGAACCGGTCACACCGGAGTGGGTGGCCAAGGTCATCGAGCGCGAGCGACCCGACGCGCTGTTGCCGACCATGGGCGGGCAGACGGCCCTGAATGTCGCCATGGCACTCGAGCGCGATGGCACGCTGGTCCGCTGGGGCGTGGAGTTGATCGGCGCCGACGCCCGTGCCATTCACTTGGCCGAAGACCGGGAGGCGTTCGCGCAGACCATCGCACGCCTGGGGCTCAAGGTTCCCGGCGGACGAACGGTGACGTCGGTGTCCGATGCGATCGTGGCGGCGGCGAGCACCGGCTATCCCGCGATCGTCCGCCCGTCCTTCACGCTGGGTGGGTCGGGTGGCGGGATCGCCTACAACGTCGAGGAATTCGAGATTCTGGTGCGCCATGGCCTCGAACTTTCGCCGGTAGGGTCGGTCCTGGTCGAGCGGAGCGTCATCGGATGGAAGGAATTCGAGCTCGAAGTCATGCGCGATGGCGCCGACAACGTGGTCATCGTCTGCTCCATCGAGAACTTCGACCCCATGGGAGTCCATACCGGCGACTCCATCACCGTCGCTCCCATCCAGACCCTGACCGACGTCGAGTACCAACTGATGCGCGACGCGGCCATCGCGATCATCCGCGAGATCGGCGTCGAAGCCGGCGGCTGCAACATCCA
>DATHRW010000210.1:0-6068 GCA_035464955.1 Gemmatimonadales bacterium
CAAGTGCAGCCGCGTGATGCTGACGACCACGTCCCCACGCTCGGCCGACGTGAACCGCACCGCCCCGCCCGTCGACAGCGGACGATCGAACTGCGAAATCTGGTAACCCTTCGGGAGATCGGGATAGAAGTAGTTCTTCCGGGCAAAGACACTCCGGGTATGCACCGTCGCGCCGAGAGCGAGCGCCGCCCGCACGCCGAGGCCCACGGCCTGGGCGTTGGGCACCGGGAGGGCGCCGGGCAGGCCCAGGCACACCGGGCATACATGCGTGTTGGGCGGGTCGCCGAAGGTCACGGCGCAGCCGCAGAACATCTTCGACGCCGTGGCCAATTGCACGTGCACTTCCAGCCCGATCACCGTCTCCCACGTCACGAGAGCGCCTCCGCGGTTGGGTCGATGGCCTGCTCGAGTGCCATCCCGACCGCCAGCATTCCGGTTTCGTCGAAGGCAGGGGCAATGAGCTGACCGCCGATCGGCAACCCGTCGATGCGTCCGATCGGGAGACTCATGGCGGGGAGGCCCGCCAGGCTGATCGCGGCGGTGAAGATGTCGGCCAGATACATGGAGACCGGGTCCTCGGTGCGCTCCCCCGCCGCAAACGCCGGCGTGGGCGTGGTAGGCGTGAACAGGTAGTCCACCCCTTGGCCGAACACCTGGCCGAAGTCCTGGGCGATGCGAACGCGAACCTGCTGGGCCTTGGTGTAGTAGGCATCGTAGTACCCGGCGCTCAGCACGTACGTGCCGATCAAGATGCGTCGACGCACCTCCGGGCCAAAACCCGCTCCTCGGGTGGCGCGATACAGATCACGCAGGCCCCCACCCTCCCCCACGACGCGCTGCCCATAGCGGGCCCCATCGTACCGCGCCAGGTTGGAGGCCGCCTCGGCCGGTGCGATCACGTAGTAGGTCGGCACGGCATAGCGCGAGTGCGGCAGCGACACCGGCTTCACCTTGGCGCCCAACTCGCGCAGGACGCTCACCGCCCGATCCGTGGCCGCGCGAACGCCGGGATCGAGGTCGTCCGGGAAGTACTCCTGGGGCAGCCCGATGGTCATGCCGTCGAGCGAGGCCGGGCCATCCGGCAGCTCGGTGGGCGGCCGGTCGACCGTGGTCGCGTCCAGTGGGTCGTGTCCGCTGATGACGGAGAGGACGCGCGCCGCATCGTCCGTCGTTTCGCCGAACACCGAAATGCAGTCGAGTGAGGACCCGAAGGCCACCAGGCCGTAGCGGCTCACGCGACCGTAGGTGGGCTTCACTCCCACGACGCCGCAAAAGCTGGCCGGCTGGCGCACCGACCCGCCGGTCTCAGAGCCCAGCGCCGCCGGCACCAGGTGCGCCGCCACCACGGCTGCGGATCCGCCCGACGAGCCTCCGGGCACTCGTGCCGGATCGAGCGGGTGATGCACCCGGCCGAACGCGGAATGCTCGGTCGAGGACCCCATCGCGAATTCGTCCAAGTTGGTCTTAGCGGCGATCATGGCCCCCGCACCGCGGAGCCGGACCACCGCCGTCGCATTGAATGGCGAGACGTAGCCCTCGAGAATCTTGGATCCGCAGGTCGTCGGCTGCTCGGTCGTGACGATGTTGTCCTTGATCGCGACGGGTACGCCGGTCAGGGCGCCGTGTCCTTGCCCGTCGATTCGCGCCGCCTCCCGATCGAGTGCGTCGGAGGACCAGGCCAGGACGGCGTTGAGCGCTCTCGTCTCGGCCAGCGCGAGCCGCGCCGCCACCTCGCGTGCCATGGCGCCGGGCGAGCTTTGGCCGGCGCGCATGGCGTCCACGATTTCGGCGACCCGGCTCACTCCTCCTCCATGCCGTCGAGCTTGGGCACCAGAAAGAACCCATCGACGAATTCGGGGGCGAAGGCCGACGGCGCATGAGCCAACCGCGTCGGCCGGACGATATCCTCACGAAGCCCCACGCGGCCGGGCCCGGGGGCAAACGGGTCGGCCTGGCTCGGTATGGGCACTTCGTTCAATTGATCGACGTAGTCGCAGATGCGGCAGAGTTCGTCGGTTACCCGTTCGAGCTCAGCATCGGGGATCTGGAGTTCCGCCAGCTTCGCGATGTGCAGCACTTCTTCCCGGGTAATTCTCATGCCCCCTCCCACTCGCGCTCGAGTCCGGCGTAGGCCACGAGCAGCTGCTTGGTTCCTACGGATTCGTCATCGAAGGCCACGGACACCCGAAGCCCCTTGCCGGTGCCTTGGAGGCCCTGAATGGTGCCGCTCCCGAACTGCCGATGGTGGACTCGTTCGCCACGCAGGTACCTGGGCGCGACCTGCGACTCGACCTCCACGGCCGGGACGGATTCCTGCCACGATCCCTGCTCGGTCCAACTCCGCCGCGCACCGAAACGCCGGGCCGGTTCCCAAAACGATGACGTTCGTCGCTCCTCGGTGAGGTCCGGCGGGAGTGCCCGAAGGAAACGGGACACCCGACCCGGACGGAACTCGCCGCCGCGGCGCCGACGCTTGGCCCAGGTGAGGTACAACTTATCCTTGGCACGGGTCAAGCCGACGTAGCACAAGCGCCGTTCCTCTTCGAGGCCGCCCGGTTGCTCTTCGGCGCGCCCGAGGGGAAACAATCCGTCTTCCATGCCGGCCAGCGCCACCACCGGCCACTCGAGCCCCTTGGCGGTGTGCAACGTCATCAGCGTCAGACCCGCCTGATCACCGATCACGGTATCGTGCGCGCTGAAGAGCGCGGCCTCCGCGAGGAAGCGTTCGAGCATAGTCCCGTGCTGCTCGCCGTCCGATGCCGCCGCGTCGTCCTCGAGCACTTCCGACCATGCCGCGGCACTGGCTACCAGTTCGCGCACGTTGTCCCAACGCTCCACGCCCTCGACCCCTTCCGCCTCGAGCACCGCTTCGTAGTCGATTGCGGCGATGAGCAGTTCGAGAATAGCCGCAGGCGGCAAGGTACCGGCTTCATCCCGTAGCCGCTGGATCAAGGCCGCGAAATCGAGCAATCCGCGACGCGCCTGCGGGCGCAACCCGGCAACGCGATCGGCAATGGCCGCCGTGTCGAGCAGCGACTTGTTCCACTGGGTTGCCTGGTGGCCGAGGGTGATCAGGCTCGAAGGGCCGAGACCGCGCCGGGGCACGGCAATGGCCCGGAGAAACGCTTCATCATCGGCCGGGTTGGCGACCAGCCGGAGATAGGCGAGGAGATCCTTCACCTCGCGGCGTTCGTAGAAGCTCACCGCGCCGATCAGCTTGTACGGCGTACCGGCCCGCCGCAGCGCTTCCTCGAACGCGCGCGACTGGGCATTGGTGCGATAGAGGATGGCCATCTCGTCGTAGGCCCAGCTTCCGGTCTGGGCACGTTCGCCGAGCTCCCGGACCAGCCATTCGGCTTCATCGCGTTCGTCGGCTGCGGCCACTACCGTCACGGCTTCGCCCCCACCCCGGCGAGTGAAGAGGGTCTTCCCCAAGCGTCCCACGTTATCGGCGATCACGTGATTCGCGGCGTCGAGAATGAGCTGGGTGGAGCGGTAGTTCTCCTCCAGCCGAACCACTGTTGTGCCGTCGAAGTCGGTTTGGAAGTCGAGCATGTTCTGGACCTTGGCGCCCCGCCAGCCGTAAATCGACTGATCGTCGTCGCCCACGGCGCACACATTGCCGTCTGCACCAAGCAGCCGTACCAGATCGTATTGCGCCCGGTTGGTGTCTTGGAACTCGTCCACCAGAATGAACCGGAACCCCTCCTGGTAGATCTTCAGGCGCTCAGGGTGCTGTCGAAACACGGTCAGCGGGTGGATCAGCAGGTCGTCGAAGTCCATGGCGTTTGCCGCCTTGAGCGCGGGCCCCAGCGCGTGGTACACCTGGGCAGCCACGGCCACGAGCCGATCGAACCCGGCGGATTCCTCCAACGCCCTCGGCTCGATCATCTCGTTCTTCGCGCCGGAGATGATCGACTGCACGGCGCGCGGCGAGAAGGTCTTGGCGTCGAGGTTCCGTTCCTTCATCAGCCGCCTGATGAGGCTCACCCGGTCGTCTTCGTCGTAGATGGTGAAGTTGCGGCTGAACCCCAACAGGTGGGCTTCGCGCCGGAGCAGGCGTGCCGACAGCGCATGGAACGTCCCGATCCACAATCCGGCCGGGTTCCGCCCCAGCAGGCGGCCGACCCGCCGCTTCATCTCCTGAGCGGCCTTATTGGTGAACGTGACCGCGAAGATCCGCGTGGGGGTCACGCCGTGCGCCGCGATCAGGTGGGCGATTCGTGCGGTGAGGACTCGGGTCTTGCCCGAGCCCGCCCCGGCCACCACCAGCAACGGCCCGTCGACGTGCTCCACCGCCTGACGCTGGACCGGATTGAGATTCTGGTTGAGGGACTCGATCACGTGCTCAGGAATCCGCCAGCGGGAGTTTGATCAGGAAGCAGGCGCCGGCTTCGGTGGGCTCCAAGGTCAGGGACCCTCCGTGGGCGTCTTCGACCACCCGGCTCGCCAGGGCGAGTCCGATGCCCCACCCTCCCGTCTTGGTACTGATGCCCGGCTGGAAGATGTTGCTGTGCAGGTCCGCCGAGACGCCCGGCCCGGTATCGATGATGCGCAGCAAACCCGCGCCGTCGGCCACGTCGACATCCAGCGTGATGTCGCCGCTCTTGCCGTGGAGGGCGTCGATCGCGTTCTTGACCAGCGATTCCAGCGCCCACTCGAGCAACACCGGATCCGCCACGACCATCGGGCCCGGCCCGCGGGCCGTCACGTGGATGGTAATGGGATTGGCGTGCCGAGGTAGTCGCGGCCGGAAGTACCCCGCAACCCGTTCGGCCAGGGCCCCCAACCCGAGCGGCTCGCTCCGGCCGGGGTTGCCGATACGCTCGAAGCGCTGCGCGACGCGCTCCAGTCGTTCCGCGTCCGCCGCGAGGTAGTCCGCCAGTCCTTCGGGAGCCGCGGGCCGGGAGCGGAGTTGCTCGATCCATCCCTGGAGGCTCATGAGCGGCGTGCCCATCTGGTGCGCGGCTTCACGCGCCATGGCCACCCACAAGCGATCGCGCTGCGACGCCATCGCGTGCCGGTACGCGTAGACCCCGATCAGAACCATGCCGAGGATGGTGAGACCTTGCAGGATGACCAGCGCCGTGAGTTGCTGTTTGGCCGGCACCGGCCCGTAGTGGACGGTCCCGCCGAGGCGATCGACGATCGGCGGATTTTGGCGATCGAGGGTCCGGACGTACTCCTTTACGCGCGGATCGTCGAGTGGCGCCTCGAACGGGAGATTCTCGGCCGCGGTCACCTGGCCCATCCCATCCGTCACAACCAGTGGAATCCCAAGCTGCTTCACTTGGTCCAGCAGATCGAGTAGTGCCTCGAGCTCGGCGCCTTCGGCCTGGCTGTTCAGCCCGGCAAAGACACCCGAGTACAGGCGGCTGGTGTTCCGAGCCTCGGACTTGAAGTGGTTTGCGACGAGAAAGCCGGTCCCTGTGCTGAGGCCGGCCAGGACTGCCACCAGCAGCACCACGATGGCCGGCGCCCAGCGGCGCAGGCGGCGGTCACGCACTCCGACTCAAGCGCTCCGTTCCGACATAGGGAACGAGTGCGGCCGGGACGTGGACGCTGCCGTCCGCAGCCTGGTTGTTTTCCAGCAGCGCGATGATGGTTCGGGGCAGCGCCACCCCCGACGCGTTGAGCGTATGCACGAATTCGGGCTTGGCCTTCGGTCGGGGACGGTAGCGGATGTTCGACCGCCGAGCCTGGAAGTCGGTGAACGTACTCGAACTCGATACCTCGAGCCACGTGCCGACGCCGGCGGCCCACACTTCCAGATCGTACGTGCGGGCGCTGGCAAAGCCCGTATCCCCAGCGGCGAGTTCGACCACACGATACGGCAGGTTCAGCCGCTGCAGCACCGTTTCGGCGTGTTTCGTCAGGCGCTCATGCTCAGCCGCGGAATCCTCCGGTTTGGTAAAGCGAACCAACTCCACCTTGTCGAATTGGTGGACGCGAATGAGCCCGCGGGTATCCTTGCCGTGGGCGCCGGCTTCGCGGCGGAAGCAGGGCGTGTAGGCCGCATAGGCCAGCGGCAGGACGGCGGCATCGAGCAATTCACCGGCGTGGAGCCC
>DATHRW010000211.1:0-3496 GCA_035464955.1 Gemmatimonadales bacterium
CATGAGCGACGATCGCATCGATTTCTCAGCACTCGACCCGACTCGTGACAAGGCGCGCTTCGAGCGCCTGGTTTCGGCGATCGTACACGATGCGGAGCCCGTCCTCACGCGGCGCCGCCAACCGTCGAGCGCCGTGGCCCAGGTTGGTCAGTGGTGGTGGCCGCTCCTGGCCGCGGCAGCGGTTGTCATCATGGTCTCGCTCGGTTTGCTCTGGCGTTTCGGTGAAACACCAGCTGCCAGTGCCAGTGTCGTCATCGAGAGCGGAATCGAAGAGTCGCTTGGCGTACCGACCCAGGTCGCATCGTGGATCCGCAGTGACCAAATGCCCTCCACGAGCGACTTCCTGGAAACCATCGAGGTGAGCCAATGATCGAAGGCATCGAATCGCTCGGGCGCGTACGAGCGCGGGGAATAGTGCTTCTGGTTGTGGCCTTCTTGGCCGGCGGAGTCCTCGGAATGAGTGTCGAGCGATTCCGGACGGTCCGTGGTGGCCCGCCCATCCGGCCGGACAATATGCTCGGGGCCGCGCGCCCACCCCGCCCCGGCGAGCTGCCGCGGGTCTACCAGCGGCTCGACCTGTCGCAGGCGCAGAAAGACAGCATGCGCGCGATTCTGGAGCGGGCCCGTCCCAAAACCGATTCGCTCATGCGACGGACTCTCCCCCTCCTTCGGATGTACCGGGACTCGATCCAGCAAGAACTCCGGTCTGTCCTGACTGAGGAGCAACGCGTGCAACTCGATCGTGAGATGGCGGCCCGCGGCCAGGGACGCGGTGCCCAGCGCCGAGCCTTCGGCCCAGGTGGCCCCGATCCCCTGCCGGACCCACCGCCCGAGCCGCCCGAACAACCCTGATCGAGTGTAACGATCCGGCTCGGTCCGTAATGTCCCGTTACGGGCCCGCTCCGGCGCGATCGCCAGCCGGGTCATGCCAAGTCACTGAGTTCACGTCACTTCCACCACTGACAACTGTCGGCCCGCCGCTGGCATCGCCGTTGCCCTAGAGGGGGGTGTCAACAGTCAAACATCGTGTGGAGGTGGAATCGTGAAATCGAGGAGTCTCTGGGTATTCGGAATGGCCGCCCTCTTTACGGCGTGCAACAGTGATGGTGTGGCGGGACCTGGCGGGGGCGGGGGCGCGCTGCCTCAATTCTCCCAGCAGATCACGCTGCCCGAGTTCGAGGATGCCATGGTCAGCGGCCCCAACCGGGTGGAGATCAAGCTGCTGAACGGCACGCTGGTTGCCCGCGAGGTCGAGGTGAAGGAGAGCGAGGAGTTGTTCGATGAGGAAGAGATCGAGAGCCGGATCTCTTCGATCGACCCGGCCGGGTCGGTGACGCTGAGCTTGGGCGGTGGCTTTACCGTCGCGTTCAATGCGGGCACCGATTTCGAGGCCGAGGACGGCCAGCGCATCAGCATGCAGGACTTCATTACGCGAGTTCAAGACGCGCTGGCGGTGGGGCGGAACCCGGGGGTCGAGGTGAAGCGGAATCCCGCCGCCGCGCCGCAGGACCCTAGTGACGCGACGTTCATCGCCAGCGAGCTGGAGCTGGACGACGAGGCCGACGACCAGAAGATGGAGCTCAACGTCGATGGCGATAACTTCGCATTCAACGCGAGCCCGCCGCCCGATGCGATCCTTACGGTCCTTGGCTTGGCCGTCGAGCTCAACGTGAGCGGCGGCGTGACGGAATTGGAATCCGAGATCGATGACAACAATTCCGAGCGAGACTTCGAGGGCATCGTAGCGTCCGTGAACGGATCGTCGTTCACGCTGACCGATGGCACGGTCATCGAGATCGTTGCTGGCACTGAGGTGGACGACGCGGATGATAGCGACGAGCTCGGATCGCTTGGCGAGGTTGCAACCGCGTTGGCGAGCGGACTGATCGTCGAAGCCGAAGGGGAGGGCGACGTGACCGGCACCAACCCGCTCACCATCACGGCCAAGGAAGTGGAGTTCGAAGTCGAGGACGAAGATGACAATTTGCCCGGGGCGCTCGAATTCCAGGACCGGGTCGCGAGCGTCGACGTCGCCGGCCGCACCCTCACCCTCGCTAACGGGACCGTCGTGCAGGTGGCGACGGATCAGGTGGTCGATCCGCTGGGGGATCTCTTGTCACTTCAGGCAACCGACGCCGCGGTTCAGGCGCAGCGACTGGTGCGGGCCGAGGGCCACGCCGAATTGGTGAGTGCCGGGCCGCCGATGGTGCTGAATGCACTCGATATCAAGATCGAGGATGACAGCTGAGGGGTGGGACGGTAGGAGGTAGGGTTGTAGGAGGGTAGGGAGTGAGGAGCAAGGAGTAAGAGCAAGGAGTAAGGAGGTGGGAGGGCGGGCCCGGCGGCTAGTCGCGAGCGCGGAATTCTCCGGTCACCTCCACTTCCACCGGATGGCCCTCGATCGTCTTCGGAAGCCGGCGCGCGAGGGCCTCCGTCATTTCCGCCACGAGGATCTTGATGCAGGGGGTGCCATCGCATTCGCCCAGGCCGATTCCCACGACTCCGGGTATGGCCATGAGCGAATCGGTGTGCGCGGCCATGACTTCATCGAGTGATCGAGCGGGCGCGGGAGCCTCCTCGCCTTGCGGTGGGTGCCGCGGAGTGCCGGAGCAGGAAAGCCCTGTCATGGCCCCCGCCAGGAATAGCAGGGCGGGGGCCACGACACGACGGTTCAATTGACGCAGAACGATGGGTTGCCGAATCGTGTGAGCACAGGGGCGATCGGATTTCCGATGGTTGTTCCGCTGTTGGTGCCTGCGAAGAGGAGCCCCACCGCATCTTCCGTCCCATCCCCGGTGTTGGTGACGATGAGCGACCCCGAGTCTCCTGACCGGGAGAAGCTGCTAGTGGTCACGAACTGTCCGGTGAACGTCGCGTTCCCGGTTGAGTAGCCGACGGTGACCGTCGCGTTGATCACGGTGATGGTTCCTGTGGTGAGGCCACTGGTCCGCCCCACCTTTTGGATGGGGAGGTTGAGGGTGGCGCTGGCGGTGCCACCGCTCAGCCGGCCGTAAGTACCAGTCGGCGGGGCACAGGTCACGTTAATGCTCGCATCGAGTTCGGCAATTGCGGCGTCGATGGTATTGGTGCCGCCGCCGAAGCTGAGCGGCGCGTAGTCGCTCAAGACTCCCATCCGGTCGGTCGCACTCTTGTCGGCACAAATAGGCTTGTTGTCGTACCGTCCCGGCTGAACGATCACTTCGCCAATGTTTGCCGCATTCTCGCGCGCGAAAACGTGGTTGTTGCTGAGGGCGTATTTCTTCCCGCCCTTTACCACCACGGCCCCCATCGTTCCGGATGCGCACTCCAGGTTGTTGCCCACCGAGGCGCCATTCGGGATCGGCCTGATCCTCTTCTTGAGATCGACCTTGCCGCCATTGCCGCCGCCGCCTCCCGGCTTGCCCTTGTTGGCTTGAGGCGGGAAGGCGCGGAACTCGCCCGTCACGCGGACCTGGACCGCGACATCCTCGACTCGCCGCGGAATCGCAGCCGCGAC
>DATHRW010000212.1:0-5093 GCA_035464955.1 Gemmatimonadales bacterium
GAGCTGGTGGCGATCGAGGGTGGCATCGCGAACGTCATCGCCAGATCGGCGCGATACCTCGACTACCTCCACCTGGCCAAGTGGGACGGCCGCTGGGTCATCGTCAATGTGCTGTGGGCCGGTCGAGCGCCGGAGGGTGACGCCGGGGGCTGACGTCTCCCACCACCCGCTGGGGCGCCCGGGGAGCAGAATAAGGAGCCGGCGGTGCGCGGGCCCGCTGCTGATCCCAATCATCAGGCGGCGGTGACAGAATTGAACCATACTGTACAGCTGAAGGAGCCGAGCGCCTGCACTGAGGGCGAGCGCCGCGCGTTTGCGCGGCTGGTCCGGCAAGGGTTCGCGACCGCGAACGAGGCCATAGATAGCCGCGTTCGGGATGCGAAGTGGCTAGGGTTCTACTATGCGCAGGGTGGCAGACTCGAAGCGGTCGCCGCCCTCAAAGCGCCAACCAAACAGTATCGGGAGGAGGTTTTCAAGAAGGCAGACGCACCTGTCAATCCTTCCGATTATCCAATCGAGCTTGGCTGGGTCTTCGTCGTTGCATCCCACCGCGGGAACCGGGTCGGCGAGAGCCTTTGCCGGCAACTCGTGGAGCGCGTGCCTGCGTGCGGAGTCTTCGCGACCACCCGCACCGACAACGCTTCCATGATGAGGGTCCTCGGCGCGCTCGGCTTTACCCGAGTCGGCTCGCCCTATCAATGGCGCAACGAAGAACTGGTACTGTTCCTCAGATCATGACCATCGGCACGATGGCCCCGGCGTCTGTCCGCCAGGAAGATCTGCCGCACCTTCTGCTGAAAAGCCTGCCAGTCGCCGGGGCGAGCGAAGACGACTGGCAGTCGATCGAGCTCAGGGCTTCACCTCGTACGTCGTGGGAAACGGGGTCGCCGGATACGGACCGATCTTCTCGACGGTGTACTCGCTGGCCCACCGGTCCGGTGGGGCGTCGGACGCCTCGACTTCGTTCGTGACCGGCCGGAGGCCGTGCTTGAGATAGGCGACGAGCGCCCACAGATCCTGGTCCGGCATGTGGCGCCACGCGACCCACGGCATGCCCAATCCCAGGTAGTCCGGCTCCATCGGGAAGTTGCTCCGGTCGGCCGCAATCTCCACATCCGTGGCGTTGCTCGGCCGGAGTCCATAGCGGAGCGCGTTGAAGATCTGACGGTCGGTGTAACGGCCTGTACCCGTGGCATCGTCCGGCGTCAGGTTCCGCGGGCGCATCCAGAGGCACGGTTTGCCTCCCGCGTCGGGCCCGCACGCCGCCGCCGGGAATGCCCCGCTCGAGTCCGTGATCCCGGCGAGCCAGCCGTCCGCCGCGGGGTTCGTCGCGCCCCCGTGACATCCGCCGCAGTCGTGCTGGATGGCTACCTGCCGTCCGCGGAGGACCTGCGCCCGATCGACGCCGGCCGGCGGTTCGGTCTCGTGTGCCGTCGGGAACGCGGCGGCTGGCAGCGTGCCGATCTCCTCGGGAGTGTACGCACTCGCCCAGAAATCGGGCGGCCCCTCGCTGTCCTCCACTTTGTGGCTGACCGGTGCCACGCCGTGCTTCAGGTACGCGGCGATGGCCCACAGGTCTTGGTCGGACATATGCCGCCAGGCCGGCCACGGCATCGGTGGCGCCAAGTACTTGGGGTTGATCGGGAAGTTGCCTTCCCCGGGTGTCGTAGCAGTGATCTCCACGTCCGCCGTCTCGCCGGGACGCAGTCCATAGCGCAGCGCGTTGAAGATCTGTCGCTCGCTGAAGCGGCCGATGCCCGTGACATTGTCCGGCGTCAGGTTCCGCGGCCGGGTCCGGAAGGGACCGATCAGGAACTCCTGATCCGGCCGCATCATGCCAGCCACCCAGCCCTCCTGCCCGGGATCGAAGCTGCCGTGGCACAGGCTGCACGCGTGTTCGAGCACGAGCTGGCGGCCGCGGAGGACCTGCTCCGGATCCGCCGGTCCATCCACCACGCTCACCGGCCCGCCGGTGAACGCGGCGACCACCACCGCCGCCGTCACAATCGCGGGCACCGCCAGCAACGGACGGATCCACCAAACGCTACGCCTCATCTTCGCGTCCCTTTCATTTGACTTCGAGAACTCCCATCATCCCGTTGACCTCGTGATCCAGGATGTGGCAGTGGAACATCCACTTCCCGGAATAATCGTCGAACCGCACGATGATGCGGACCGTCTCGTGCTTCGGCACGTTCACCGTGTCCTCCCAGCGCCGGTAGGTGACCGGCACGCCATTCACGTCAATGACCTGGAACCGATAGCCGTGGAGGTGGAATGGGTGGTCCATGCCCACCAGGTTTTCGATCGTCCAGATCTCGGTCGCGCCGAGTGCCGCGGTCTGGTCCACCCGGGCCAGGTCCATCGTCTTGCCGTTGATGAAGCCCTGTGTGAGTGTCATCACCCGCGTGACCGTAGCCGTCGCCGTATACATCGGACCGACCGGCCGCAGGGTGGCGGGCAGCGTCACCGGCTCGAGGGGGGGATCGTTGGCATACGCGAGCGTGAGCAGGGTCCGGGTCTCTTCCCAATCGGCCGGCCGGGTCTGGGGGATGTAGCGGTCGTATGGGAGGGCCTGCAGGACGGCGGTGTCGCCTGGTGCACCCGTGCCGCGCACCAGCAGCTCCACCCGCTCGGAGTTGGACAGCACCACCTCGGTAGTGTCTACGGGCCGCTCGAACAGGCCGCCGTCGCTTCCGACGTGCAACAGGCGCTGGCCCGGGATCGCCAATCGGTAGACCCGCGAGGCGGAAGCGTTGACCACTCGCCAGCGCTGTACCTCGCCACTCCGAATAGCAATTGTCGGCGTGAGCTGCCCATTCACGAACAAGAGGTCTCCCTCCCATCCGTTCTCGAAGTCCACCCGGCCTTCGGGTGACGTGAGCGGCGGCAAATCGACGGACCCGTCCGGTAGGAAGCGGCCGTCCGTGAGAATGAGCAGCTTCTCGGTGAGCGGGGGAAGCGGATCGTCCGCGGCCCGCACGACAATCGCCCCGAAGAGCCCCTTCGCCACCTGATCGCGCGTCAGGTGATGCGGATGCGGGTGATACCAGTAGGTGCCGGCGGTGCCCTCGGGAATGACGAAGTCGAAGTCGGCCTGCCCACCCGGCGGAATAGGATGGAACGGACTCCCATCGGCGTGCCACGGAATGTGGAGCCCATGCCAATGCACGGTGGTGGGCTCCGGCAGCTCGTTCTTGAGGTGTACGATCAACCGGTCGCCCTCGCGTACCTCGAGCGTGGGCCCAGGCACCATTCCGTTGTAGGCGTACGCGTCGGTCTCCACACCCGGCACCAGCGACACGCGGGCCCGACCTGCGGTGAGCGTCACCTCCACGGTGTGAGGACCGCTGGAGCGGTCCGCCATGATGGGAGGAGCCGTGAGGACTCGAGTGGCCGAACCAGCGGCCACCGGTTGTTGTGAGTGGAGCGGCGGGCACGCCACGAGCGGGACCGACCCGAGCAGGGCGGTCAGCAGCAGGGGGAAACGAATTGGGGTGCTCCTCAGTTCAGGGAAAGGTGTTCGGTCCAAACCCTGTTGGGAGAGGAATATTCCCCTTGGGACAGGGAATCGCAAGGACACCAACGGCCTCGCCCACCCCGGAGGGCTCAGCGCTGGTGCCAACGAGTTGTCGCCCTATCCTGCTTGGTTCAGCGAGCAGCGGACTCCCGACTTCCATCCAGCGGACATCGGGCGACTCCCTTTGTCTTACACCTCCGCCGCATGCTCAGTGGTGGAACCGCCAATGTGGCGGGAGTGCCAGGGCAGCAGTAGGTTGACGAGAGGGCGCCGTGGCACGTCCCCTGCACTGCTGGGCTCCCGCATTCCCTGAGTCGACCCCCGGACCACAGGGTACCGATGGTGAAACTGCGAGTACTCGGAACGCTCGACCTGTCGAGCGACGCCGAACATCCAGAGGCGTCGGAGCTGCTCGCCAAGCCCAAACCGACCGCCCTGCTGGTGTACCTGCTCCTGGCGCGGCCCGGCGTGTGGTGCCGCCGCGACGAGCTGGCGGAGTTGTTTTGGCCAGAATCAGATCAGCAGCATGCCCGCCGCGCCCTAAGCCAGGCCATCTACCAAATCCGTCAGCACTTGGGGGCGGCGGCAATCGACGCGCGCGGCACGGAGGACGTGCGGGTGGCACTCGATGCCGTTGGGTGCGACGCGCTCGATGTGCGGCGCGATCTCGCCGCCGGCAATGTCGAACAGGCACTCGTCCACTATACCGGTACCCTGCTCCCTGCATTCCACCTGCCGGACACCGGCTCCTTCTCTGAATGGCTCGACCGCGAACGCATGACACTCCGCCGAACGGCCGTCGGCGCGGCACTGACCCTTGCGCAAGAGACCGACGACCCCGACGTCGCTCGGCAATGGGCCCGCTGGGCCGTCACCCGCGATCCACTGGACAGCGATACTATCGTCACTGCCATGACCGGGCTGGTCCAGGCAGGGGAGCAGGAGGAGGCGCTCAGACTCTTCGGACTCCATCGTGACGCCATGCGACGCGAACTCGACCTCGAGCCCAGCCCGAGGGTCGCCGCGCTGGCGGACCAAGTTCAGGCGATGCCACGCCCGACGCCCGTGCTGGGGCGCTCCCGGCCGCCGACCTCGGACCCCGATCAGGTTCGGCCACGGCCATCAGTTGACGCGGGCATCGCCGACCCACCGACCCAGGCGCCGCACCGTTTTCGCAGACTCACCATCATCCTCGCCATCGGTGCCGCGCTCGTCGTTGGGGTGCAGATCTTGGCGCCCCACGCCGGCGCACGGCGCACGCTCGATCCCGGCCTGGTCGCGGTCCTGCCGTTCAGATATGAAGGATCGGACGACCGGGACCGCTGGCTGGCGAGTGCGCTTCCAGTAGGCCTGGTCCCGCTCCTCGACGGCACGGGGAACCTCCGTGCGGTGGCGGAGCAACGTATGAGCCTGACGCTGGCCGCCAACGGGAAGTCGTGGGAGAGTGAATTCGAAGCCGACGAGGCGATGGCTGTCGCGAGAGCCGTGAATGACGGAACGTAACACACCGCCTCCGAGGTCAGCGACGGCAACCAGTGGCGTATATCGGCAACCCATACCCGGACTGCATCAG
>DATHRW010000213.1:0-2856 GCA_035464955.1 Gemmatimonadales bacterium
CATGCTCGTAAACCGTTACCGGGATCGGTCCAGCACTCGATCCAGTGAACTTCGTTGCGGTAGATTCTTGGATTCACGATGTCGAGGTTGTTGGTCCAGTCGAACGAGGGCCCTACGACGATGGCCGTTGCCGTCGGGTCGACCGGCGTCTGCTCCGTGCAGGCGAGGAGCACGACTGGGAGCATGGCGAAGGCTACGTAGCGCATCTGAGACCTCCTGGAAGGGGAGTGTGGGATTGCCGTCCGCTCGCGTGTGTGCAAGCCGAAGGCGACATGACATACGACCGTGGGAGTGGACACCATTATCACGACATCCTCACGCCAACCTGGTACGACTAGCATCCGCACCGGATGCCGAGGGCTGTTGGCATCGCGGTCGTAGTCCTCTGATCACTAGTACGCCCATTTCGTGCTGTAGATGCAGGTGAAAGTGGCTTCCCCGCTGGCCGTCACGACTGAATGCCACTGCGTCGTCATGAGGAAGTTGTTGAAATCCCGCTCGGGCCCGAGCAGGTAGCAGGGATACGGGCCCGGCGCGAGGTCTGGATTGTCCTGCACCACACGCCATCCCGGGTTGTAGGGGTCATAGTGGACGGTCCGACCCGTCGAGTTCGGGACCCCCGACATCCGCATGATAAAGACGGCGTTACCGTTCCTGCTGTACGTCGCGACCTCCGTTCCGCAGTTCCCGTCGAAGAAGGGTGGGTAGTAGTCCCCGTCTCCGTCGATCAAGGCACAACCGATATCACCGCGGACCACCGTTGCGCCGAGGCCTCCCGCCGCAAATGTTGGTGCCGACTGCACAACAGCCGCAGCCGATGACGGCTCGGCGGGTTGCTGGTCGCAGCTCACGGCCACGAACAGTGCGAGGATGAAGACAACGGGAATTCGCCAGCGCATGGTGACCTCCTGGTTGGAGTGGTTCTCCGGGAAGACGGACTGATGAGCACCACGTGGCCGGTGCGATGGTAGCGGATGAGGAGCCAGGCGCACGGGTCTCGACTTCATTTCACTTGATCGCGTGGCACGAGATGATGTCCCCGTATCGGAGGTTCCGTTCGACCAAGCTGCCGAGCTCGTCTATCTCGAGATGGAACATGACCAGGACCCTGATACGCTCGCCGGTCCGCTGATTTGTCGCGACCTCGGAGATGGGTTCGTGTATCAACAAGTGGCCGTCGGCCGCCCGCGTGAATTCGCGGTACTTGGCATCGAGCGTGGCCACCCACACATCACCGGTCACGACTCCCCGAACCACGTCGTAGTCCGTTCGAATCCATCCCTGGCTGATCACGTTGCCCGAGGGGGTGACAGCCGTCTTCAGGTAGATGCCGTAGGGACCGCCAAAGTTGACCGTCTCCTCGCCGAGCCCGCCGTTGATACATCCATAGAACCCGCTGGGCACCGCGTCGCTTTCCGGAGTGCCGAATTCGGCCACGAGTTCCCACTGAGATCGATCGTTCTGCGCCGCACGCAGATCCGGCGCGTTGGCGGGTGCGGTGGCTGTGCTGTCGCAGCCGAGCATCAGCGCGGCAGCGAACATGGGGAGGATGGGGTTCCAGTGCCTCATATGGCGCCTCCGAGTCTGTGAAATGGTCCGCTGACACCTTGCCAAGCGCGGCCCCGGAGGCCGCTAGGTGGCATGGTCCTAGCGAGGGAGCTTCTGCGGCCATATCATAGCCGAAGCCGATCATTCCCTTATCAATTCGGCGTCAGCTTCCGGTCAGTAGCGAGGAAACGGGATGTATTCTCTCAGGTTTCTTGGCTGCGTACGCGTCGAAGACCCGGTAGGAGAGGCCCAGGGGAGTCTCTCACAGCCGCGCGCGCTGGCACTGCTTGCCTGCCTGAGCGCTGCCGGTCGCGACGGATGCACGCGAGACAAGCTCCTGGGGCTGTTCTGGCCGGATCTCGACTCCCGCCACGCCCGGCATTCCCTCTCAGTGCAACTGCACCAGATCCGGCGCGTACTGGGAAGCAGAGCGGTTCTCACCCACGGGGACTTCGTCCGTTTGAACCCCGAGATCGTCTCGACCGATCTCGCGGATTTTCAGGAAGCGATAGAACGCGGCGACCTCGAGCGAGCCGCCACCATGTACCGCGGGGCGTTTCTCGAGGGTTTCCATGTGACGGGGGCGGCCGAGTTCGAGCGCTGGGTGGACGACGAGCGGCAGCGGCTCGCCGTGCAGTGCCTCGACGTTCTGGAGTCGCTCGCCAAGCGCGCCGAGTTGGCAGGCAGTCCTGGGGAGGCGGTTGGTTGGTGGCAGCGGGCGGCGCAGCACGACCCGTTCAACTCCCGCGTGGCACTTGCGTGCGCCCGGGCCCTCGCGGCCGCCGGCGATCGGGGCAACGGGGTGCAGTTCCTGCGAGAACACGTGAAACAGCTCCGGGCGGACCTCGAGATCGAGCCGGACCACGTCCTACTCGACGCGATCCGGACTGGCGACTTCGGTGTGGCTCCGGACTACACGAGCGGCACCGCGAGGAGTGTTTCGGAAGCGGCGGCATCAGGACCCTCACCGCTGGCTCCTTCAACAGCCGCGCTGCCCGACGACCAGGCGGGCACGGTGGCCGATCATAGGCCGGACATTAGGCCGCACGCCCGACACCGCTCATTTCGGAAGCGCGTGGCCGTGGTCGCGGTCGTGGTGGTGTTGGCGCTCACGGGCACGATGGCGGTTCGCGCCCGCGGCGTCAGGGCCCCGGATGCCGACCGTGTCCTCGTAATGCCGACCGAGAGTGTCGGACTCGACACGACGATAGCGACGCTCGTCTCGTCACATCTACACGCGGCCCTCGCCGAGTGGCACTTCCTCGAGGCCGTGAGCCCGAGTGCTGTCACGGAGTGGTGGCGCACGGC
>DATHRW010000214.1:0-9586 GCA_035464955.1 Gemmatimonadales bacterium
CGAAAGCTGAAGCCCAGGGTGCACGAATGTGTCGCTGATCGCAGCGTCCCCGATCATCATCATGTCGGGTGTGATGTCGACCATCTGGTCGAGGCTCAATTCCTCCCCATCCACGCGATCCAGCACGGCAGTGGCGATCGCAACCTTGTAGGTGCTGGCCATGGCGAAGCTCTCATCGCCATTGAATGCGATGACCTCGTCGCCCCCGATCTCCTGCGCCGCAAAGCCGATGCGCCCGGCGAGCCCAGTCGCGACCCGCTCGATCGCGGCTGCAACGATGTCGCTATTCTCCTCCTTGTGACTCATTCTCTAATCCCCAGTTCGTAAGTTGCGTCCGCATCCAGCGGACAGATCTGATTCTTCAGCTGCGAGGAATTCATAGTCCCGGCGCCGGACGAACGATGATCTTGCCGATGGATATTCCCACGAGAATGGTCATGGCCACGACGAACATCTGAAGAAACTGCTGGGCGCCGAGGAGCACTTGCCCTCCCGCCATGGACGCCAAGCCGCGAAAGCCGATCGAGCCACTGACGAGCATGACGATGGCGGGGATGAGGACGATCGAGCTCGGGCGGGCGGTGCGTCTCGACCAGAGGTGCGCGGCGACCACGGCGATGACGGTGCCGACCAGATTGCCGAGATTGCTATCCAGGATCGAACTGCCCGCCATGATCCCGAGATAGGCCAGGCCCGAGACCAGAACCGCCCAGGGCAAGTCCCGCCGCGCGGTCTGGAACGCCAGGGCGAGGCCGACCAGGAGCAGCGGAAAGAGAAGCTGCACCCAGAGCGCACGGACGGGAGACGCGGGTCCCGCCGCCACAACCGGGACGATCGAGGCGGCCGCGACGATGCCAAGCCAGCCTCCGGCGATCTGCTTGGCCAGACAGATCAGGCCGCTCACGAGATTCTCCGTGCCCGACACCACGTGTTGTGCGACCAACTCCCCGACGCCGAGACTGATCGTGTATCCCGGAAGGATGATCGCTACGGCCGAGAGGACGACCAGGACCAGATTGAGCTCCGGAATCCAGAGCTTGACCACGGTTGCCAGCGCGCCGACCACGAGGGCTGTCGAGAACGGCACCCAAGCGGTCGCGACGGCTCCGAGCCGTCCGGACCATGCGACCAGGCCGTACACGAGCACGCTGAACAGCGTCGCGCACAAGGTATCGGCCCATCCACCGCCCAGGATGGGTGCCAGGCCGAGCCCCACCAGGACGTAGCCCATCATGCTCGCGAAGCTGCCCCAGGGCTGAGGCGCGCGGTCGATGGCATCGACACGCGCAGAGGCATCGGCAAGCGCTTGCCTCCCGGCACCCACTTCGTTCAACAGGTCACCCAACCGGGCCAGCTTGTCCAGGTCCGCTCCGGGGGCCGGCATGGCGATGACCTCGACGCGCTGGGGTGATTCCGGGCTCTCCCGTAGAGCGAACAGGATCTCCGAAGGCGTCGACCTGAACACGCCCGGATAGCCGAGCCTCTGCGAGAGGTCCACGAGGACCGCTGCGAGCCGGGGTGCGGGGCATCCGTATCCGTGGGCCGCGACCCCAACCCGGGTGATGAACCGCCACGCCTCTTGGAAGGAGACCTTCCCACCCGGGGAGAAGTCAGCAGGGTTCGCCGTGGCCGGGCCCATATCTCAGCGGCCCCCCTCCCGACCGGTGACGCGCGCGAGGCCTGTATCGTCGGAGGACGGTGTGAGACGATCCGTGATCGTATTCGTGCTCAACCAACCCTCGGTCGTGATGGGTTCGTACCGTCCTGCGGATTCGACAGGGAAGCGAATCGCCTGGCCCGGGCGCACGTCGAGCACCTCGTTGTCATCCTTGACGACGACACCGTTGATGATGACGTACGGGATGCCCTCGGGCGGGAGTCCGTTCTCGCCCACCTTGTAGGTGGAGCGCGGCTCGACGGCCGCGTGATCGAAGAGCACGAGGTCCGCGACCATCCCCTCTTGAACCCGACCTCGCTCCTGCATCGCCAGCAGGCCCGTGTCTCCGAGGTGCTTCGCCGTCCAGTAGCTCAACTGCGACAGCGTGAACATCAGCGGCACGCCGGCCTCACGAGCCATCTTGATCGTCGTGGAGAAGGTGCCTGACGTACGGGGATGACCGGCATACTCGCTCACGTCGGCGTCGTAGGGCAGCAGTTCGCCGGCCGCGTTGACCCCTTGCATGGCATCGGATGCGACGACCATCTCCGGGACGGTCAGCCAGCGGGGTATCCATTCCTCGCGCCACGGGAGGAAGGCCACGATGAAGTAGCCCGGATTCTCCCTGACCATCTGCTCGTATTCCTGGCGGTTCAGGAACTTGTCCTGTCCGGGGTCGTAGATCGTTTCCTCGTATGTGTTGCCCATCCCATCCACCCACGACTCCGGGCGCAGGAAATCCGCGCCGATCAGCGTGGAGCCTGCCGCATACGGGTAGTATTCCCCCCACACGTTGTATCCCTGCTCCCGGGCAAGCCGCAGCTTCTCCTCGTTCTCCCACCATCCGTAGTCGTTGTCGTGGGCCAGAAGCAGGGGAGCCTGAAGGGTCATGGCGTTGGCCAGAACCTCGTCCAGGCCGATCGTCGCCTCGGTGGGCGGCTTGTTGTTCAGGTGGTAGCGAGTGTGAACCGAGGTCAGGCGGCCGTACGCGCCAGCCGTCTTCTGCGCCAGGAACTGCTCGTAGCTGGTGAGTCCGCGGGCCATGTAGGCGGCACCCACGCCGATCCCCAACGCGCCCTCCCTGAGGTCGTCATCCACCAGGGACATGACCTGGTTCATCTGTTCGATGTCGGACGTCTCGACGGACCACCCAGGGAGGCCGTCGGCGGCAGCCTGGTTCGCGTAGCCACCGGCGGTCGAAGCGTCCAGGGGCACACTCATGATGACCTCGGGATCGTGGACCTTCATCCGGTTCCCGATCAGGCTGGACGTCGTGCCATAGTTCACCTGCCAGCCGCTACTGTCCCTCGTGGCGTACCATCGGCCCACGTCCGTTGCGCCCGCCTCCAGGTCCATCCCGGTCGTGATCCCGTCCGCCACGGCCATCTTGCTGCCGAAGCGGTCCACCGCATGGTAGTGAGTGTCGATGAAGCCCGGAGCGACCACGAGGCCTGCGGCGTCGATCTCCCGGGCACCCGCGAGGGGCGCATCGGTGATCACCGCGATGCGCCCGTCGACGATCCCGACGTTGGCCACGGCGTCGAACTCCGTCTCGGGGTCCATCACCCGACCGTTCAGGATGACCAGGTCGTAGGCCTCATCGGCGGGCCCACCGCAGGCCGCAGCAGCCGTGAGCAACAGCATCAGGGCGGTTCTCAGATCCGTCTTCATGGATGCCTCTCTGGAGGAACTCTTCAGTCAGAAGTCGAAACGGAACATCGCCTGCCAGCGGCTCGCGTCGCCGAGCGCGTCGTTCGTAGCACGGCGCACCCCGTACACGTACTCGATCCCGGTGGAGACCGAAGGGACCGGATACCAGACCAGGTTCACGTGGGCGATCCCCCCCCTGCGCAAGGCCAGAGGGTCCCGGGATGGGGGCTCCTCCATGAGCCATCCGTAGGCATAGGAGGCGTTCGTGACGAGATCTTCCTTCCAGTGGTGCGCGTATCCCATCACGAGCGAAAAGGCCGGCATGGTCTCGAGTTCGCCCGAGGGGGTGAGCACGGCATTCGCCTGGCTCCCGGCGAAGGCGAGGATGTTCTCCCCGGAGCCGTGGCCGTAGGCGATGTTCCAGACCGCATAGTCGCTCCCGAAGTACTTCCGCCCCGCCACGAGCAGATCCCACTGCAGCGCAGTGGCGTAGGGGCCCGACGAGCCTCCGTCCCAGCGCAGCTGGGCCACGCTCGAACCGAGGACGAGGAGCCCGCCGTCCCACCTGTAGTCGGTCCGGACCGCGAGCAGCGGGAGAAGCTGACTCGCCCCGCCCGGCTGGCCCTCGGGGTTCTCGATTCCCAGAAATGGGAGCTGCTCGAGACCAGCGGCGATCGTCCACCGGTCGTTCAGCTTCCTCTGGTACCGGACCTGAGCCGTCCGTCCGCCGAAGAGCGCATCCCCGGCGGCGAATTCGATGGAGATGATCAGGGACTCCAGGACCGAGAGCGTCGTCCACGTCTGGCCGACGATGAAGTCCCCGGCGGCGATGTAGGCGTGCCGCAGCCGCAGGGCGCTGCCAGAGGGCCAGAAATCCCCTTCCACGAAGAGGCGCAGGGGCGGGCGGCCCGGGGCGATCCTGCGGACGTCGAAGTTGATCCGGGACTCGTAGGCGAAAGCGTTGAAGTAGCCTCGGCCGCCGTACTCCTCCATCCCCCGCACGGGGATCGTCGACATCAGCAGCTGCTGACGATCCAGAGTTCCGTCGTGGTCGTAGATGAAATCCGCCTTCACGTAACCGCCGACCTTCATGCGGGTGTTCGTGCCGAACATCGGCCAGGACCCCAGGAAGTCGTCATCGACGAGGTCGGCTCCCGTGAGGAGGCGCTCGGGCTCCCGGATGTCCGTTTCAGGAATCTCCTGAGCGGCGACGACGGAGTCCGGAACCTGAGCGTCGACCGCCGCCGGCACGGGAAGAGCCATCGCCAGGCCCACGATGACCGCCCGCGAGAACACGCCCACCCCTTCTGTCGTCGGCGGACGGGGCGACCAGGCGCATGCCACCGGCCGTGCGAAGCGCGTGAGTGTCGATCGGACCGGCTGCATGGGCTGCCCAGTCTGGAAGAGCGCGTGAGGTGTCCCGCCTGTGCCCCTCGATTGTGGTCGCATGGAGGGCACGGCGCCCGGTCATTTCGCGCCAACGCGGGCCGCACCTGCCGGTACGCTATCCGCGGCACTGCGGATGGCCACGGCGGCAGACATTCAGAAGCCCGAGCAGGAGGCTCGTGGTCTTCCAGAGCGTCGATCCCTGAACGACCTGCGTCTTCGACGGGAGCGGCCGGGATACGCTCTGGCCCGGGCAGGCGATCGGCGCGCAATGACCTTGGATATCCGCGGCCCGCATCGGATGTTGAGGCTCACCCTCCGGCAAGGATGCATGAAGGAGCAAGAGCCGTACGCGGGCTGCCGGGATGGTCGTCGCGAGGTTGGCGCTGACGCTCCCGGTCTCCCCGGCGGGCGCCCAGCAATTCCATACCGACAACTATCTCGCCATGCCCCGGGGCATGAGCACGACCACGGTGACCGGCGGTACGGAGCTCTCGGGCCTTCTCGTCTCGTTCTCGCTGGTGACCGACTGGGAGTTCTTCGTGGGCGCGTTCCTCGCCAACGAAGATCCGGACGAGGAGTCACTGGCCTCCTGGTCCGCCGTGCTCATGGCCAAGTGGAGCTTCACGTACTCGACACGCGCGGCCGTGTACGGTCTGGTGCCCGAGTCCGCCGTGGTCGGGGAGGTCTACGGGACGGAGGGTGTCACCGAACCGCAGTACCGCGTCGGCGTACGCTGGGAGGGCGCTGCGGACGTGTCGTCCCGGCAATCACCTGGTCCCAGGGCTTCGACGGGTCCCGAAGCGGCGGATTCGAACCGGGGTTCACGCTGTTCACACCCCGGTTCTTGTGCCGCGGTGGGTGCAGTGATGCGCAGCGCTGAGGGACCGGGCGGCTGATCCCCTCGCCGTTCAGGGCCGAGGGGCACCCTCCCGCGGCGAAGGCCCCTCCAGATCTCTCAGGCTCTGGGGAGACAGACCCCAGTGGCCCCGGAAGGCACGCGCGAAGTTGGCGGGATCGGTGTACCCGACGCGTTCGGCGATGACGTGGACCGGGGCCTCGGTCGCCAGCAGGAGACGGCGAGCCTCCCGGTGCCGCGTTTCCAGGAGCAGCCTGCGGTAGGTCGTGCCCTCTTCCCGCAGCCGGCGCTGGAGTGTACGGACCGACCAGCCCAGCATCTCGGCCGCGGATTCAGCGGATGGGGAGCCCAGCGCCGCCTCGGTAGGAAGGACCGCCTGAAGCATCCGGATCCACCCGCTCCAATCCCCCTCGGATTCCGGGGCGGACCCGGGCGTGCTGGCGGAGTCCGGCGCCAGGGAGCCGAACCCACCGTGGCTGAACACCGAACGGTTGATCGCCACGACGCTGAATCGTTCGCCGGTGGTGATGCGTGCCGCCCCGGAAGAGTCCGCAAAGAGCGGATCCACGGGACCCTTCTGCATCAACCCGATCCAGGGCGGCAGCCAGGCGGCGCCGGCGTACCGGCGGACCAGATCGATGATCCTGAGGGTCCGGTATTCTTCAATCGAATCTGCGCCGGGCAACTCAGGACCCCCAGACCCGCAATGGAGGACCAACAACTCCCGGGCCGTCAAACGCAGGCCAATCCATGACTTCGGGGCCTGGAGGTGGGTCCACTCCCGGGCACCGACGAGCGCATCCAAGAGCGACGGAGCCCGGATCACCGCGTCCCGCATCCGTGGATTCAGTGCCAACCCGACCTCAGTGCCCAAGGGGGCAAGCGACCCCAGGGACCGGGCGCCATGCCGGTACGAGAGATCATGGACAAACCGATAGGCCCCACGTATCGGCAGGTCCTCGTCCCGGTCGGGTTCCGAAGGCCGGATTCCTGCCTTGTCCCAACCCGGCTCCCAGGGCACACCGGCCTGGGAGGCAAAGCGGATGAACGGCGCCAGAGTCCAGGGCTTGCACGTTGGCTCCGCAGCGGCCCCCCGACGGGATGCGCCCCCACGCATCAGGTTCCCCATGAGTGCCATACCTCACGGCAATAGTCCCCGCCAGCGCGCTGCCCCGGAACCTCCGGGGGCGCAAGGAGGCCGTCTTTACTACCCCACTGCGCCGAGGGCGAACATCAGTTGCCACCCGACCCACACCCGCTGGTCGGCTCGACGATGGCGGTTATCCCACCCGGGAGTCAACCCCCGCATCCGTCGATCGAGCCAACTCCCCGTGCCACTCCTTCCCGCAACCAATACGCTCCTTAAGGGCCAGGAGGGAAGACTCGGGAGGGACGAGCCGATCCGGCTATTGCGGTGGCACCTAACGTTCAGATGTTTCCGACGTGGCCACCGCCGCGTGGCTTACATGCGAACAGAAGCGGAACCTGCGTCACTGCACCCAGCATACGGACCGGGAGCGCTCGAGGCCATGTAGATCGGAGCGAACGAAGTGAGGAAACATTCTTGTTGTGCGCAGGCCCGGGCTCCAAGTCGCTCAGCTATCGCGGCCACTGCCTCGAGATCCGCTAAACGCCGCTCACGGCTCACTTGATCTGACCGGTCCACCGAGTCCGGAAGTTCGCGCTACCACCACCACGGCGATCCAAAGCACGGTGACAAACACCGTACTGTAGACTATAAACGGCATTCCCGTCGTGGGCGGCGCAAGGAGAAAGAGCGTGCAGGCGATATAGCTGCCGTGCATAAGTACGGCGACGAACAGGCTCACGGTATGATCATAGACCCACACCATGAGCACGCGGTAGGCCGTCAACGCCGCGATGGCCGTGGAGACGTACACCGGCAGGAAGACACCAGGGGCCACTCCTCCGAACGATGTGCTTCCGACCCACCACATTTGAAGAATGTGCCACACGCCCCACACCACACCTACGATGACCCCCGTGGTGAGCACATTAAATCGCACTCTCAGGCGCGGGATCGCGAAGCCGGTCCAACCCAGCTCCTCCATGAAACCGCCGGCGATGCCATATCCTATTGCGGGCAAGAGCAGATCGACTCTCTCGCTCGACGTAATGATCGGTGGCAGATATGAGGGAGCACTGAGGGAGAGCGCCATCAGCACGCTTCCCTGGATCAGCGGCGCGCCGAATAGTGCAACGGCGTACCAGCGTCCGCGAACACGCCAGCGGAGCAACCGGCGAAGCAACTCGCGAAGTCCGCGTGTACCCGAGAACAAGATCGTGCACAGGACGCCTGCAACTGGCGGGCCCAGAAGCATCGTCTGAATCGCCGGCAGAAACCGCGGATCCGTTTCCCAGCTGCTACCCGCGAAGAAGCCTGCACCGCCAACCACGAGCAGCCCGCTCCAGGAGATGGCGAGTGTCAGTGCAAAGAAGGTTCGGACCGGGTACTTCTTGAGCAAGCCTTCACTGACTGTCACGGCATGGTTCCTGTGAGAACGAACGGCCCTCTAAGACGGTCAGGAAACGCCTTGAGCATCGGTCCGGGGAGGGCTTTCGCATAACGTTCAAGAGTACCGACGCGGCGCGCTATGCGCGCCGTGTTCCCCGAAGCGAACGGAGTGAGCGCAGGCGGTACTCGTTTGTTAGACGTCGTTGTCCTCTGCCGGTACATTTCACCCGCCTCAGATCCGTCCGCGGCATGCTGGTATGACGCGTGGTGCACCTCAGTGGCCAGCCTAACGGTTCGGAATTCTGCTGCGCGGCCAGCCCACACACCAGCGCAGCGGATCGCCCAGTCCTTCCGTGACAGCAGCAATTCCTTGTTGGACAGCCGACCCGCCAGTCAGTAGGACCAAGGCGACATCCATACGAAGAGGCCAGCCGCGACAAACCCAAATACTACCGAATGTAAGACCTGACTCCGCCGGCCATTGAGTCTCAGGAAGCCCAACCCGAAAAATCCCAAAGCGAAGATGGAGACATTAAGCGGGTCGAAGATGGGCGTGCCGAAAAACGAGAAATTGACGGGCGGCGCTAGCACGAAGTAGGCACCTAACAACGCGACCCCCCAACGGCCATCGGTCTCGAAATAGGCCCGGAGGCCCTCGGGATGGTTTGCTGCATCATGGGGAATGACCAGGCCTCCCGCCCCGAACAACAGCAGCGAGAATGCGAGGAGCGCAAGGAACTGCGGAAGAGTCCACGTCTCCATAGTGGAAACCTCGAACGCGGCCCACCAGAACTGCACCTGGTACGTGAAGATGTAGCCAGCCCAGAGGAGCGCGAGCCAATCAGGTCTGCAGATCCTCCGTGCACGGAAGAGCGACAAGACGGAACTCAGGAGGTACGTGACGCCTAGGCCGATCACGAATGACAGGGCGACCGATAGGTATTCGAAGGTGCTCAACCACTCTCCTCAGATCGGCTGTCCAACTAATGATTGTGCTGCACGGCCTACGTCGGAAACCCTGCTCAGGACTGCCATACCCCGACATGGTGACGCATATCGTTCATACCGATGCAGCGTTGGCGAACCTGCCCCTCGCTTGCCCCGTCACGCAAGAGAAGTCACTGCCTGTTCCTACCACCGACCGTGCCTTCGACAATGACGTCTAACGTTCCAGGTGAGCGACGCCGAACCGGAGGCGCCGCAACGCTGCGCTGAGGATTCGGTGTGCCGAAGGCCCGGAGCGGCGAAGCCGCGCAGGCGCTCACCGTGTGTTATGCGGAGGCGCTGACACCACATAGCGGTGTCGCGACTCGAGCCCAGGGCCTCATGCTGGGACACCGACCATCATAGCGTCGCTGGCTTTCTGCTGAATGACCCCGGTGCCGACCGGCAGCTCGGGCAACCGCGTGACTTCCGCCCGCCCATCGCTCCCGAGATCACCCCGCCAACTCGGCGTCCAGGAGAGCAAGAAGCCTCTGGACCTGTTCACTACGCGATACGTCGTAGCGGCAAAGCGCTGACCTTCAAAGAGACAGCTGGGACAATGAACCCTCCAGGG
>DATHRW010000215.1:0-12668 GCA_035464955.1 Gemmatimonadales bacterium
GGAATTACCCATATCGGGGCAACACCGATGGCCTCACCAGGCACCTCCGATCCCGGTTCCCCCCGTCGGCTTATCTCGGGATCGAGCTGGAGGTGAATCAGAAGCACATGACGAGGCGTGGCGCTCGCGGCCGGGAAGTGCGGCGAGCGGTGGTCGCTGCGCTGTGCGGGGTGTTGGACGACGGATGGGCGGATGGGCGGATGGGCGGTTGGACGGATCGACGGGGCCAAGGAGCAGGGATGGGGCAAACCGCTAACGGCTAACGGCTAACGGCTAACGGCTAACGGCGATCGGTCTCGGCAGGGCAGCCCTGCCAGACCGATCGCCGATGACAGCAGCAGGCCGCTCTGCTGCTATCTAACCCCGCGCCCAACCGATGCTGATAGCCGATAGCTGGGGGTGGGGAGGGGCGCGGTAGCAGATAGCCAATAGCCAATAGCCAATAGCTCTCCAACGTCATCCGCTCATTGTCACGAGTACCTTCATCGTCCCCTTTCGGGCCGCGTGCTCCATCGCAGCGAGCCCGTCGCTCAACGGGTAGCGCGCCTCAATGAGTGAAAGGACGTCCACGCGCCGTTCGGCCAGGAGCCGGAGGGCCGGAGGGAACGGCCCACAGCGCGAGCCCACCAGCGTGATCTCGTTCACCACCACTCCCGACGCGTCGAAGGTGAGCTGGCCGGCATAGGTGCTCTTCATGACCAGCGTGCCGCGGGGCCGGAGCGCCTGCTGGGCCAGGCCGAAGCCGTCGGGATTTCCGGTGCACTCGACTGCGATGTCGTAGCGGCCGGGCTCCACTCGGTCGGCCAGGCCGGTTCGAATGCCGCGTTGCTCCAACAGGTCGAGCTTCTCCGGGTGCCGGCCCACCACGAGGAGCTCGCAGCCGGTGAGTGCCAGCGTCTGCGCGATCAGCTGACCCAGCTTCCCGTCGCCTACCACCAGCACGTGGTCGTCGGGGGTGACGGCGATCTGCTCTTGGATCTCGAGCGCCGCCGCGAGCGGCTCGGTGAAGGTCGCGGCATCGGTCGAGACTTGGTCGGGCACCGGGTGCAGATTCTCGATTGGGAGCGTCAGGTAGTCCGCGAAGGCGCCGTGTCGATTCACTATCCCTAGGACCGTGCGGTGCTCGCAGTGGCTCGACCGGCCCTTGCGGCACGCGCGGCATTGGTGACACACCGCATTGATCTCCCCTACCACCCTGCGGCCGACCAACTCATCTGGGCCCTCTTCGACCACACCCACAAACTCGTGTCCCAGGATGCCCGTGTAAGGGTAGTAGCCCCGCACCAATTCCAGATCGGTGTTGCAGATGCCGGCCCGGAGCACGCGAATCAAGGCCTCGCCGCCGGGCGGGTCGGGGCGGAGGACGTCATCCCTGAGGGTGAGTTTGTCCTTCTCGAGCCAGAGTGCCCGCATTGGCCTCGCTGTATCTTTGACGACGACGGTGTACCTTGGCGGCAACGCCAAGATTTCGCTCCGTCACAACCTATTCATGAGTCGCCAAGGCGCGCTAGGATTGCCTATGAACGCCGCTCGGAGCTGACCCACGATGCGCCCAACCATCATGCAATACCTGGAAGGTGCCGGCTTCGACTGGCTCGCCGCCCTGGTGCCGAGACCTGGCCTCATGTACGGGATCGCCTTGGTGATCCTGACATTTGTCTTTCTCCGCCGCGCGAGGATCGCCGGCCTCGACCATCAGCGGGCGCTCGAGATCGTGCTCTCGGCCGCGGTCGGCGCGGTCATCGGCACCAGGCTCTTCTACCTGGTCACCACGGGCGACGTCCTCCGGCTCGATGTTGCCTCCTGGTTCAACCTCTCCCGCGGCACCGCGTCCTGGGGCGCCTACCTCGGCGGAATCATCGGGACCGTGCTGTACACGGGGGTCAGCCGAATTCCGGTCTGGCCCTATCTGGACACCGCCGCATCGGTCGTCGCGCTCGGCCCGTTCATCGCGCGGTGGAGCTGCTTCCTCAAGGGGGATGACTTCGGGAGGGTGAGCGACGTGGCGTGGGCGGTCCAGTTTCCCGCCGGGAGCCTGCCGTATCAGGCCCACGTGGCTGCCGGCTTACTCCCACCCACCGCCGAGGCGTCGCTCGCGGTCCATCCGTTCCAGCTGTACCTATTGGTGAACGGTCTGGTGGTGTTCCTGATCGTGAGCGCGATCTGGCGGCGCTGGCGCGACCGGCCCGGGGTCACCTTTGGGTCGTTCCTGCTGATCTACGGCGCCACGCGCTTTCCTTGGGAGTTCCTGCGCGATCCGGCTGGGGGAGGCGCCGCAGCAAACGATCTGCTGTCGACGTCGCAGTGGATGTGTCTGTTGCTGATCGCAGGTGGGATGGTGGTGCTGGCTACTGGAACGAAGCGCAAGTCCCTCGCAGCCCATAGTACAGCACCCGCGCCATGACCGTCTCGCGGTAGCGGGCCGTCGAGCGGATGTCGTCGATCGGGGCCACGTCCTTTCGAATCGAGGGTACCAGGTCCTCCGGCGAGGTCACCAGCATGTCGAGCTCGAGCAAGGACTCCAAGGTCGGGCAACGACACACGGTGGGCGCCATGCTGTTGGCCACCACCCGCCAGCCAGCCGCCGAGTGGGTCACGGCGACACCGACTTTGGTGATGGCTTGCGCCGCCCGAGAGCCGACCTTCTCGAACATCTGAAACGCGTAGGGACGCCGCGGAACGCGGATGGCGCTCACCAGTTGATCCGGCCGGCGCCGCATCTCCTTGTAGCCGGTATAAAAGGAAGAGAGGGGCACCTCTTCCGTTCCGTCCCGCCCTTGAAGTACGACGGTCGCATCGTAGGCCATGAGGACGGGGACGCCGTCCGCCGCGGGCGAGGCGTTCACGATGTTGCCGGCCCACGTGCCGCGGGTCTGGATCTGGACGGCCCCCACCTGGCGCGCGGCGTCGACCAACAGGGGGAATTCCTTCCACACACGCGGGTGGCAGATCACATCCCAGTCGGTGGTGAGCCCGCCCAGCACCAGCTCGTCCGCGTTCCAGTGGATGGGTTTCAGTTCGTTCAATTTCGACAGGTCGAGGTAGGTCCGCTCATGGTCGTCCAGCCGCATGGGCCAGTGGACCAGGAGGTCGGTCCCGCCGGCCATGGGCACCGCATGGGGCGCCGCGGCCAACATGGCGCAGGCATCCGCCACGGTGTCCGGAAGCAGCACGTTCACGATGCAGCTTTCCGGCCGCCGAGAGCCGCCTCGACGCCCTTCAGGATGCCGTCATAGCCGGTGCAACGGCACAGGTTGCCCGCCATCAACTCGGCCACGGTGTGGCTCTCGAGCAATTCCGGATGTTCGCGAATCCAGCAGGCGGTCATGGCTACCCCAGGCGTGCAGGCGCCGCACTGGGTGGCGCCGCTCTCGAGCAGTGGACGGAGGCCAGCCGGATCGAGCGACTCGACCGTGTCGACCCGCGACCCGCGTACCTGATACGCCGGCACCAAACACGAGTTGACCGGTAGTCCATCCAGGTAGACCGTGCAGGCACCGCACTCGCCCTCGCCACATCCTTCCTTGGTGCCCGGCAGGTCGAGTTGGTAACGAAGCAGGTCGAGCAACCGGTCCATTGGTGCGACGGAAGCGGATACCGGGGTGCCGTTCAGCACGAACTCGAGACGGATGGACGGTTGGACGGATGGAGTGCTCACGCAGACATGGCCTCCATCAACCGCTCGGGGGTGAGCGGGATCGACCGCGGATCGGTGCCGGTCGCGCGCGCCACCGCGTTCAGGATGGCCGGCGCAGGGCCGTCCATCGGCAGCTCGCCGATGCCCTTGGCACCCTGCGCGCCGTACCGATAGGGCACCTCGAGAAAGTCGACGCGAATAGGGGGGATGTCGCCGCTGGTTGGAATGATGTAGTTGGTGAGCTGGCCGTTCTCCATGGCGCCATCGTTCCACTTGCACTCTTCCATGAGCGCCCAGCCGATGGCCTGGGCCACACCGCCCTGAATCTGCCCGCGCGCGAGCGTCTCGTTCAGCACCTTGCCAACTTCCTGCACTGCCAGGAAATCGATGACCCGGGCGGTGTAGGTCCGGAGATCGATCTCGACCTCGGCGACGTAGGTGGCCCACGCGAACGTCCCATAGGCATCGCCGCGGTAGTGCTCTTCATCCCACACGATGCCGGGAGGCGGTTGGTAGACGGCCTCGCCGATCAGCGGCTGGTTGGAATGCTGGTCGTGCCAGGCCGCGATCGCGCGCTTCAAGTGGTCTCCGCGTGCCGTGGCTTCGCTCACCTGCCGGCGAAGGTCGTCGCAGGCACGCTCCACCAAGTGGCCCACGATCATCGCCGTGCGCGAGGCGACGGTGGGGCCACTGTTGGGCACCCGCGCCGTGTCGGGTGCGGCGATGATCACGTCATCGGGGGCGTACCCCACCCGGTCCGACGCGAGTTGGGTAAACACGGTGATCTGGCCCTGACCCATTTCGGTGCACGCGGTCAGCACCTCGATCCTGCCGTCAGGCAGGCCCGCGACCTGGACCTTGGAGTTGAGGTACACCTCGCCCGCACCGGTAAAGCCGGCGCCGTGGTAGAACGTAGCGAGCCCAATGCCGCGCCTGAGCGTCGGATGGCCGGCGTTGAAGGCGGCATAGCCGGCTTGCTTCCGCCGGTACTGAGACAGTTCGACCGCGCGGTCGAGCACGGCCACCCGATCGACTCCATCCCGGATCACTTGGCCGGTCGCGGTCGTCTGGCCGTCGCGGATCAGGTTCCGCCGCCTGAGCTCGATCGGGTCGATCCCCAACCGCTCGGCGATCACGTCCATGTGCCGCTCGGTGGCGAATTGCGACTGCGGCGCGCCGAATCCGCGGAAGGCACCGAACGGGACCGCGTTGGTGAACATGGCCCGGCCATCGACCCGCACGTGGTCACAGTGGTACGGCCCCGCGGCGTGGATGATGGAGCGGCTCAACACCACGGGCGACAGCGTCACATAGGCGCCGCCGTCAATCACCACGTCGATGTCTTGGGCCAGGAGCCGCCCATCGCGGTCGACGGCGGTGCGGTGGCGTACCCGCGCGGGGTGCCGCTTGGTGGTGGCCGCCATGTCCTCCGCTCGGTCGTAGATCACCTTAACCGGGCGTCCGCTCTTGAGCGCCAGGAGGCCCGCGTGTAGGGCGACGGCCGAGGGAAACTCCTCCTTTCCGCCAAACCCGCCGCCGGTAGGCGCGTGGACCACCCGGACATGGTGCTGGTCACGGGCGAGCGCGTGCGTCATCGCGTCGAGCACATAGTAGGGGCACTGCAGTGACCCCTTGATCACCAAGACGTCGCCATCCACGTAGGCCAGCATCCCCTGCGGCTCGAGATAGACGTGCTCTTGGGCTCCGGTTTCGTACACGCCTTCAACCACGACGGGCGCTTCGGCCAAGGCGCGGGCGACGTCGCCCTTCTCAATTCGAAGATGCTTCAGGACGTTGTCACTCTTGTATTGGATCTGATCGGCGCGAGGAGTCAGCCGGAAATCCAGCACGGGCGGGTCGGGGTCGATCACGACCTCGACCTCACGAACCGCTTGACGGACCATGCGGCGCGACGGATGGGCGAGGAGCAAAACCGGCTCGTGCACGTGGCGCACGTAATCGCTCGCGAGGACCGGCTGGTCGGAGTCGATCAGCTTGACCACATTGGGGCCGGGGATGTCTCGGTGGTCTACCACCACGAACTCCGACCAATCGACCCCTGGCCCGAACCGGACTTCGCGAATGCGCCCGCGCGCGGCTGGGCTCCGGACGGTCATACCCCAGAGACAGTCCCCGACTTTCAAGTCGTCGACGTATCGTTCGCGGCCGGTGAGTTTGGCCAGGCCTTCGCGACGGTTCACGGACGGCTCCCGGACTCGGTTGATGTCCTCTCGATCCGAATTGTCGGCGCGGCGGGCGTCTGAGGCAACCCGGCTAGCCGCCGAGCTGCCCAAGGATCCAGGCGCAGCCAAGGGCGCCGTAGATGCCGAGGATGTAACCCGAGACGCCCATCAACACGCCCACCGGGGCGAGGGCCGGATGGTAGACGCCGGCTACGATCGGGGCGCTGGCCGCGCCACCGATGTTGGCCATGCTGCCGGTGGCGATGAAGAAGAGCGGGGCGCGGACCAGGCGCGCGACGCCGAACAGGACGGCAATGTGCACGGCCATCCAGATCATGCCGGCGAGGAGGAACATCGGGGTTTGGAGCACGGCGTGGAGGTCGGCTCTCGCGCCGATCGCCGCGATCAGGAAGTAGAGTGCCATGAATCCCAGCTTCGAGGCACCCGCCTCCTCCAGCTTCCGGGCCGGCGTCAGGGACAGCATCAGCGCCCCGGTCACCACGAACAGGACGGCCCAGGTGGTCTTGCTGATGATGGTGGGGTCGCCTAGGTCCGGCATGCGCTGGCCCGCGTACACTGCCGCCACTGCGGCGGCGAACGCCAGGCCCAGAATGATGGCGAGGTCCCTCACCTCTATGGGGTGACGGTGTGACTGGAGCTCACTCAAGTGAGCGTTGGTCTCTTCGATGGCGGTGGTATCGGCGCCGCTCCAGCGGTCGAAGCGGTGCTGGAACGCGCTGAGGAACAGCAGCACGCCCATCCATCCGTAGCCCACCGCGGTATCGACCACGATGATGGGGCCCAGAATCGAATCCGGCGTGCCCACGCTCTGGGCGATCGCCATCATGTTGGCCGCGCCACCGATCCAGCTGCCCGAGAGCGCGGCGAGGCCGGTCCAGGCCTGGTCGGGCAGCCAGTGCCCGACGGCGAGGAATGCCACCGGCCCCCCGATGATGATCCCGACCGTTCCCGCGAGCATCATGACCAGCGCCATCCATCCCATCTTGGCGAGCGCCGGGAGGTCGATGGTGATGACCAAGAGAAACAGGGCAACCGGCAAGAGAAATCGAATGATCCAATCGTAGGCCGGCGAGGCGAGCGGTGTGATGCCGAGTGCGGTCGAGACGGTCGGGACGAAATAGGCGAAGATGAGTGGCGGGATGACGGTGAAAAACTTCTTGAGCGCCGGAAATCCGCTCACCCAGAAGATGATGGCCAGGAGACCGCCCAGATACGCAAAGACCAGCATCGGGTCTGACAGGAGGGCGGCAGGAGCCTGGGTTTGCATCGGCGATATCCTCAAGTGCTATCGGCTAACGGCTGACCGCTCGGCGGTTGGCGGATGGGCGGTTCGAACATCATATGCTCCTACCACCGAACCGCCAAGCCGCCATTCCATGTTTGTCACGCCCTCCCGCCTACCTCGGCACCGCAAAGTGCCTGATGATTCCCGCCGCCAGCCGGTAGTCGTACTCACGCGGGCCGCTCACCGGGATCCTGACACCGGCGCCGACCTCGAAGCCGCCGCCCACCTCCCAGCGAAACTCCGGCGCCACGAACCAGGTCGCAGGCCCACCATCGGTGGCGAACTCGACGACACCCTCGAGGATAGGAGTGAGGCCGAGGGGCGAGGTCCATGACAGGGCGGTGCTCAGTTCGACGTGTTCCGATTCGGGCTCCGACGTGAGGGGAATCTCCAGGTGGCCCGCGGTCTGGACCAGCCAACGCCGCTCGCCACCGAACGGGAGCCATGCCAACAGGAATGGCGCAAACGCAGAATGTTCCTCGCCGAGCCCGCGGTCCGCGTCGCCGGTGGGGATATCGAAGTCGCCGCCAACCGCTAGAATGAATCTCTGCCGGTCATTCACCACGGCGAGCTTGGGACCGATCCCGATGTCGCCGATGCCGCTCTCGCTCGAGCCCACGTCAGGTGACCGAGAGTGAAACGGCACGTGCGTGATGATCGAGAGGTTGGGGATCAGGGCCCATTCCACCTCGACCTGCGCGGTGTAGATCTGTCCCTCATCGCCGTCCGAGGCGAAGATGTCCGGCCGGATCTTGCGTTCGATGAACGCGTTCTCGGTAAAGAACGCGTCGATGAAGTGCGGGCCGGGGCCGCGGTGCGAGTGGACCTCGCCGTGGTCGTGGCTGTGATCGTCGTGCTCTTGTGCGGTGGCGAGTGTGACGCCACCGACGAGCAGAACGGTCGCGAGGACGAGCGAACGCATGATTCCTCCGTGAGTGTGAGACGGTGTCGGACTGGCGGGTCGTTCCGTCAGGCTCGTGGAGGGGGAGGCTCGAAGGAGGAGGTCCAGGAGGGTGGGGGAGCCGGTCGGCGCACGATCTCTGCCGTGGGAGCCGCCGTCTCCCAGTCCATTGTCATCGAGGATGAGGGAAGGCTCAGGCCGAGGGTCCTGAATGGGGCGACAGCGGTCTGTGTCCAGCTCCCGGTGTGACACTGAAGCGTCTGATGGCCGCTCTCGTGGTGAGCCGATTGGCCGGGCCGGCGCTGGAACTGGCAGGCTAGCCCACAGCCCACCCACGATTGGGCGACCAGAAACGACAACGCCAAGACGAGGCTGGCGAATCGAACCGAGGGCGAGAGACGCTGCATGACCGACACAATATGTCGTATTCCGCGGCCATTCTTCAAGCTGCCGTATGATCCTCTTGTCGAAGCCTATATTAGGGGCCGGTCGGCGCGGCCCGCGGTGCAACGAGACCCCGTCTGCCCGTCCCTCTAGGTGGGCCGTCCAGCCCCTGAACACTCAATCAACGACGCCGAAGGAGCATTGCATGACTGACTATCCGGGACCTCGAACTCAATCGCTGCAACAAACGGTGAGCCGAGGACTGCTCGTGGTCCTGCGAGTCTACCTGGGTGTCGTCATGCTGGTGGCCGGCTGGGCCAAGCTCTCGGGCGAGGGGAGCTTCACCCCACGCCTGGTCGGCTTCGTCGAGAACGTGGGCCTCGAGCGCGGCTACGGTTTCTTCCAGGGATTCCTCCAGAGTGTCGTGCTGCCGCATGCCGGATTCTTCTCTGGTTTGGTCAGCTGGGGCGAGCTCCTGGCCGGGCTGGCCCTGATCACCGGCACCGCGACCCGGCTCACCTCCGCGGCGGTCATCCTCATGCTGTTGAGCTACCTCCTGACCAAGGGTGCCACACCGTGGCAGGCGTCGAGTAACGACGCACCCATGATGTTCATCGCGCTGGTGCTGATGCTCGGCGCCGCGGGGCGCATGCTGGGCGTGGACCAGTACCTGGTGCGGAAGTGGCCCAAGGTCCCGCTGTGGTGAGACGACGCATGCGGCGGATCCCGCGTTGGCTCCGCCTGGCGTGCGCCCTGGGACTGCTCGCCGGTACGGCACAGGCCCAGCAAGGCGATCTGGATCGGTTCCGAGTCTACTTCGAGCAGGCGACGACCGCCCTCGCAGCCGACGACACCACGGGCTACACCAAGGCGCTCGAGCAGGCCTATCCGTTCCTCCCGGCGCGGCACTTGAACCGCCCGTTCGTCCAGTATCACCTGGCCCGCGCCTACGCCATGACCGGCGACAGCTTGTCGGCCGCGCGCTGGCTGTCCCAGATGCTGCACGACCGGATCGAAGGGCTGATGTTGTACTACACGGCCTATGATGGGGCGTTCGACCCGGTGCGTTCCAGCAAGTCGTTTAAGGATGTCATGCGACAGGTGGACACGCTCGAGGTCACCGCGACTCACTTGCAGGGCAACGTGTATTTGCTCGAGGGGGCCGGCTGCCAGATCGCGGCGCAGGTCGGCCCGGACGGAGTCCTGCTGGTGGACGCGGGCTATTCGCTGGCCGCGCCGGCCATCCTCCGCGCGCTCGGCGGCATTACGAAGGCTCCAATTCGCTACGTGATCAACACCCACTACCACGAGGATCACGTCGGTGGCAACGCCACGCTCGGCGCGGCGGCGGCGGTCATGGCGCATCCCAAGACGCGCGAGGCCCTGCTCGAGCCGCAGACTTTTATCGAAGGCGTCGTGGTGCCCCCCCACACCGGCCACTCCCTGCCGACCCTTCTGGTCGAGAACCCCGTCTCCATCGAATTCAACGGCGAGACGGTGCACGTGTTCCCGCTCCCGGGCCATACCGAAGGTGATCTCGTTGTGCGCTTCGAGGGATCGGACGTGCTCCACATGGGCGACCGCTACTTCGCGTTGGCCTCGCCCTACATCTGGCCCGGGAAGCAGGTCGATGCGTATGTGGCCACGATGGACAGCCTGCTCGCGACGCTCACACCCGACACCAAGGTCATCGCGGGTCACGGTCCGGTGACGCCGGCGGCGTCGCTCAACGCGTCCTATCAAGCCACCCTCGAGTTGATCGACTTCGTCCGCATGGCAGTCAGCGCGGCCAAGACCGTCGAGCAAACCAGGGCGATGGGCAAAGCCAGGGGCTTTCCCGAGCCGTGGGTTGCGGCAATCTACGAGGCGCTCACCGAGGAGTAGCCGATGGCAGACACGGCGCTGGGCGAGGAGCAGGGGAGCGGATCGGCTCGCCGGCTGGCGCACCTCCAGTTGATCGCGACCGCCGTCTTGTTCTCGACCGGTGGCGCCGCCATCAAGGCCACGACACTCACCGGGTGGCAGGTGGCGTCGCTCCGCTCCGGCTTTGCTGCACTGACGTTACTGCTCCTTCTGCCGGCCGCGCGTCGTGGTATCACCTGGCGCTCCAGCATGGTGGGTGTCGCGTTCGGGGCCACCATGGTGCTGTTCGTGGTGTCGAACAAGCTGACCACGGCGGCCAACACCGTGTTCCTGCAGTCGACCTATCCCCTCTACGTCCTGTTGCTGAGTCCGCTCCTGCTTCGCGAGCCCATCCGGCGGCGCGACGTGGTCTTCATGGCCGTCGTCGCGCTGGGCTTTGCGCTCTTCTTCATCGGTGTCGATGCGCCCATGGCGACGGCGCCGGACCCGCTGCGGGGGAACATCCTCGCCGCGACGAGCGGCGTGACCTTTGCCCTCACCATCATGGGGCTCCGGTGGATGAGTGCCAGGAAGGGGAAGGACAGCCGCGGTGGCACGGCGGCAGGAGCCATCCTGATGGGGAACGTGTTTGCCTGCCTCGTGACCCTGCCGGTTGCGCTTCCGATTGCGGGCTCGGCTGGCGATTGGATCGTGGTGGGCTACCTCGGCGTGTTCCAGATTGCGGTGGCATACATCTTCCTGATCACGGCCGCGCGCCACCTGTCGGCGGTCGAGATCGCGATCGTGCTCATGATCGAGCCGGTGCTCAATCCGGTCTGGGCTTGGGCTTGGCACGGCGAGCGGCCCGGCGCCTGGCCGCTCGTGGGAGGGGCCATCATCGTGTTGGCGACCGTGACGAAGACCCTGATCGGTGCGCGTTCCGTGCCGGAACCGGTCCGCTCGTGACCGCGTTGATCGAAACGGTCCGGGTGAGGCATGGGCGGGCGCCGCTCTGGCCATATCACGTGGAGCGGCTGGAGCGGAGCTGTGCCGCGTTGGCAATTCCGTTTCCTCTGGATTTGGCACCTCCGGTTGGCGGAGACCATCGCGTGGTGCGATACCAGGTCTCGCCAAGCGATGTGGAGGTGAGCGAGCGGGCGGTGGGGAGTGTGGCGCCGGTTCGACTGGTGACTGCGCGGGCATTGCACCAACCGTATCCTGACAAGACCACCGATCGTGCCGCTTTCAACGCGGCGCTCGCGGAGGCCAAAGCCGCCGGCGCGGATGACGCTCTCATGTTGACGCCCGAGGGCTACGTGGCCGAGGGGTGTATTTGGAGCGTGTTCTGGTGGGAGGGGGGTCGGATTGCGTGTCCTGCATCCTCGCTGGGGGTCTTGCCGGGTGTGGCCAGGGCTCGGTTGGGCGAGCGGGTAGGGCCACTCGTGGAGCGGCACGTGGAGCGGGGGTATTTGGATGGCCGCCCGTTGTTCGTGGCGAATGCCGCGCGCGGGGTGGTGCCGGTGGCTGAGCTGGACGGGGTGCTGGTGCCTGAATCGCCTGATCTGGCGCTTGTTGTCGCGGTATTTTGGCCTTGACCCAACCCGATGCCGGGCCTTAACTTCACCGGGCTCTGGGGGGTCTTTTTGGCCGAACCGGAGTGCGTGGTGGTTGTAGCTCAATCGGTTAGAGCGCCGGACTGTGGCTCCGGAGGTTGCGGGTTCGATTCCCGTCAGCCACCCTGGATTCGGCGGATGGGCGGAGTCGGCGGATCGTGGGAAGGCTCACCGGCCTCCCGAGTTCTTCGAACCGCCGAACCGGCCAACCGCCGATTTAGGTCCGTAGCTCAAGTGGTAGAGCACCGGTCTCCAAAACCGGGGGTTGCAGGTTCGAGTCCTGCCGGGCCTGTTGCTGGGAGCTATCGGCTAACGGCTAACGGCTATCAGTTGACTGATGCCGCACGGCCGATAGCAGATAGCCGATAGCTGATAGCTTTGTTTCACGGCGCTATCGTCTAGCGGTGAGGACGCCGCCCTCTCAAGGCGGAAACACGGGTTCGATTCCCGTTAGCGCTATACATGTCGTGGTTCCGGCCCCATCGTCTAACGGTTAGGACACCACTCTTTCAAGGTGGTAATAGGGGTTCGATTCCCCTTGGGGCTATGGGGGAATTCCCCCGGTGGATTGTCAAAGTGGGAGAGAGCTAACAGCTCGGTGCAGGGAGAGATCATTGCAAGGCCGCCAGCTAACAGCTAACAGCTAACAGCTAACAGCTAACAGCTAACAGCTGTACCTTCTCGGGCCGATAGCCGATAGCCGATAGCCGATAGCCGATAGCCGATAGCCGATAGCCAATAGCCAAAGCCAATTGGACACCACGGCAATGAAATACCATCACATCGGAATCCCGACGACGGT
>DATHRW010000216.1:0-6758 GCA_035464955.1 Gemmatimonadales bacterium
GGCTACCCAGGAGACCTGGACGGTGTGGGTCACACCTTGCCGCTTACTTGGTCTTGCTCCGGCTGGGGGTTACCGTGCCACCGCTGTTACCAGCGGCGCGGTGGGCTCTTACCCCA
Source organism: Gemmatimonadales bacterium (assembly GCA_035464955.1). Lineage (GTDB taxonomy): Bacteria > Gemmatimonadota > Gemmatimonadetes > Gemmatimonadales > GWC2-71-9 > JABDII01. The sequence goes on from DATHRW010000216.1 coordinate 117, forward strand.
CCTTTTCACCCTTACCCCGTGAGGGGCGGTGTCTTTTCTGTGGCCCTTACCGTCGCCTCTCGGCGCCCAGGCGTTACCTGGCAGCCTACCCGATGGAGCTCGGACTTTCCTCGACGCCAGCCTCGTGAGAGGACCAACGCCGCGACCATCACGCACGACCCTCGCTGGTATGTGGAATCTAGTCCCCCGTCCCGTTCCGAGCCATGCGGTCGGGACACGCGTCGTGAGGCCTACGGCTGGCGATCCGGCTCCGTCTCGGTGGTGCCGAAGATGCGCTCGTATTCGAGTGGGTGTTCCTCTCGCAGCCGCTCGAGGCTGATCTTCCCGGTAAAGATGGACTTGTCGAGCGGGAAGACCTCCGGCCGCAGAATTACACCATACGAATGCCACAAGACCACGACCAACACGGCGAAGGTCGCCTCCAGGCCATGCATCACCCGCGCGATGGCCAGCACGACGCCGGGCAAGAGCTGAGACGCACCCTCGGGGAACAGCAGCACGAACCCGGTGACGGTCATGAGCGTGCCGCCGAGGAAAAGCCCCCAATACTCGAACTTCTCGCGAAAATCGAACTTCCCGACCTTTGGGAGGGGCGCGTTGCGGAGATAATGTCGGAGGGTCTGCACCGCGTCCACGAAGTCCTTCTTCTCGGGGAACATGGCCGGCACGTGCCCCTTGCGAAACGCCCCCACCACGGACCGCCCCACGTGCAGCACCAGCAGTGTGACGAACAACACGCCGGCCGCGCGGTGAATCAGCCGCGTCGCGCCGATGCCGCCCCACAGCTGGATGAACCAGTTTCCGACCCCTGAATTCGGGTAGCTCTGAGGAAGGCCGGTCAGCACGAGGAGGGTGAAGGTCACCATCGACAACAGGTGCTCCAGCCGTTCGACGAGGCTGAACCTGGTCACCATGACCTTTGACGAGGCCCGGTGCGTTTCGCGTCGAAGGAGCTTTACGAAGCCATGGCGGATGTCGAAGATGACGTGCAGCAAGAGCCCGGTCAGAACCAGCGGAATGAACACGTAGTACATGACGCGCACGGCCCAGACCGCGACGTTATGTCGCGGTCCTACGGGCTCGTGGCCAAGCCACGCGCCTACGATGCGCTCATCGGCGCCCTTGTGGCAGTCGAGACAAATGGGCGCGAGCTGTCCGCGGTCCAGCCAGCCGACCTTGTGGGCGCCGTGGCAGTCGGAGCAGACCATCACGTCGGGCTGGTTCTTGCCGGACGGATGCCGCCATTGGAACTGGAGCGTGGTGCCGTGAAAGTCGCGCGCATACGTCTCAGCGGCGAGCCTCGGGAGGTCGTATCGGCGGATCAGCAAGTCACTCGTGTGACAGTCGACACACAACGCCGTGACCGCTTGCCGGGCCTCGCCCGTGCCCTCAGCAGACGCGGGGTGCGGCGGATGGCAGGTCATACAGGTTGGCAGGTCGCTGTTCGGCGAGTCGAGGGCAATAGACGCCGCGTGCCCTCCTGCCTCGAAATCGGCAAGCTCCTGGGCGTGGCAGGATCCACACCGCCCGGCAAGCAGCCCGGGTGCCTGAGCCGGCGGCGGGTCGGTGTGGGCCGAATGACAATCCGTGCAGAGGGGCGCCCCCTCCGCTACGTCGCGATGGGAGAGGTGAACGTCCTCATGGCAGTCCGCGCAGATGGCTGAGCGCTTCCGGGCGGCGACGGCCGAGTCCTGCGGAAAATCCCGGTGCCGGTCCTCGTGGTGACAAGAGAGACATGGAATGGTCGGGCCGTGTACCGAAATGCGGAGTCGATCCACCTCATGGCAGTCGGCGCAGTACCGGTCCTCGGCCCGGGTATCCTGTCCGACGGCGTCGGGCGTGATGCACACCGTAAGAGCGAACAGGGCAAGGGCGACCACTCGCGTCTTCCCTGCCCATCCGGCCTTCACGGAATCGATCCGACGGACGGCTCGACTGTACCAAGCCTTCGCGCTGATCGGATGCTCTGGGTGGGCGAGATTGCGCTCAACGCGTTGGGCCATCACCCACCCCTGTCGGCTCCCCCGTCACGGTCTCGCCGGCCAGAGAACGCCCTTGACCTGCCGAGTCACCACCCACGCCAATGCCCCGAGCCCGATCACCGGCAGGAATACGACAAACGCGAGGCCCAGGATTGGTGCCGCGACCAGAAGCCCGATGGTCTGGGCCGGGGTCCGTTCCTGTGAGGCTGCGTCGGTCCGCGCCGTGGGCTGGACGGCGGGAAGGGTCCGCGTGCGACGCTTGACGTCCAGGACCGGGAGAACCGGATGGAGTCGGCCGGGGTCCAGCGCGACGTCGATCGCATGCGCCAACACATCGGGCGACACGGGCTTCTCGAGGTAGTCGCTTGCCCCGAGCTCCCGGGCCCGCCGCTCCACCTGCTCGTCGCCATAACCCGTAAATAGGATGAAACGAGTGGCGGGCTGTCGATCGTGCAGCCACTTCAAGAGTTCCAGCCCGTCGGTCCCCGGCATCCGAAGGTCGGAGACCACGACGTCTACCGGCTGACGAGAGAGTTCCGCGATGGCGCTCGCCCCGTCGGGAGCGGTCGTGACCGTGAGACCGCGGTCCTGAAGGAATCGCTGCCAACTCACGCGGACGCCTTCCTCATCATCAACGAACATTACTCGATTCTTGCGCGTCATGGTTTACCACCTTCCGTTAGGCGGCGGCTCCGGGTCACGAGACCATCAAACACCGGCTCCGCCGTTCGTGCATCCGATCCACAACGGAGGCCAGGGTGTCGAGGTCCTGTCCCTTCGGCTCCGTCCACATTAGATCCACTCCGCAGGCAGTCAAGTATTCGGCGACCAGGAGCGAAAGTGGCACTTCCGTGATCGCGACCATCTGCATGGCAGGGAATTCGAGGGCCATTCGGCCGATCACCCCGAGCAAGCTGCCCCTCGGTGGTTTCCGGAGGTGGAAGATGAGGACCGGGATCGACCCCAAGGGTTGTTCGCGAACCAAGTCTTCCAACCGGTGGTAACACCTGACCGGGCAACTGCGCCGGGCGAGTCCAGTGGCGATCGAGGCCCCGGCCTCGGAATCGGAGAGCATCACCGCTTGGGCTTTCATGGCATCGCCTCGGCATCCTCCAGTGCTCCCTGACATTCGAGCCCTCCGATTCGTCCCTGCGCCAGCCCTTAACTCAAGCTCTATGCCAGCTGGGGCTGAGCCAACTAAAGCTTTTGATGACAGTAGGATAGAGAGCGTGAGCTGAGGTCGCAAAGCGCCGGATCGGGCGCGAGTGTCGTCGGTTGGTATACAGAGCGAGGTGGTGCTATGACGGGACATCCGCGCGGCGTGGCGGCGCAACCTCAAGCCGGCTAGAGATTTAGGGGAAAACGGCGATCGAGATGCCTGCCCGACCAGGTGTATACCGATCCGATACGGGTCGGATCAGGGCGAAGAGGGGGGTGCGTGCCCGTTGTCGTCTTCATCGTCCGAGCCGACCCGGGCACGCACCGGCGGGGTGATGCCGTGCTTTCGCATGAGTGCGTGGAGGTTCGGCCGCTGCATGCCGATGGTGCGGGCGGCCAGCGACACGTTCCACTGGGCGGCCTTCAGGGCCTTGAGGACGAACAGCTTTTCGAGCCGCTCGACGGCTTCGGCCCGGAGCTCCCGCTTCTTGGCGGCGAGACCCTTGGCGTCGGTGGGAACCTCGTCCCATTCGGCGGTGGGATGTTCCCCGACCACGGTGGGGAGGTCCTCGAGGTCGATCAGGCGGGAGTCGGCCAGGAGGAACGCGCGTTCCAGTACGTTTTCGAGTTCCCGTACGTTGCCGGGCCAGTCGTGGAGTTCGAGCGCCGACATCGCCCGCGGTGTGATTCCGTCGATCTCCTTCTCGAACTCTTCGGCGAACTGTTTGATGAAGTGGTGGGTGAGGAGTGGGATCTCTTCCGTTCGCTCGCGAAGCGGAGGAAGAGGAATGGTGAAAACGCTCAGGCGATAGAACAGATCTTCCCGGAAGGAGCCGTCGTCCGCCATCTCCTTGAGATCGCGATTGGTCGCCGCGATCAACCGGACGTCGACGGTGACAGTCTTGTCGGACCCAACCGGGCGAATTTCCCGTTCCTGGATCAACCGAAGGAGGCTGCCTTGGATTTGCGCCGAAATGGTGCTGATCTCATCCAAGAAGAGGGTCCCGCCCCGCGCCGCCTCGACGAGGCCCTTGCGATCTTTCACGGCCCCGGTAAAGGCGCCGCGAACGTGGCCGAAGAGCTCGGATTCGAGCAAGGATTCGGCGAGCGCCGCACAATCCGCGACCACGAAAGGGGCATCGCGGCGGGGGCTGTTGTAATGGATCGCGCGGGCGATCAGTTCCTTCCCGGTCCCGGTTTCGCCGGAGATGAGAACCGTGCTGTTGGTGGGTGCAACCTTGGCGACGAGCTGCATGACCTGTCGCATGGCGGGTGACGAACAAATGACGTTCCCGATGCGGTATCGCGACTCGAGTTCGGACCGCAGCCGCCGGGTCAAGCCCAACAAGTGTTTCCGCTCCAGCGCCCGTGCCACCGATACGACCAACTGGTCCGGGCTCACCGGTTTTTGGAGGTAGTCGGTGGCGCCGAGCTTGACGGCTTCGACCGCGGTCTCGATTGTGGCGTAGCCGGTCACCATGATCACCTCGGTTTCCGGGGAAATGGACCGCGCCTGGCGCAGGAAGTCGATACCGTCCATTTCGGGCATCTTGATGTCGAGCAACAGAAGATCGAACACCTCTTTCTGCAGGAGATCGAGCCCTGCCCTCGGCGACGTGGCCGTGGCGACGCTGTAGCCCTCCTCGGTCAGCACGCGGCGGATGCTCTCGCAGACGACCTCCTCGTCGTCCACGGTGAGCACGCGCGGGGGCTCGGTCCAGATGTGGTCTTCGTTCATGACGCCGCGATGCCTGCTGGTTGTACCGCCACGGGCAAGAGGACGGCAAACTCCGCCCCGGTCTTCCCGTCGCTGGTTGCGAGAATAGTACCACGGTGCCGGACGATGATTGCCTGGGACACGGAGAGCCCGAGGCCGGATCCTTGCCCCACCGGCTTCGTGGTGAAGAAGGGATCGAAAATCTTCTTGAGGTCTTCCGGCGCGATCCCCGTGCCGGTGTCGCGCACCCGCACCCGCACCAACTCGTGTCCCGGGGCTGGGGGAAACTTGACCGTCGCGTACGCGCTCCGGGTGACCACGTCCGCGGCAATACTTATGCGTCCACCCTCGGGCATGGCTTGCACGGCGTTGAGGAGCAAATTCACCAAGACCTGGGTCAGTTGGACGGTGTTCGCCTCGACGTACGGGAGGCCGGCTTGGACCGAGAGGTCGGTCTCGATGCCACGACCTCGGATTTCGACCTTGAGAATTTCCAGCGCTCGGTCGATCAGCTTGGGAAGTTCACACAGCTCGATGACCGGTTCCTGCGATTGGTCCCGCGAGAAATCGAGCAGGGTCCGCACGATGGCCGCGCAGCGGTTTGCCTCGTGCAGGATCATCCGGATGTCGGCGTATTCCTGGGAATCGGGTGGCAGCCGCTTCTGGACCATGTGCGCAAAGGTCACGATCGCCATCAACGGGCTGTTGAGCTCGTGCGCGATTCCAGCGGCGACGAGCCCGACCGAGGACAATTTCTCAGCCTGCACGACCTGAAACTGGGCCGTCCGCAGCTCCTCCGCCTTTTGGGCCACCTTCGTCTCGAGTTCGTGCTGGGAGACGTTCAGGCTCTCGATCATTTCATTGAACGAGCGGGCGAGGAAGCCGATCTCGTCGGCCGCGCCGCGCGGGACTTGCAGCTTGTAGTCGCCGCCGGCGACCCGATGTGTGGCCGCGATGAGCCGCTTGACCGGCTGGCGAACATTGTGCCGAACCAGGAGGAACAGCGCAGTCGTGATGACAACAACGGCACCGAGCGAGACCAAGAGGGCCTGTCGCGTCGAGGCAAAGATCCGGGCCTGGGTGGGCTCGAGCGACATGGCGACGTCCAGCACGCCGAGTACGCTCTGGGACGTGGGCAACGCATGACAACCAGCCGGGTGGCACCCCTCCTCGTTACGGATCACGGCAATGGTCGCCAGCATTTTTTCGCCCTCGGGATCCGCATAGATGCGAGAGCGGTCTTTCAAGTCGAGATTCCGGTAGGGTTCGGACTCCGTGTGGCACCTGATACAGGCCTCGGCCTGTTTGTCGACCACGCGGCCCACCTCCTCCGGCCGGGAGGAGTACGAGATTCGGCCCTCCTTGTTGAACAACCGCACCCACCCGATGCCAGGGTTCTTGCCCACCGATTCGATGACTTCCGTCACCCCCTCGCGCTGGTTCCCAAGCATGTCGTGGTTGATGCTGAGACGGATCGTTTCCGCGATGCTCTCGGAGCTGTGGATGACCTCGGCGAGGACTTGCTTGCGCTGCGACTGGATGAGGATGAAGGACAGCGTTGCCACGCCGCCGAGCGTGAGCACACCGGCGAGCACCGCAATCCGGGAGCTGAGGGTCCGGGGTAGCACGCGGATGTAATCCGAGAGTGAGTTGGCAGCGCGCCGCATGCCCAAGGGCTACGGCCTCGACTTCGTGCGGGGAAACCTATCCCGGAGCGAGCCGTTTTGGGAACCGAGCTCCGGCCTCAGCCGGGGCGTCCCATCGCGGCAATCTGGGCTTCGATCT
>DATHRW010000217.1:0-1738 GCA_035464955.1 Gemmatimonadales bacterium
GGGTGCCGAGGCTGCCGAGGCGGCAATGCGAACCGCGATAGCGCTGAGAGGGCTGCGGAATCCCCCCTAGTCGATGCTCAGTCGATGAGAGACCGTGCCAGACGGTGGACGCGTAGTACGGTCAGCCCGTGTCGAGCGTCCCGATGCTCCGAGAGGCCCTGAAGCGATCCGCACCGGGCATGGCCGTCGAGCGCTCCCTCTGGGACTCGGGAGCATCCGTCGTCGTCGGTGTCGATGAGGTGGGCCGTGGGGCATGGGCCGGGCCGATCACCGTTGGCGCCGCGGTCATCCCGCGTGACCGGCGGGTCTACAAGATCCGGGATTCGAAGATGCTCACCGAGGCGGAGCGCGAAGCGCTGTTCGATCGCGTGGCAGGGTGGTGCGCCGCCTGGGCCGTCGGCCACGCCTCGTTCGCCGAGTGCGACGAATTGGGGATGGCCGACGCGCAAAGGCTCGCCGCCCGGCGAGCGATGGAGGGCCTCGGAGTGTTGCCGGATGCGGTGATCCTTGACGGCTCGTGGGATTTCGTGGGTGCGCCCGCCACCGAGGCGGTCGTCGGCGGGGATGCCCGCTGCCTCTCGATCGCGGCGGCGTCGATCCTGGCCAAGGTCACCCGGGACCGCATGATGCGGCAGGAGTCCGAGCATTTCCCCGTGTACGGGTTCGACTCGAACAAGGGCTATCCCGAGCCGCGCCACCAGGCCGCCCTGCAGTGGTTCGGCCCCAGCGCCATCCACCGCCGCTCATGGGTGTTCATGGACTCGCTGATCTGGAACGGGATCGCCCGTTCGGTGCGCCCCGATCCTCAGGGGCAGTTGTTCTAGGCGCGATACGCGATTCGCAATACGCGATACGACAGAACCAGGCGAGCGCAAGGAGCGCGTCTACCTGCTCTCGCCAACGCCAATCCCGCGATACGACAGACCCGGTGAACGCTGTCCGCGCGGCTTCACCGGTCCGTCGTATTGCGGATTGCGTATTGCGTATCGCGCCCTGACCTATACTCCTCCCCACAACTCGATAGAAAGAGGAGGCGCTGCTTCCCACCCGGCCACCCGTGGTGCGCCGAGGTCGCTCTCGCGAGACGGCAGCCGCTGCCGTCTTTCGTATTCCTGCCCACCACCCAGGAGGAGATCAGATCACACAGGAACTCAGGGTCAACGACAAGATCAGGGCCCGTGAGGTGCGCGTCGTCGCACCCGATGGCAGCCAGATCGGGGTACGCAAGATCGAAGAGGCGCGATGGCTCGCCAGCGAGCTCGGCCTCGACCTCGTAGAGGTTGCCCCCGACGCCCGGCCGCCGGTATGTCGGATGATGGACTACGGCAAGTACAAGTACGAGCAGTCGGTCCGTCAGCGCGAGGCCCGCAAGAAGCAGACCCGCACCGTGGTGAAGGAAGTGAAGTTCCGGCCCAAGATCGACCAGCACGACTACGAGACCAAGAAGCGACGGGTGCTGGAGTTCCTCGACGACGGAGACAAGGTCAAGGTGACGATGATGTTCCGGGGCCGCGAAGTGACCCACCCCGAATTGGGGGAGCGAATCCTGAAGAGGCTCGCAGAGGACGCGACCGGAGTCGGCTCTATCGAGACCGGCCCCAAGCTGGAGGGACGGAACATGACGATGCAGCTGGCGCCCGACCGGCGACAGCGCGACGGTGCCTCCAGCGCGGAGGCCGTCAGGGACACAGCGGAAGACGCCGCCGAGGAAACAGCGGCAGACACCGCCGAGGAGTGA
>DATHRW010000218.1:0-8865 GCA_035464955.1 Gemmatimonadales bacterium
CTTGAGATCGACCTTGCCGCCATTGCCGCCGCCGCCTCCCGGCTTGCCCTTGTTGGCTTGAGGCGGGAAGGCGCGGAACTCGCCCGTCACGCGGACCTGGACCGCGACATCCTCGACTCGCCGCGGAATCGCAGCCGCGACGTGCGGCCCTTTGGCCAAGACGATGATCGCCGGAGTGCCGTCATCCGCCAGGCCAGTGCCCACGCCCACCACCTCGCGCCGGGCCATGAGGCGGGCGGTATTGCGATTCTGCACCTCGATCACGTGTGCGAACGGATCTTGGGCGGCCGCGGAGAGGTTTGGCTCGGTGTTCGGGCCCGTCGTTCGGTCGGGCTGCTCGGCGCAACCGAGCATGAATACGCTGGGAAGTAGCAAGAGCGCTGCGACTGCGAGCCGGCGGCCGCTGGGGGAGCGGGGGGAGGATCCCATGAGTACCTCGGAGTGGGTGTGTAGACCCGCAATTATGGGTGGGAGGAACGGAATCACGCAATAGCGCAGCCGGGCGGTCCTGATGCAAGAACGTGCACCGGCCGTGCTGCAGCTCTGTAGATCGTCAGGTCGTCAAGGCGCGGCGGCCTCTTCTATGCCTCGCCCAGAGCCGCCCGCAGATAGTTCTCGAGTCTTGGGTCTCCCCGCTCCTGGAGCTCGTAGCGCACCCGGACCGATGGCTTCGTGATGTTCACGATGCGGCGCAAGTCGATTGGGGTGCCGATGATCACGAGGTCGGCCGGGGAGTCGTTGATGGTCTGCTCCAATTCCTCGGTCTGCTGGTCGCCATAGCCCATGGCCGGAAGGACCGCGCCGGTGGTGGGATAGGCCTCGAAGGTCCGGGCGATTGAGCCCACGGCATAGGGCCTGGGGTCGATGACCGCGGCGGCGCCGTGCTGTTTGGCCGCTACCCATCCCGCGCCGAATGCCATGCCGCCGTGGGTGAGAGTCGGGCCGTCTTCGACCACCAAGACCTTCTTGTCCCGTATCTGTTCGGCGCCCTCCACGGTAATGGGGCTGTCGGCCTCGACGATCGTGGCCCGGGCATTGAGCTTGGTCACGGTTTCCCGCACGGCCTGAACCTGCTCCGGTGCCGCGGTGTCCATTTTGTTGATGATGATGCAGTCGGCCATCCGGACGTTGGTCTCACCGGGATGATACTCGGCCGAGTGGCCGGGGCGATGCGGATCTACCACGACGATGTGGAACGATGGCTGATAGAACGGAATGTCATTGTTGCCGCCGTCCCAGATGATGATGTCGGCTTCCCGTTCGGCCTGGTCCAGGATCTTCTGGTAATCGACACCGGCGTAGACCACCCTGCCCGCTGCAATGTGCGGCTCGTATTCCTCGCGTTCCTCGATGGTCACATCGTGTTGCTCGAGATCGTCGTAGTTCGCGAAGCGCTGGACCGCCTGTTTGACCAAGTCGCCGTACGGCATCGGATGACGAATCACCACGACCCGTTTCCCCCAGCCGCTCAAGATGGCCGCCACATAGCGACTGGTTTGGCTCTTGCCCGATCCCGTACGCGCCGCGCAAATGGCCACCACCGGAACCCGCGAGCTCAGCATAGTGTGCTTGGGACCGAGCAGGAGATAGTCGGCGCCGGCCGCCAGGGCCCGGGAGCCCAAGTGCATCACGTAGTCATGGGACACATCGCTGTAGGCGAAGACCACCACATCGACATCGCGGCTTCGGATCAGGCTCTCGAGGTTGTCCTCGGGCTCGATCGGAATGCCCTTGGGATATTGGTCGCCCGCGAGTGCGGGAGGGTAGCGGCGCCCGCTGATGTTGGGAATCTGGGTGGCAGTGAAGGCAACCACGTTGTAGGCAGGGTTGTTTCGGAAATGGACATTGAAGTTATGGAAGTCTCGGCCTGCTGCGCCGAGGATGATCACGCGAAGCGGCATGTGCTGTCTCCAAGGGATTTGCCTGTAGGGGACACGCCGGCAATCAACGAGTCGCGGGCGCGTCCTGAAGTATCATGGTCTTGGTATCCGGGTCGTAGGTCACGAGCACGATCTGCCCCGGTGCCACATCGATCGAACGGTCGAGCTCCAGTCTGGCCGGGGTGACCTCCATACTGTCCGTGGTCTCTGCGGGCGCTCTCTCGCGAGTAAATGTGACCTCCACGTTGTGCGAGCCCGGGGCCACCGGAAGGTCGTGGAGCACGAAGAGCGGCCGGTCGCCACGTGCGCCGCCTGCCTCGATGGTTTCATCGACCTGGACATCGCCATCGACTACCGCGCGGAGCTGATAGGGGAGGGTACGCCCTTCGCACACTTCGGTCCGCCGCATATGAACAGCCACCTTCTCGAGTTCTTCCGGCGTCAGGGTGCGGCACTCCTCGACCGCGACACCCCGGGCCCGCCATGCGAGCCGAATCACGGCGTGCGTCGCCTCCTCGGGTTGGTACGGAATCTGGGACAACGCACCCAGTGCCAGCATACCGCCCACCGCGAGGACGGCTCCAAGCGCCACCACCACGGGGCGTCCCATCACGACTCGACCTCTTCCACCGGTGCCGCGCACTCGATACTCAGCGCGATATCCTCTTCCGCGCTGGCCACTTCGAGCGCGGCCAGCTCGCGGCGGAACTCAGCCAACTCCTGCCGAACGAGGTACGGTTCCGCGAGCCCGGCGTGGGCCAGCCTGATGCGCCGCCGGTCGACCCGCTCCTTGAGCTCGGCCTCCCGACCGTGATACAGCCGCTGTTCCAGCCACTTGGGGCCTTCGCGATGCCAGCAATCGCGCGGGGGGCAGGACACGATCAGCACCCCACCCACGCCTGACCGCACCAGGTACTCCACCACCGAGGTGTGCATGCTCCCGGCGCAGTCGACGGGAAAGATACATGCACCGTCGAATGTTGTCCCTCGAGTGATGTTCCCGGCGCCGGAGGAGCAGCCAATGATCACGATGTCGTCCGGGCCGAGTGTGTGTTCGGCGATGAACTGCTCGACGGCGGCGACCTGGTAGCGGCCTGTTCGCTTTGGAGGCCCAACCCCCATCGGGGCACACGACCCGGCGCAAATACCGCAGCTGACGCAGAGCGCCGGATCGACGCGGGCGACGAGACCGGGGCGCCCGTCAGTACGCGCCACCATGTCGATCGCTTCGTAGGGGCAATCCAGATAGCACGTTCGGCAGGCGTCGCAGAGCCGCTGGACCACGAAGGAAGGCTGCATCGACTCGACGCGTCGGCTGCGGCCGCCGATCCACCAGGGGGTGGTCACGAAGATCGCGGCGAGTGTGCCACCCACGAGCCAGACCAGACCGGCCGACAGATTCCGGGTGAGCGGGAGCCAGCCTGAGTAGAACAGATCGAACGGCGCCCGTTGCGGCAATCGAAACAAGTCGGCCGCCGGTCCGAGGGCGGCGGGCCAGAGCACCGAGAGTCCGAGCAGCAGGCCCAGGACCGCCCAGCTCAGGGCGCGCGGTGGCAGGAGCGCGGCTCTGGCCACCCTCGAGACGTGGAGCCACAGCACGACGCCGATCCCGATCGGAAGTGCGACGTGCAGGAAGAGATTCAGAAAGAAGAACGCGTTCGGGATGAGCCGGTCGCCCACGAATGCCCGGCTGATGGGTTCGGAGAACAAGGGGAGGGCATCGAGGAACCGGGCTCCCTCCCGGGCCAGGACCATCCCCTGTTCGTCCCAGACCATGACGTAGCCGGTCCAGCCGCAGATCAGGGTAACGGAGAGCAGGGCCACCCCACTGATCCAGGCCAAAGTGCGGGGTCCCCAGCTGCGACCTTGGGCGAATACCCGGAAGGCGTGAACCAGGGCCGCAACCACCGCCGCGTCGGAGGCATAGCGGTGGAACGAACGAATCCAGCGTCCCAACCAGACCTGATCCTGGAGCCTGGCAATCGACTGGTATGGCGCGCTAACCCGATAGAAGAAGAGCAGATAGATCCCGGTCACGGTCACTGCGATGAACAGCACCACCACCAGCGCCCCGCTGTGATACAGCGGATTGAAGCGCCAGGTGTAGAGCCGGTTCATGAAGGCGTCGGCCCGTGACAGGGCCCGAAATGCCGCCCCTTCGAGCCGCTTACCCCAGGATCTCATGGGCCTCCTGCCGATGGGTGCGGGGGTCGGGTGAGGCGCTCAATCTTGCACTCACGCCGCTCGGGATGCATAATATGCTTGTTTCATGTCAATATCGTAATTAGCCAGGGGCCCAAGTCCAGGGGGAAGCCCGTCACGATGTTTTCTGGAACCACTGAATACGCCCTGAGCGCGGTGTTCCATCTGGCGAAGCACTGGGGCAGCGGCCCCGAGCCGGTCGCCGAGATCGCCGGGGCCATCGGTGTGCCCGCCAACTACCTGTCGAAGATCATGCATGCGATGGCGAGGGCCGGGGTGGTCAAGTCCTCCCGCGGAAAGCACGGCGGTTTCGAGCTCAGCCGGCCCGCCGAGGAAGTCTCGCTGCTGGACGTGGTTTCGGTATTCGAGTCGGTCGACGCCCGCCGGCGCTGCCTGTTGGGTCGGGCGGAATGCTCGGATGAACGGGCCTGCCCGGTGCACTCGCGCTGGAGCCGGTTGGGCGAGGAGGTCGCCCGGTTCGTACGAGACACCACGGTGGCCGAAGTGGTTGGGCAGCCGGTTCGTGTGGCTGGCCGGACACCCTAGAGGAGGCGTACGATGGCGGATGATCACGAAGGGACGACGGACGCGGGGACGCAAGCCCCGTTGGGCCAGCGGCTGTACGACAACCCGTTCCTGCTGTTGGTAGCCGGAATCGTTGTCATGCTCCTGTTCTACACCCTGTGGGGCCTATGGGAGATCACATCCCTCCCGACGGCCACCCTCCCCTGAGCGGCGGAGCGCACCGATGAATACAGGCGTCCAATCCCCCAAGGGGATCTGGTGGAAGCCCGCGCACAAGACCGAGCGCCTTTGGGTAATCGTGGCCTTCGTCTGGTGCATGGTGCTGTTTGCCATGATGCCCCTGTGGCACGTTCGCGGCGGACAGAACCCGTCCGGCATCCGGAGCCGTGTGGAACCGGAAGCGTTCCGCGCCCGCACGGAAGAGTTCATTCGTACCTATCAGGTCGGGACCGAGCAAGGCATTCCGGTCGTCGAACCTCCCCCTGGGAGCGACATCTATCTCTCCGCGTCGATGTTCAGTTGGCGTCCGGTCCTGCGTCTCCAGAAGGACGTGCAGTACACGCTCCACATCTCCTCGCTCGATGTGAATCACGGATTCAGTCTCTATCCGTTGAACATCAATTTCCAGATCGTTCCCGGTTACGACTACGGCCTGCGCGTCACCCCGAGCGAGGCCGGCGATTTCCGCATCATCTGCAACGAGTTCTGCGGCATCGGCCACCACCTGATGCTCGGCAAAGTCGTCGTGGTCGACGGGCCAACCACGGCGCTGAACACCGAGGCTGTCGCTGAGGAGGGCGTGCAATGAACTCGAGCTTCCGAGTTTGTCCCACGACGGGACTCAAGGTGCACGCGCAGGCGGACGCGCTCATCAAGGCCAACGCCGTGGTCGGCACGGTGACGCTGCTGGTCGGCGGCATTGCGGCCATTCTCGTTCTCCTGACGCGATGGCAGGCGGTCCATCTGCTCAGCGCCACGTGGTTCTACCGCGTGCTGACCATTCACGGGATGAACATGTTGATCTTCTTCATCCTGTTCTTCGAGATGGCCATCCTCTACTTCGCGAGCGCCGTGCTCCTGAACAGCCGTGTCCCGGCTCCCCGGCTGGCATGGTTTTCCTTCGGTCTCATGGTGCTGGGAACCGTCTTGGTCGAGTGGATGATGATCGCGGGGAAGGCGGACGTCCTGTTCACCTCGTACGTCCCGCTCCGGGCCGATCCGCTGTTCTACCTGGGTGTCATTCTCTTCGCGGTCGGTGCCTTGCTGGTTGTGGGCATCTTCTTCGCTACGCTGGTCGTGGCCAAGCGGGAAAAGACCTACGAGGGTTCAATGCCGCTCATCACCTTCGGCGCGACGACCGCGGCCATCATTGCGGTCATCACGTTGGGGCACGGGGCCGCGGCCTACATCCCGACCTTCTTCTGGTCGATGGGTTGGATGAACATGGATCCCCAGATCTACCGGCTGGTGTGGTGGGGCCTGGGCCACTCGTCGCAGCAGATCAACGTGGCGGCCATGGTGTCGGTGTGGTACCTCCTGGGCGCGTTGACGGTGGGCTCGGTCGTCATCAACGAGAAGATCAGCCGTACGGCCTTCGTCCTCTACGTGCTCTTCATTTCCATGGCGTCGGCGCACCACCTCCTGGTCGATCCCGGTATGGGCCCGGCCTGGAAAGTGTGGAACACGAGCTATGCCATGTACCTGGCCGTGCTCGCCAGCATGATTCACGGCTTCACCGTCCCCGCAGGAATCGAACTAGGGCAACGGGTGCGCGGGCTCACCAAGGGGCTCTTCGAGTGGCTCCGGAAAGCCCCCTGGGGCGATCCGGGGTTCAGTGCCCTGGTGTTTTCCGTCGTGGTGTTCGGGTTTGTCGGCGGCATCACCGGCGTCACGTTCGGCACGGAGCAAATCAACATCATCGCCCACAACACCCTCCGCATTCCGGGCCACTTCCACGCCACGGTGGTGAGCGGGACGGCCCTCGCCTTCATGGGGCTGACATACTACGTGATTCCGTTGGTGTTCCGAAAAGAGGTCGCGTTTTGGCCGTTGGCCAAGATCCAGCCGTATCTGTTCGCCATCGGCATGTTCATCTTTTCGATCTGCATGACCTTTGCGGGCACCTTCGGCGTGCCTCGGCGTCACTGGGACATCAGCTTCGCCCAGGCGCCGTTCGACATCCAGTTCTCTCCGGCGGTCGATCTCCTGATCGGCATCATGGCCATCGGCGGCCTTCTGGCCGCGCTCGGTGGCGGGATCTTCATCCTGGTGACCGTGTGGTCGGTGTTCTTCGGCAAGAAGCTGGAAGCAGGTTCCACCCGGGGGCTTCCGCCGGGTATCCTGAAGCCGCCGAGTGCGCTGCCGGCAGGCGACGCGGACGGCGGCGCATTGCTCGCCTCTCGGGGGACGATGGTTCTGGTCTTCGTGTTCCTCGCGGCGTTCGTGGTGTACTACTTCGTGAATTGGAAACTCCTGTCCTTCCTGTGGAAGATCGGATGAGGGTACATGCGGTCGCGTGAGGCCGCCGCGCTTGCGGCGGCCACCGTCCTCGTCGGCATCACCGTGGTTTGGTGGGCCCTGGCCCTCTGGCCCGCGACGGCGAGCGCCACCTGGCTCGCCCGCACGCGGGAAGTCTGCTTCGGAGCGGCCCCCGGTGGCCTACCCGACGCCGCCGGGTGGGTCGCGCTTGTACTCCAACCCACCATCATGTTCGGTGTGTTGTTCGCCCTCTGGGGCGAGGCGCTGGAGGGTGGAGTGAGGGCCCTGAGCGGGTGGCTCGGTGGACGGATCGCGTTGGGGGCGCTCGGGCTCTTGCTCGGTGCCGGATTCACCGCTGCCACGCTGCGGGTACTGAATGCCTCGGCCGCAGAGGGCGCATTCAGCGACCCTCCTCTCGCGTCCGAGGCTGGTGCGTCGCTGCCGCCCCGACTCGATCGGGCGGCACCGAGCCTACGCCTGGTGGACCAGCACGGTCACGACGTCTCGCTCGAGCATTTTCGTGGCCGGCCGGTCTTCGTGACCTTCGCATTCGGCCACTGTGAAACGGTGTGCCCGGTTGTCGTGCGCGACGTGCTTCGGGCGTGCGACCAGGTTCCGGACCTCGACCCGGTGGCCCTTATCGTGACACTCGACCCGTGGCGCGACGTGCCGACCCGCCTGCCCGCGCTGGCCGAGCAGTGGGAGCTCGGAACCCGCGGGCACGTGCTGAGTGGGACCATCGACCAAGTCGAAGGAGTGCTCGATCACTGGAACGTGACCCGGGCCAGGGACGAGACCACGGGAGACGTGGTGCACTCGCGGGTGGTCTATGTGATCGATCGAAACGGGACGATCGCCTTTGTCACCTCGGGCACGACCGCCGACCTGGTCGCACTGGCGCGGCAGCTTTGAACCGCTGCTACGCCGCGCCCCGGAACGCCGCCGCGTAATCCCGCGCAAACTCGTGGAACGTCCGGCCCGGCCGACCGGTAATGCTCGGGACGGCCTGGCTGACCTCCAGTCCCACGCCATTGGCCCACATCTCGTTCAGGGTCATGAGGTCGGTCGCCAACCAGTCGGGCATCCCGGCTGCCACCATCCCGGCCTTGAGCTGCTCGCCGGGAATATCGACATACCGAACCGCCTTCCCCATCACGTCGCCGAGGATGCGCGCGATTTCATCGTTCGAGATGGCTTCCGGTCCCGTCAAGGTGTGCGACACGGTCTGAGCGCTGGGTTGGCTCAGGAACCTGGCCGCCGCGGCCGCCACATCGCGGGCGTCGATCAGCGGGGCCTTGGCATCGCCGGTCGAGCCGTAGAATTCGCCCTTCTGCCGAATGAGCCGTGCCGACCCAAGCATGTTCTGCATGAACGAATGAGGCCGGAGAATGGCCGCGGTGATCCCGGTGTCGAGGATGCCCTGCTCGACGGCCGCATGGTCGCGTCCCAACCTGATCGGTGCATCGGGGGCGGCGCCGATCACCGACACCTTGACGATGTAGCCCACGCCCGCGCGCTTGGCGGCCGCGATCGCGTTGAGCTGGAGTTCGGCCTGGCGTTCGTGGGCGGCGCTCAAGAGAAAAACGCTCGAGATCCCTTCGAGTGCTCGATCGAGGCTCGCCGGGTCCTGGAAGTCCCCGACAACGGCCTCGACTCGGCGCGCTCGCATGCCTTCGGCATTCCTCGGTGTTCGCACCAGAGCCCGACAGGGGATGTCTTGCTCACCGAGGAGCCTCAGGAGCTCGTCGCCGATTGTGCCGGTCGATCCAGTGACTAGAAT
>DATHRW010000219.1:0-3096 GCA_035464955.1 Gemmatimonadales bacterium
CGGCGGCGCTCGTGGTGATGAGCGAAGCCGCAGCCGGGCGAGCGGGTGTTTCGCCGCTGGCCCGCATCGTGACCACGGCGGTGGCCGGTCTCGATCCGAGCTGTATGGGACTGGGGCCCGTGCCGGCCACGCAGAAAGCGCTGGCACGCGCCGGGCTTCGGGTCGAGGACCTCGACCTGGTCGAGCTCAATGAAGCCTTCGCGGCTCAGGCTCTTCCCTGCATCCGGGACCTGGGCCTCGATCCGGCACGCGTCAACGTATCGGGCGGCGCCATCGCGCTGGGCCACCCGCTCGGTGCGACCGGCGCCAAGCTGCTGACGACGTTGGTGTATGGGCTCCGTCGTGTCGGTGGCCGGTACGGGCTCGTCACCATGTGCATCGGAGTGGGACAGGGGATGGCCATGATTATCGAACGGATGGACGATGCCTGAGCGCCCCGTCACGTTGGGCAGCCACCAGTTTGTGACGGCACGGGTCGGGAGCGGTGTCGGGACACTCCTGCTCAATCGCCCCGAGCGCCTCAACGCGTTCGACGGCGTCATGCGCGAAGAAATGGTCGATGCCGCTCGGTGCCTCATCGATCACCCAGACGTCCGCGCCATTGTGGTGACCGGCGCGGGCCGAGCCTTTTGCGCCGGGGCGGACGTGCGCTTTATGGAAGAGGTGCTCGGGCGCCGGGATATGGACGCGGCTATGGCCCTGGTGCACTCGGGCGGCGAGCTGGTGGCGCTGCTCCGCCAGGCGCCCCAACCAGTGCTCGGGAGCCTCAACGGTCCCGCGGCCGGCGGCGGTGCCAACCTGGCGTTGGCGTGCGATCTGAGGATCGCGGCCGACGATGCGTCGATCGGACAAGTGTTTCACAAGATCGGGCTCCATCCCGATATGGGGGGCACCTATTTCCTGCCGCGATTGGTGGGTCCGAGTCGAGCGCTCGAACTCATCTGGTCGACCGAGATGGTGACGGCGGCGCGCTGCCTCGAACTCGGGCTGGTGAACCGAGTGGTCCCGGCCGGTCGGCTGGCTGAAGAGACGGCCCACTGGGCGGCCCGCCTGGCGGCCTTGCCTCCCATCGCCGTCAGGCTCGTCAAGCAGGCGGTCTACCACGGCCGACACTCCGATCTCGGCTCGGCTCTCGCGCGTGAGGCCGAACACCAGCTGATCTGTTTCAGAAGTGACGATGCGACCGAAGGACTCGCCGCGTTTGCCTCCAAACGCGACCCGGTATTTCACGGACGATGAGGACATAATTCATGCGACGGGTACACAATTGGGATGATTGGATCGATTACTTTCGCTTCTGGCAGGAGTCTCTCGGGCTCGCGAGCAAGGAATTCCAGGGCACGCCGTTCACCAAGATTTCCTTCGAAGAGAAGTTCGGGCCACCCGAAGTCGAGATCATCGAGTTCGGCCACTACAAGGGCCAACGCAAGTGGCCAACCCTGATGCACATCCCCGACCAGCGGGTGCGCGATGCGTTGCTCAATCTGATCGTCTACCAGGGCGACACTGAGTTTGCCTCCGTGGAGCAACAGCGGAACCTGTTGGAAACCTCTCCCAGCGACTACGACCTCTTCTCGATCATGCGGGTCATGATGGAAGAGATGCGGCACGGCTGGCAGATGTCGTACCTGCTCTGCGAGCACTTCGGCGACGAGGGCCGCCGTGAGGCCCAGAAGCTGCTCGAGCGTACGGCCCAGGAGGGTCAGCGGCTGCTCGGGTCGTTCAACGAGATCGTCGACAACTGGCTCGACTTCTTCACTTACACGCAGTTCATCGACCGCGACGGCAAGTTCCAGCTCAAGATGCTCTCGACCTCGGCGTTTCACCCGCTGGCCCGGTCGATGGGCCCGATGCTCAAGGAGGAAAGCTTCCACCTGGGAACCGGCAACAATGGATTGTTGCGCATCATTCGAGCTGGAAAGATCCCGCCGGAGATCATGCAGCGGTATTTCAACAAGTGGGTTCCCACGGCGTTCGATCTGTTCGGGACCGACAACTCCTCGAGCGCCCATTGGGCCTACGTGTGGGGACTCAAGGGCCGGTTCGACGAACGCGAGACCGACATGAACGTCGACGTGGCCCACTTGAACGAGACCAGCCGCGAACTGTACCGTCAAGAGGTGTCCAGGCTGGTGGAGCGCCTGAATCGGGCCATTGCAAACCCCGACCGGCACCTGCGTGTGCCCGATCTCAAGTTCAACCGCCATATCGGCGCCTACGCCGGGCAGTGTTTCACCGTCACGGGAGAAGAGATGAGCGAGGCAGCCTATCCGGCGTACCTCGCCTCGGTCACGCCGACCGATGAAGATCGCGAGTATCTGCGCGGCGTATTCAAAGAGCCGGACTGGATCGAAGCGCGTAATCTCGACGTGAACTGAGTGCGCTCAATCAGCGCGGGCCGGTTGGGGCCTCCATCCATACCGGCCCGACGTCCCGTCTGGCCCGCCAGGCCGTAGCCGTCATGGCCCACGCAGTGGTCGTGGCCCACCGTGGTGCGTCCGGGCACGCGTACGAGAACTCCCGGGAGGCCTTTCGCCGCGCTGTCGAACTCGGGGCCGACGGGGTCGAACTGGACGTCCATGCCGCGGGCGATGGCGGCATGGTGGTTCACCACGATCCCGATCTGCCAGGGGTCGGCGTCATTGCGGAGTTGGACACTCGGACGGTGACCCGGACCAAGCTGCCCAACGGCGAGACCGTCCCGTTGCTTGGCGAGGTGCTGAGCATCCTGGGCGACCGCGACGTCTGGATCGAACTAAAGAACCTCCCGCCCAGCCACGACTCACGCTTCCTCGCCGAACTCGATGCCGGACCGTTCCCGGCGCGCTCCAGCGTCCACAGTTTCGACCACCGCATCGTGGCGCGGCTTGGCCGCACCCGGCCTTCGCTTCGGCGCGGGATTTTGCTCGCCTCCCGGCCCATCGACGTCCGCCCGCTGCTGGCCGCGGCGGGAGCGAGCACGCTCTGGCAGGCGCGTCAGCATGTCGATCGCGAACTCGTCGCGCTCATACGTGGTGCCGGCGCCAGTATCATTGACTGGACCGCGAACGAAGAGGCGGACCTTGAGCGGCTCGTGAGCCTCGGCGTGGACGGGAT
>DATHRW010000220.1:0-7738 GCA_035464955.1 Gemmatimonadales bacterium
GTGAAGACCGCCGTACCCCATTGACGACCCTCGTGCATCATCGGCCGGAACACCCAGAGCCCGTCCATCTCGGCGACCGGCACCTGTTCGGCCACCAACGCCGCCAAGCGCATCCAGCCCTCTCCAACGCCGGGCTCGTCAGCTGTGGTCGTGTGCTGCATACTTGGTGAGCATGAGAGAATCGCATCCTGAGCGGGGAAATCGCGCGTGAACTCGAAAGGCCGTCATCATACGGCAGGGTAAGGTATGGCTGGGTGGATCTGTATTCAAGGACAGAGCGTCAGCCGAGCGGCTGAGGTCTGGCTTGCAATCGCCGCTTTCCTCGCCGCCTTGCCCCTCACGGCACAGGAGCCCCAGGCGCCCGATTCCGTGCAGTCCGATTCCGCTATCACGCTTCCCGACCTCACCGTGACCCGGGCGCCCGAGCGCATCGCCCGAGCTCCGCTGGCGGTGGCGCGGCTGGACCGCAATGCCCTGTCCCGTGGCCACTTCACCGTCACCCTAGATGAGGCCTTACCCGAGATACCCGGCGTTTCCGTCGCCAATCGCTACAACTTCGCGCTGGACGAGCGCATTTCGATCCGCGGCTTCGGGAGCCGAGCCAGTTTCGGCGTTCGCGGCATCAAGATCGTGTTGGACGGCGTGCCCCAAACCCTGCCCGACGGCCAGAGCCAGCTGTCGAACCTCGAGCTCGGCTCCATCGACCGGGTGGAAGTGATCCGCGGGTCGGCCTCCTCACGCTACGGCAATGCCGCGGGTGGTGTGATTGCATTCTCCTCGCGCCCTGCCCCACTCGTTCCGGTCTCCCAAGCCTTTCGGCTCGTTGGCGGGGCGTTCGACACCTGGAAGTGGCAGTCCAGGACGACGTTCCGGTCGGGGCCTGCGAGCGGCGCCCTGTCACTATCCCGGCTCACCACCGACGGCACGCGCCAACACAGCCAGGCGGACATCCGGAAGGCCAATGCCACGTTCGAGTGGATCGCCTCAGCCCGCACGGCCTTCGGACTCACCCTTGCGCTGAGCAACAGCCCCGATGCCCAGAACCCGGGCGCGCTGACGGCCACGGAATATGCTGCCAATCCCGATTCCGCGGGTGTGAACAGCATCGTGCGTGACGCGCGAAAAGACGTGAGCCAACAGCAACTCGCACTGACGGTGAGACATTTCGACGACGCCGGCCAGTATGCCGCTACCGTGTACGGCATCCATCGCGCGCTGTTCAATCCTCTGGCCACCAACGTAGTGATCGACCTGGGCCGCTGGGCGGGTGGAATCAGGTTGGACGGCAGCCGCCGCCTGGGCCAGGCCACTGTGTCCGCCGGGCTCGATGTCCAGAGCATGCGCGACGATCGAGTGAATTTCCTGGGCGATGGCATGGGCGCGCCGACCGACAGTGTGACCGTGAACGAGATCGAGACGGTGACCGAAATCGGGCCCTTCCTCCAAATTGGCTGGGATCCCTTGCCGGCGCTCCATCTCTCGGCCGGACTCCGA
This sequence comes from Gemmatimonadales bacterium, assembly GCA_035464955.1. Classification (GTDB taxonomy): domain Bacteria; phylum Gemmatimonadota; class Gemmatimonadetes; order Gemmatimonadales; family GWC2-71-9; genus JABDII01. The sequence goes on from DATHRW010000220.1 coordinate 1,495, forward strand.
TACGACAACGTGACCTTCGATGTCGACGACCGGCACCTGACCGACGGCGAGGATCAGAGCGATCGGCGGCGCATGTCGGCCTGGAGCTGGCACGCCGGGGTAAGTGTGCCGCTGCAAACGAGTGTCACACCCTACGCCAACGTTTCGAACTCATTCCAGACACCCACGACCACCGAACTGATCAATCGTCCCGATGGCAGCGGCGGGCTCAACCCCGACCTCGATCCGGAACGCGCGGTGACCGTGGAGCTCGGCGCACGCGGCCGGATCGCCTCGTGCTGCACCTACGAGGCAGCGGTGTTTCAGAGCACCATCCGGGACGCCATCGTTCCGTTCCGAGAAGTGCTGGGCCGCACCTTCTTCCAGAATGCCGGCAAGACGCGGCATCGAGGCATCGAGATCGGAATCGGCGCCGTGGCCCTGCCGGGCCTCAGGCTGTTCGGCTCCTACACCTTCGCGTCATATCAGTTTCAGGAGTATCGCCTGGAAGATCAGGCAACTATCGACACGCTCGACGGCAACCGTCTCCCGGGCATTCCGCGGCACGCCCTCCGGCTCGGCATCCGGGCCTCTCCGGTCCACGGTCTCGCGATCGATGTTGATCATACGTTGAGTTCGTCGCTGTTCGCCGATGACGACAACAGCATCGAAGTCGATGACTGGGGTGTGGGCGTCACCAACCTGCGAGCGAGCCTGTCTCGCAGCCTCGGCGATCTCGTCCTCGCCCCCTTCATCGGGGTCAACAACCTGTTCGACCGCGCCTATGTCGGCTCGGTGACGATCAATGGCTTCGGGGGTCGGGTGCTCGAGCCGTCACCGAGGCGAAACGCGTATGTCGGGATGGAGGTTCGGTGGAGGGACCAGTAGGCGCGAAGCGAGGAATGCCGTGAGTCGGTGGAGTCTCCCGAGGGCTCTGTTGATGGTCGGGGCCGTGGCCTGCTATTCCCCACCGCATCACGCCGAGTTTACGGTCGGCATGACCCAGGCGGAGGTCATCCGGCGGTTCGGTGAGCCGGAGCGAAAGGACACCCTGCGAAAGACCGACGAGTCCATCTGGGGAGCCATCGAGTCGTTTTGGTCGGAGGTCCCAATCGGGAGCGACGTCGAGATTTGGTTCTACTCCACCCCGGTCGAAGCAGCCGACGGCGCCGAATCAGGAGCCGCGGAAGGCACCACCGAACTCTACTTCCTGGACGGGTCCGCCACGGTGAGCGGCATCGGCTTCGCGCCCCGGGGTGCGGTGTTCGAGAGCGACTCCTAAATGCGCCGCGAGAATACTCCTAGACCGACTCACCTTTCGTTCGACCGACGATTTCGGCCGCGGGCTCACTGCTCGGGGCGATACGACCGAACCAACTGGGCCGCGATCTCCGCTTCGGTAAACGCCACCCGCTTGAGCTCTCCCCGGGTGTACATCTCCGCCTGATCCGTGTGATGCGGCGAGTCGGGGTCTGAGCTCTCGCCGTACGCCAGGATCGAGTAGGCGCGCGGGCCGTCACGCCCGAACTCGACCGCCAACACCCAGCCGTCGCCACCCGCGACGTGCTGCTTCCCGTCCGGCGCGTCCTCGAACCAGAGCACCCGGAAACATCCCAGGCTCCCGGAGCACCCGCCCACCGGCAGATCGAGGTCGCCTAGCCGTACGCGGTGTACGTCGCCCCAGGCTACGTCGTAGCTCCCTTATCGCTGGGTGGTCTCCTCCACCGCCCGCGCAAAGCTCCGGGCCGCCCGCTCCGGCTGGGCGAGCCCGGCCGGAGTTTCCAGTGGCTTGGCGGCGCTCCACGGCGTGGTGATCAGCTCTTGCTCGCGTTCCCGGCGCGGGCGGGTGTCACCGGAATCCGGAGTCATGTATCGGTACACCCACGTCTCGAACAGGGTCGAGCCGCGTGACTCCGGTGAGACCGTGTTATCCCAGCGCTCGAGCAATGCAGCGGCTTCAGCAACCTCGGCGGAGGGATTCGACGCACGCACTGCGGCCAAGAGGTCTTCCTTGAATCGTTCCGCGGCCAGCATGCGATACGAATGCTTGAGCCGCACCACGTCCTCGAGGCTCACCTTCCGCTGTTGGGCGACGAGCTTCAAGCTCAACTGGCTGCGGAGGCCGAGGGCGGGGCCGGGGAAGTCGGGCGGTGGGAACCGGGTCGAGTCGATCGGCGATTCCAAATTGGTGAAGTGGAACGGATCGTTGGCGTTCTGAATGTAGCCGCTCCGCGGATTCAACACCTGCGGCAACGAGTCGAACGGAACGATCCGAGTCCAGATTTGGCTCGTGGTGCGGACTGGAACGGCTGCCGTGTCGTTTCCCGATGGAAGCGGCCGCTGCGGCAGCGTCGCATTCCAGACGTAGAAGATGTTCCCGTCGCGGTCGGCGTAGGTCAGGTTCGACTCGGTATGGGCGCGCATCCGGACCGCCGCCTTCCACTCGTCGAGGTTCCGGGCCCGCATCATACGAAGGAACTGCTCGGTCTTGCGATACTCACCCCAGGCCGGCGAGCGCAGGACATAGACCTTGCCCTCACCCCGCGCGATGACGGGCCCGAGCGGCGAGCGCCACACCTCCCGGGACTCACTCGACAGGCCGTCCCCATTCTTCCACTCGACGGTGATCAACTCGCGCTCGAGCGCTACGGAACCGCCATCGAACAGGTACTGGTCGGCCCGATCGGGATCGACATCGAGCGCGTAGACCTCCTCGAGGTCGGGATTGTTGTTGGTCGTGGCCCAGCCGAGATGCTCATTGAAACCGCCGTCGAAGTAGAGCGGGTACCCGATCCGGAAGTCGCCGTAGAAGTTGATCACACCGGGGACGGTGATCTGGGCTTCGTAGTAGCCGGCGTCCCAGTTCAGATGCGGGTTCCGGAGCAGGATCGAACGGCCCGAGGTGGTCCGGCTGGGGGCGAAGGCCCAGGCGTTGGATCCTGCCCCGAGCGCGCGCAGCGAGTCCGCCGCGCGGAGCCGGGCACGCTGAGCACGCAGGAACCGAGCAGTGGCCGGCGCGATGGTCTCATCCACCCAGAGTGCCGCGACATCGTGCGGCGTGAAGTCATGGGGCATCCACACCGGAAATTGCTCGGGGTGGGTCTCGATATAGCGGCTTGCGCCGGCCGCGAATCCCTGACACAGCTCGCGCGTGGCCGGCTCCAGCAGATGAAAGGTCTCGACCGCTCGTGCATGGGATTCGCGAAACGCGAAGTCGGAGTCGAGCGAGTCACGGCCGAAATAGCGGGCCAGCTCGCCACGCCCGCGAAGCAGATTAACCGCCACCCGCGCGCCGTAGTCTTCGAGCTGGACCCAGGCCATCCCGTAGCCGAGTGCCGCGAGGTCGTCCGCCAGGATATGGGGAACGCCGAACGCCGTGCGCCGGATTTCCACTCGTTCACCATACGGACGGGCGTCTTGGGCCGTGACTGCCGGAGCACCAAGTATGAATAGACCGAGAACCACCAGAGAGACGATTCGCATTGAGGCTCCGTGCATGGGGAGCGGCGACAAACGGATCCGGATGGGAATCTGTCGCCTCACGATCGACGAGGCAAACATGGCGCATCTCAGCGGATACCTTCATAATTGGGTTCGTCGATCCAGCACAGGGGTCGCACACAACCTGAGGGGCGGCGATGCCTTCCGAGCCCATGGATGAGATGGCCGGCCAATGGGACGACGAGGTCGAAGCGATCGAGGACGCAGACCTCGAGACCGAGGCCGAGGTCGAGTGCCCCTACTGCGGCGAGACCGTCTCCGTAGGAATTGATCCAGGAGGCGGTACCACGCAGCAGTACGTGGAGGATTGCCCGGTCTGCTGCCGCCCGTGGCGGCTGCGGGTGGCGTACGACGTCGACGGAGCGGCCGAGGTGTGGGTCGAGGAGACCCATTAGCCGAATCGCACGGAGGACCCAACCATGACGCCGGTCCCGGAGTCAGTCGTTCAGTTTCTGGCCGGAACCCGCATTGCGGTTGCCGGCGTTTCCCGGAATCGAGGCCAGGCGGCCAACGCGGTCTACCGAAAACTGAAGCAGTCCGGCTACGACACGTTTCCCATTAATCCAAGCGCATCCGAGGTCGAGGGCGATCGGTGCCACCCCGATCTCATGTCCGTGCGGGGGTCGGTCGATGGTCTGGTCATCGCGACCCATCCGAGTGTCGCGGTCGACCTGGTCCGGCAGTGCGCCAAGCGCGAAGTTGGCCGGGTGTGGTTTCACCGCTCCTTCGGCCAGGGCAGCGTGTCGGAGGAGGCGGTGACCGCGTGTAGGGAACTCGGCATGGAATGCATCGTCGGCGGCTGCCCGCTCATGTTCTGTGAACCGGTCGACCTGGGGCACCGCTGCATGCGATGGTGGCTCCAGCGCAAAGGCCGTGTTCCGACGTGATCCGCTCTCGCGGCCGGCGGCACCCATCGAAATTCAAGAAATCGAACGCCACCTCCAGGGAGTGTCACACCCAGTATGCCTAACCTCGCGGATGGCATCGTCTACTACATCGTCTTTCTGTTCTCCACCACCCTCCATGAGGCGGCGCACGCATGGGCCGCCAAGCGCGGCGGCGATCTCACGGCCTACCACGGCGGTCAGGTCTCGCTCGACCCGCGCCCCCACATTCGCCGCGAGCCGTTGGGCATGGTGGGCCTGCCGATACTCTCGGTGCTGATCTCCGGCTGGCCGTTCGGTTTCGCCAGCGCGCCGTACGATGCCAACTGGGCCCGGCAGCATCCCCGGCGGGCCGCCTGGATGGCGATCGCCGGACCAGCCGGGAACCTGATTCTGGTCCTGCTTGCCGCCCTGCTCATCAAGGCCGGTGCCGCCGCCCAGGTCTTCCACTCACCGGAGTCGGTTTCGTTCGGGCACGTGACCGCCGCCACCAGCCACGGCAGCATGGACGCGGTGGCCTTCGTGATCGGCGCCTTCTTCTCGCTGAATCTGGTGCTGTTTATTCTCAACATGTTGCCGTTTCCGCCACTCGACGGCAGTGGGGCGCTGGTGTTACTGCTCCCCGATCGCGTCGTTCCCCGTTACCAAGAGTTGCTCTGGCGCCACCCGTACCTCGGCTGGGTCGGGATCCTCGTCGCCTGGCAAGTGTTCGACTCCGTGTTTCAACCGGTCTTCCTGCTCGCGGTGAATCTGCTCTACCCCGGCGTGACGTACGGATAAGAAGGAGGGCTTGACCGCCCGTAGCGCAGTGGCCATATTGGTAACCATATGGTTACCATTTCCCGGCGCCTCGATCGCACCTTTGGCGCCTTGGCCGACCCCACCCGGCGGGCCATCCTGGCTCGGCTTGCCAACGGGGACGCCACGGTCGGAGAGTTGGCGCGGCCATTTGCGATGTCGCGGCCCGCCATCTCGAAGCACCTGCGGGTGCTCGAGCGCGCCGGGCTGGTGCGGCGGGCCAGCGAAGGACGGATCAGCCGCTGCAAACTGGACGCGACCCCCATGGGGGAGGCGGCACGTTGGGTCGATCGCTACCGCGCGTTTTGGGAGGGGAGGCTCGACTCGCTGTCACGCTATCTCGGGCAGAAACTATCCACCACGAGAACGGAGCAGGACACATGAGCACCGACACGAGGACGTTCCTGCAGGTGAGCAGGCTGATCAACGCCGACCCCAATACCGTGTTTCGGGCGTGGACCGAGCCCGAACACCTCAAGCAGTGGTCCTGCCCTGAGAGCGCCACGGTGGTAGAAGCCCAGGTGGATCTCACGGTTGGTGGGGCCTACCGGCTCCGCATGCAGAGCGGTGACGGCACGGTGCATACGGCAACCGGACGCTATCGCGAGATCGACCGCCCCCGCCGGCTGGTGTACACCTGGGACTGGGAAGAGGAGGACTCCCGCGTCGGGGAGACGCTCGTGACGGTCGAGTTCACCGACCTCGGCGGAACCACCGAAGTCGTCCTGACCCACGAGCTGTTCCCAACCGCCGAGGCGAAGGCCAGCCATGAGCAGGGATGGACCAGTTGCCTCAACCGCCTCGAGCAGCTGTTTGGCAGAGTCGGCTGAGGAACCGGCACGGGCCCCTGCGTAGGAGCCTACGAGGCCACCTCGTCCCGCCGGTCATGGATTGATGGACCTGGTCGCTCCGCTGATGATGAGAGATCGTGCCTCCGGCAACGCCCAGATCTCTGGATCCGGCCCGTCGAGTGGACCCGACCGCGGTACCTGAACACCGTTCTCCTTCATGCGTTCCCGGAGCCTGCTCCACCATCGCTCCGTAGCCGGATGCGCCACCGATGCCTCGCTCCGGTAGCGGTT
>DATHRW010000221.1:0-3203 GCA_035464955.1 Gemmatimonadales bacterium
CGAGGAGCACGTGATGGTGCCCGATACCGATCACGTGATGTTTACAAATCGGGAGTTCTTCGACGGCGCGGTCCTCGGCTTCCTGCGGGACAACTAGCGTGCAGCGGCCCCGGTTCGCGCTCCCGCGGTCAAAGCCGAGTAACCCCTCTCTAGCGACCGGGCCGACTCACGGGCACCCGAAGTCGACATGCTACGGTCTTGCATGCCCCCGTCCGCACGTCTTCTTCGGTGAACACCGCCATCCACACCTCACGATCCGTGTACCGGTTCCGGTCATAGATCACGAAAATGCGACCGTCCTCGGCCTCTCGGCCGTCGGGGTAGGACACCGTCTCCCGCTCGTCGAGCAGTAAACCTCCGAACCAGGACCGCCCATCATCCTCAGAGAGATAAGCGGACAAGTGCGATCGGTTCAGCTCTCCGCAGTCCTCGCAGCTCTCGGGATAGGTCACGTCGGGTGGGTCATGCTTCACGAGCAAGATTCGGCCGGAGGTTAGCCGGCGGATGAAGAACCGGCTCAACGGATGGCGGATACCGCTGCTCTGGACCGGGCTCCAGGTACGACCCCCGTCCGATGAGAAGGACTGTCCGATACCGGGTGCCGTTCGGATGAGCATCCAGAGAGAACGGTCCAGCTCTTCGATGATCAAGTGTTCGACCAAGTCATTCCCGCCTTCGAACGCTTGACCAGCACGTCTAGCTTGCCCAAGAAACTCCCAAGTACGCCCGTGATCAGAAGATCGATGAACGTTAGCCCCCTTCGTCGACCCCAAATCGTGACTCAACGCGGCTTCAACGCACGGCGTGAGCCCGAGACGGTAGTACTCATTCTCCTCGCGGATCTGTGAGGGCGTATGACTTACGAATACGGGAAGAAGCCACTCGCCTGAGCTTAGCACGGTGGGTTTGCCGCCGGGCCAGCCATCTGCGATGCGATGTGGTGTGCCCCAGCGCGGTGTCGCCGTTTCAGCTGCCTCACCAACGACAGCCCATGCTCCGCCGCGGCCATCCCACCACGCGCCGTATCCCTGATTCCAGAAGAGCCAGAGCCGATCAAGGGGATCTCGCCAAAGGATTGGTACGAACGCTGCCACGTTGCCGGGCGGATCTACTACCAGACTCGGTTCCGACCAGGAAAGGCCGGCGTCTGTGCTCGTCACCAGTAGCACGTAGTTGTCCGGTCCCTCGTTGATCCCGCCCGAGGTCCAGGCCGCCCACAGCCGCCCATTGCTCATTCGCTCGAGGGACGGCATGCCTTGATACGATCGCGTCCATTCCGCGTACTCGGTCCCGGGGGCCGTCTGCACGTCAGGGGCACGCAGTGCAAAGTCCGGGTAGTCTCCGCATTCCTGGCCGGAAAGCTGCCCGGCGAGTAGCCATGCGACTCCGACGAACGCCCCGACTCGTCGGGCGTGTTCGCTCGGCATGTGTCGCCTCCCAGCCATACGTCTACTCTCTTCAGAAAACCGACACGGATGCACACATTTCGCCAACCGAACTAATCTAAGCCCCGGCCCGCTGTCGCTGCCCGTCCGAGCAACGCGAGCGTGGGTGTTCGCGCGCCCGCGCCAGCGGGTAAGCCACCCGCGGACCTGTTATGTCTAGGGAACCGTCGTGTCTGGCACCAATTCGAGCTGCTCACGCAGGGACAAGACGTCCGCCAGCACCCACTGCTCGACAATCCTGCCGTCTTCGATCCGGTAAAACCCCAACTCTCCGATCCTGACACTTCGCCCCGTGGGCGGATTGCCTTGAAAACCTCCCACGTCCGTACCAGTCGAAATCCACCGTGCAGCGACGCGGTCACCCTCCGCTACGACTTCCTGCACGTCCTCCTTCCAATCTGGAAATGTCGAACGGTGCGCCCGCACCCGCTCCTGTAGAGCATGTCTACCGCGCAAGTCCGGACCGACCGGTGGATGTCCGAGAAAATCCGCAGCCCAGATCTCGTCGATCGCCGACAGGTCACCGTCACTCCAGACCGCCTCGTGCGCGCGCCGGACAAGTGCCTTGTTCTCTTCCACATTTGACCGGTGCTCGGCTGAGCACGCCGTGAGCACAAACAAAGCGCCCGACACAAGGGCGCGTGGCAGCAGTCGTCTTGTCATCGCCGGTCCTCCGGTCCGCTATGCTTCGTAGTGGACGCCCGATCAGGTCGAGGGAAAGCCATCAGAGCGGCGTCCATAACCCAACCCACCTGCTCTCTAGCTCCGCCTCCGACTCGAACGGAGAGGTGATAAAGCGCCTGGGTCCGTCGATGATCGTAGAGCTTGTCCGCCGAGGACACCAGCAACACATCAGCGGGCATCGACGCGAGCCCAGCGATGTACTGCTCCTTGCGCGTCCTCCAAGGCGGCTTCGGCTGCTCGTCCGCGTCCGTGCAGCCTTTTACGATTCTGAGAACACGCTCACCGAAGCGCCCTGGTACTCGCGACCCGGCGAGCCGCTCGAGCGCCGCGACTCCCAACAAAGCCCCCGAAATGCCCGATGCATCGGTGCATCCGGCCGCACGGTACTTCATCTTCCCGGACTACGACGGGTCTCGTTGAGATCGAGGCACCCTTGCCTGCGCTAGGCACGAGTGCTCTAGTACCGCAGATATTGAGGACTCTGCGCTGGGGAGCCGCCGATGCAGGCTGAACCGCTCACCCTCAAAAAGCTCTTTCAGAAGGAAGTGCGTTATGTGATACCGCCCTTCCAGCGGCCGTATGTCTGGGGTTCCAGGCCGGGCACGAACAGGCCGTAGCTAGGGCTTTCCCCAACGAACCCATCATGGACCCGGAACGCCGATAGTGTAAGGCTTGTGTTCGTTCGACTTATCCGCATGGACCTGGCCGGACTCGAACCGGCGACCCCCTGCTTGCAAAGCAGGTGCTCTCCCAACTGAGCTACAGGCCCGTCACGCGCGACCACGGGGCCGCGCCCATGACTGCACGGCGCTGACTACCCGTCACGACGAAGGCGGATCCTCCGGTCTCACCCTCCCGGACCATCCCCCGCCGTCGGTCGCCACTGGCGTGGGCGCCGGCACGGCTTGCCGAAGGGCTCGGAGTTCGTTGCAGGCCCTCCGGCGTCCTGTCGAAGAGCCACGCGAGAACGACCGTGATTGGGAACCCGAGGACCGCGAGGCCGGCTACGAGGGTGACGCTCCACTCGGGCAGTCGGAGCGCCGAGAAGAACGTGTCCGCGACCTGCACGACCAC
>DATHRW010000222.1:0-15630 GCA_035464955.1 Gemmatimonadales bacterium
GCCCTCCCTTGAGTCCACCCCAACGCTAGGGACGGGTGGTCAAGTGAGGGTCAAGCCGGCCATTCAGGGCCCGCGCGCCGAAGGCGTCTCCCTCGAGCCCGACAAGGTAGCCTTCATATCTGTTTTGGCTGGCAACTCTTCTCAGGGTGCGAGGGGGTCGGGTCCACCAAAAGGATCATTCACTGCTCGATTGAGATATCGAGCGACGCCGCTTTCGGGAGGCAGGGAGTAGGGACCAGGGAGTAGGGAGTGGTAGTGAGAAGGAACATTCAACCTCACTCCTCATCTCCTTACTCTTGACTCATTACTCTCTGGGCCGCATCAGCTCTTGAAAGGGCTGGTACGCCCCAAGGACCTCGAAGTCGATATATGTGTGGAGTTCGCGGGAATACTCCTGTCCCTGGCTCAGCGCATCCCCCAACAGCTCGACCGCCTGCTGCCGGTCGCCGAGCACCGCGGCTATCCGGGCTCGATACATGGTATTCTCACCGGAGAGATAGGGTCGGTTGAGGCTCCGTAGCCACTCCGAGACCTCGGTAGCCTTATCCCGATCGCCCCGCCTCGCGGCCAGGACGCCAAGCAGGCCGCGGTACCTAACGACGTCAGGAAACTCGGCGGCCAGCGCCGTATAGACACGCTCCGCTTCATCCCATCGTCCCGCATTGTACAAGGTGGCGCCGTACCACGTGCGGAACTCTTCGGTCTCCGCCTCGGCGGGCGGACGGGCCTCAAACCAGTCGATCGCGCGCTGGAACAGCTCACGGGCGGCTTCGGGCTGCCTGTGAGCCCGGAGATCTGCGGCCGCGGTTGCCGCGACGAGCCCCCACGTCCAGATCCCTTCTGCCGGCAGGGCGGCGGCTTGGGTCAGGGCATGGTTGACCGCGTTCACGCGGCCCAACGCGGCGAGGGCGTCCGCTTCGAGGCGGACCGCTTGGAGACTGCCCGGGTGCAGCTTTCGGGCTCGCTCGGCCGCCTCGAGTTCGTCTGCGTGGCCCCCCAGCAGGTGTTGGGCCCACGTCAGAATCAGCCAGTATGGATACCACCCGCGCATCGGCCCGCGCTCGGGGTCGAGGTTCGCTAGCGCCTCCAGCGCCTGACGGGGCCGGTTGGTGCGCACTGCGGCGAAGGCGAAGTTGTACACCGCCTTGGACCCAGGGGCCGCCTCCGCCGCGCGGCTGATCGCACTCAGTGCACGCTCGTTCTCGCCCGCCACCACGGCCTGAAGGTACTCCAGCCAATAGCGATGATACGGTGTGAGCTGGTCGCGAAACCGGGCTAGGACCTGCAGGACGGAATCGGCACGGGCCACCTGCAAGAGGTTGTACTCGTTCATTGCCGCAAACAGGAGAGGAACGGGAAACGTCGAGTCGAGCTCGAAGGCCCGATAGAGGTGCGGAAGCGCCTGCCGATACTCCTGGCGGACATAGAGTTCCATTCCCCGGTTGAACGAGTTGTAGGCCTCGTACGTTGGGGGCTGTGTGGACGTAGTGGCTCGCGTGGTGAGTCGCTCATCGAAGGTAAGCGCAAGAAGGCCGGTCACCCGTTCGCGCAAACGCTCTATTACGACTTGAGGCGACGCCCTCGAGCCCCTGACCGGGTCGAGCGCGCCCAGGAGCCGGCCTCGAATGGCGTCGGTCACCTGCGTTTGAAATTGCAGCGTGTCACCATACCGATAGTAGGCACCGGAGATGACGGTACCTGCCCCGACTTCCTGGGCCAGGGCGCGGATGGACGCGTCGCCACTCCGGCGCCGCTCCGGCCCGGACTGCACCACCCTGGCCGCCTGGAGCAGGGTCGGCGAGGGTACCACGTCCACCATGCCGGTGCGCTGGAGGCCGAGCGTGATCCAATCGGACGCCATCCGGCCCAACGGATCGAGGGACGGATCCCCGGTTTGGTTCTCGAATACGGCCACGACGACCCGTTTGGGGGTGAGTTCGTGCCGCCCGCTCCGCACCGCGAGCACGGCCAGGGCGCCGGCCGCTAGGAAAACGGTGGCAGCCAAGCCCGCCATCAGTGCTTTCCTGCCCCGCCTCCCATCCACCCACCACCCAGCCCCTTCCTGGCCCGTCGCGGGGAGCGCCTGGGCAAGTTCCTGGGCTGTCGCGAACCGATCCGCCGGCGAATGCGCCAGTGCCCGGGTCAGCATTGCCTCGAACGCTGGGGGCAGCCTGTCGAGCGAAGCTCGGTGTTTCAGCGGCACGTCGATCATCCGGTGCCTCGTCACCGACTCGCGATCGACGGATGCGGGCGGGCGGTCACCGACCAACATCTCGTACAGCACGCACCCGAGGGAGTAGACATCCGTTCGCTGGTCGATGGCGGCGCTCGCCAGCGCCTGCTCCGGGCTCATGTATCCCGGCGTGCCCACCGGCAATCCAACGAGGGTGCTGCCTTCCTCCGCGGCAAGCCGGATGGCGCGCGCGATGCCGAAGTCCGCCACCAGGGCGTGCCCGCCGGAAAGCAGGATGTTCTCCGGCTTGATGTCCCGGTGAAGGACCTCACGGGCGTGCGAATAACTCAACGCATCCGCCACGTCGTGGGTGATTTGCAGGGCTTCTTGGAGCGGGACACGCCCGTCGCGCTCGAGCTTGCGCCGGAGAGTCTCCCCCTCGACGTACGGCATGACATAATAAAGGAATCCGTCTGCCTCGCCCGAGTCGAACAGTGGAACGATGTGGGGATGTTGGAGGTTCGCCGTGACGCGGATTTCTTGCAGGAACCTCCCCGGGCCGAGGAGGGCGGCCAATTCCGGCTTCAAGACCTTGAGCGCGACCTTGCGGTCGTGTTTGAGATCCTCCGCCAGATAGACCGTCGCCATCCCGCCGGCGCCAAGCTTGCACTCGATACGGTAGCGGTCGGCTAGCGCGGCGGCGAGGCGGGGAGGAGATCCGGTCATGTAGCGAAAGATGAGCCCCGGAGGGCTTGGCGGCTAGGACTGCCGCCCAGACACTGGTCTCGCTGTGCGGACCACGGGGCGTTCCCCAGCGAGGACTACGCTTGGAATTACTACTGAGTCGCGCGGGCGGCCTCCACCAGCTTCCGCACGCCCTCGACGACCATCAATTCCAGTTCTGCCACGGGCTTCGAGGCACGCCCGAGCACCCCCAACAGCTGGGTGCGGTCCCCGGTCGCCGTGCCCCCCTCGATTCCCACCAGGGCTTGGAGCCCGATCGCGCCCAGCTCTGCCAGCGTCCGAGAAAGGGGGTTGATCTCCCTGAGATCCGGCGAGCGCTCGATAATGGGAGCGAGCCGGTCGCGGTGCTCTTGCCAGCTGGTGAGCCAGTCCCACAACTCGTCTCGGCGGGTCACATGGCTCGAGTCCGCCAAGAATTCGGCTACTGCTCGATTGAAGTGTCGAGCGACGTCGCTTTCGGGGCGGGCCGCATCGACCAGGCGGGTGAGCGGAGTAGCACTCGTGTAGTCCCGGTTCTGGTGCCGCTGATATTCCTTGATGGGCTCCACAACGTCGGCCAGGACCTGGAGCGACTCGATGGGGGCACCGCCGGTGAGCCGTTGGAGCATGACGGGGTAACTGCTCCGATGGGTCACGCCGACGGACTCGAGCCATACGCTCACGGCCTCGAGCCGCCGGTACATGTCGTCCACGTCGGTGATCGATCGGGGCGACCAGAATCGCTCGGCGATCGCGGCGGCGCGCGGCCAGATTCGCGAATCGACATTTTCTGCCGTCACGAACTCGGCCCACATACAGGCCTCGCCGCCGAGCACGTCGGCCTCTTGTTCCGGCGACAGCGCTGCCGCCGCCGTTCCAACCGGATCGATTGCATAATGGCGTCCGGCGGGCTGGATCAGGTCGAGATAGTAGCCCCGGGAGAGGATGACGTCGTATCCCAGGCGGACGGCCTCGACGAGCGACTCCTCACCGCGCCACGACTGGATCACGATGTCTTTCGGGAAGCCGGGAGCACGAATCTCCTCCCATCCAACCATCCGCTTACCATGCTTCGTGAGGATGTCGTACAGCCGCCGGTTGAAGTAGGCTTGGAGCGCGTGAGCGTCGGCAAGGTCGTTTCGGCGCATGAAGTCCTGAACGCGGCGACTCCGTTTCCAGTGTTTGCCGGTAACCTCGTCCCCGCCGATGTGCCAGAACGGGTCCGGAAACAGCGGAGCGATCTCACCAATGAATCGGTCTAGGAGGTCGTACACCTCCTCCTTGCTCGGGTCCATGGTCGGATCGAACACGCCGAAATGGCGCTCGATCTGGTACGGCCCCGGTGCGCTGGCAAGCTCGGGGTGTCCGACGAACCAGCTCGTGGTGTGGCCCGGTATGTCGAACTCGGGAATGACGCGGATGCCCCGGTCAGCCGCATAGGCCACGATGTCACGCACTTGATCCTGGGTGTAGTACAACCCGTCGGATCCCATCTCGTGTAATTTGGGGAAGCGTCGGCTCTCGATACGGAAGCCTTGATCTTCAGACAGATGCCAATGGAGCACGTTTAGCTTGACCGCCGCCATTGCGTCTAAATTCCGCTCGATCACCTCAACCGGCATCCAGTGCCGACTCACGTCGATGAGAAGGCCGCGCCACGGAAAACGGGGCGCATCACGGATGGCCACCGAACGCACCGCAGGACCATCGGATCCCGGCTCAACCAGCTGCAGAAACGTCTCGATTCCGCGTAGCGCGCCGTACGGCGTGGCGGCCGAGAGGCGGGCCTTGGTCGGGCTCACTTCCAACGCATAACTCTCGTCCTCCACCAGGCCCGGGATCGATCCCGAACCGGCCTGAACATGGATCTCCAGCCGAGCGTCGACTGGGGCTCCGCCGACTCCCGCGAGAAATCGGATGCCCGTCTGTGTCGAGAGTCGGTCGATGAGACGCGCCGAGGCCCGCTCGAGGCGTGGCTCGGTGTAGCCCAGTAGTGCCACCGTGAACGACGAATCGATCAACAGGCTTCCCTCGCCGAAGGACACCTCGGCTGGGACAGGCATGAGGGTGTGGGGTCGCATGGAATCGGCGGGCTCACTTGACGCGACGGTGCAGCCCACGCAGGCGGAGGCCACACTCATCAGGGTGAAAAGAGAAACCTCGTGCCGGACCGATCGCATTCGGGCCATCATCATCTCCATTTCCGGATTGTGCGACGCCCTCGAGCGCCGACACGTGACCGAGCCCTGGAGTCTACGGCAGGGCTGCCACGACGCGGCTCACAGGCGAATCCGCCCTCCGGTTGCAGCCCGGGTGCCAGAGCAGCTCACCATCGAGGTCGGCCGGTGCGATGACGCCGAGCCACGCCAGCATGGATGGGAACAAGTCGGCGCTGCGAAGGCGCTCCGCAGGAAGTGGGTGGCTCGACCACAGGGGAATCTGCATGTGCGCACGGTGCATGCTGCCGTGTCCCGCCTTGTGCTCCGGGATCTCATACCGTTGCCGGAAATCGAACCCTTCCCGCCCCACCACGACCAAGTCGCCCGTGCGGGAAGACCTAAACTGGTCCAGGATCTGCACGGGGGCATCGGGAAACCGTGTGTCCCAGGTGTGTTCGAGCCACTCACGATGCGTCATAGTTCGAGTGCCGCCGATGTCCAATGGGTCGCCGGTCAGAGAGGAATAGGAGATCGCCTCACCACGTGACCGAATCTCCGCCTCACCCGCCGAGGATACGACGCGGACGCCGCCTTGTTCCGATTCACCGGCTACGAAGGCAACGGCGGGTTCGGAAACCAGCGCACCGATGAGGTCCTGGGTGCTGCCAAACGCGTCGGAGTGACGAAGCCGCTCGATCGGCCACCGGCCATTGCGCGGCTCGGTGGGACGCGCGTACACCATGGCCGACCCGTTTCCGGCGACCATGACCGCGGCTCGGGGCGCCCGCGCCCATACGATGGGATGCGACAGGGTTGGCACGCCTCGATGGCGGAACCATTCCGGTAGGTCCAGGTGGGTGTGTACCTCGGTCGCGCCATGGTCGCTCACAACGAGGATCAGACTCTCTGCCAGTTCGCCCCGTGCCGCAAGCCGGTCCCGCAGGCGCCCGACCGCCACATCCACCCGCTCGAGGGCCCGAAGCACCGGGGGGGCGTCGGGGCTGCTCTGGTGGGTGTACCCATCGACTGCCGGGAACTGGGCAAAGACGAACTTCCATGGCTGGTCCACGGCCCGGAGGAGGTGCCGCGCTACCACGTCATCCGATGGCTGGTTCCAGAGGAGATAGTGCCCGATGGCTGCCCAGTAGACGCGGGCGCGCCGGGCCGGATCCCGCTCCGGCGTGAGGCCGCGGGTGATCATGGTGAAGAAGGCGATGCTTTCGGGAACCAATTGGAAGATGGTACGGACCCCTGGGTCGATGTCGGCGTCGAGCATGCCGGCCTGGTAGCCGCAGTAGCTCCGTACGGCGTTGCGGTTCCGCCACCACTTGCCGTCGTACGCCGAGCGGTCGAGCCAGCGGATCGATGGGATGTTGCACCGTCCGGGAGTGCAACCGGTCAAGAAGGGCAGATACGACACACTGGTGGTCGAGGGAAAGGAGGTGACGGCCCGCGTGACACCTCCGCCGTTCCGTACCATGTCGGCCAGATAGGGCAGACGTCCATCCTCGAGCAGCGTTTCCGCCACGTCGGGACGAAGGCCATCGACCAACAGCAGGAAACACCGTCTCACGCAGGAGTCTCCTGGATCGCCTCTTCTCGTCCGACCTGACGAGCCGCACGAATCGCTGCCAGCAGGAGGATGATACTCCCCGCGACGATCCAGATTCCTGGAATTGGGAATGCCCACCCCACGGCTGCGAGTCCTGCGTACCGCGCACTGCGGCCGATGGCGACGGCGCCCTGGTACTTCCAGAGCGAGTAGCGGGCGAGCGTCGCAATCAGGCGCATGGGGTAATGCGGAATGATCGGCAGGGCGCACGTTGCGACCAGCGACAGAAACGGCGCTTTGGCGTAGAGCGCGAGAGTCCAGGTTGTCGCCTTGTGTTCCCGGAACTGTCTTGCCCCGTCACGCGCCAGCAGGCGGCTCAACAGTTCCATGTTCCACGCCTCGATGAGCATCGTCGCGAGTGTCCCGACCAGCACAACGAGCCACAGGGGGTAAAACTCCCCCAAGTAGATCACGGCCCCATCATACGGAATCATCGCGAGCGAGTTCCCCAGGAAGCTGAAGGGCACAAACCACCAGAGCTTGCTGTGCGCCGGGGCCACGTAGGTCGCGAGGGCACAGAGGCCGGTCACCCCACCCAGAAGAAGTGGAAGGAGCCACGGGCCCCACGCCGGGGGGCGAGGTAGGGATGCAGCGGGCTCAAACTCGTGAACAGGGGCGGAGGAAAACAGAGATGCGTGTCGCGGAACGGCCATGGAGCTCCTTTTCGCCGCATAGGACGGGCTTCCTGCGGGTCGAACTGCTACGACATCATCCCTCGGTCGTGCCCTCGGCCCCGCTGGGGCGGCCGCTGGACTCCATTGTCCCTTGAGACTAATCGATTCCTATGTCTTCGTGCCAGAGAGCTGGGTGTTGGGCGATGAACTCGGCCATGAGACGGATACAGGTCGGATCCTGAACGACCATGACCTCGATCCCACGGGAGCGGAGCAGGTCTTCCTCTCCCATGAAGCTCTGATTCTCGCCGATAATCACCTTCGGGATTCCATACAGAAGAATAGCACCACTGCACATCGCACAGGGAGAGAGCGTGGTGTAGAGGGTACTGGCCCGGTACACGGCTGCCGGTTGCCTCCCGGCCCGCTCCAGGGCGTCCATTTCGCCGTGGAGCACCACACTGCCCTCTTGGATGCGGCGATTATGCCCGCGACCCAGGATGGCACCGCGGTGCACCAGGACCGACCCGATCGGGATGCCGCCCTCATCCCGCCCGCTCCTGGCCTCGTCGATCGCTGCATCCAAGTAGGCGTCCATACCACCTCGCTCCCAGGCGCGCATCCTTGCCGCTCTTACCCCGGGATGGCATCTTTTCGATCATGCGCTTCCCGTCGGTGAAGCTACTCGCCTCGGCCGCTTCCGCTAGTTTCGCCCGGTTTCCATTCGTGCTCGTCGCCGCGTTCGTTGCCACGGTGACGGCCATGCTCGCCATCGAGAACGTCGGCGAGGATACAGCCCCCCGACTCATCACGGCGGCGCTCTTGGGCCTGCCGCTCTTCACCGCGCTCGTGCTCTGGGGCGAGCGCCGCGCGTGGCGGCCCACCCTGCGGCTCGCGGCCAGCCTCGCTGGAGTCGCGGCGCTCGCGGCATACTACCTCCTGTGGCCCCAGTGGTCGCCGGTGGTTGCCTTCACGCGGTTCGCGCAATTTCTCATCGCGCTCCACTTATTGGTGGCGTTCCTGCCATACCTCGGGGTCGGCGAGCCGAACGGGTTCTGGCAATACAACCGGACGCTGTTCCTGCGCTTCCTCACCGCGGCCCTCTATGCCGCCGTGCTGTTCGTCGGACTGGTCATAGCGCTGGTCGCCCTGGACAAGCTCCTCGGCGTCGACATCCCGGACAAGAGTTACGCGCACCTGTGGTTTCTCATCGCCGGCGTGTTTCATCCCTGGGTGTTCCTGAGCGGCGTGCCTGATGACTACTCGGCGTTGGACCAGCTTCGAGACTATCCGTTGGGCCTCAAGGTGCTGGCGCAGTACATCCTCATGCCGATCGTGCTGATCTACCTGGTCATCCTCACGGTGTACATGGGTAAGATCATCGTGACCGGGGTCTGGCCCAGCGGATGGATCGGCTATCTGGTGTCGAGCGTTGCCACCGTTGGCATCTTGTCCCTCCTCTTGCTCCATCCCATCCAGGAACAGGCCGAAAATCTTTGGGTCCAGAGCTACGCGCGGTGGTTCTACGTGGCGCTGTTTCCGTCGATCATCATGCTGGTGCTCGCCATCTGGAAACGAGTCCAGCAATACGGCTTCACCGAGCGCCGCTACTTCCTGGTGGTCTTGGCTGCGTGGCTCTTCGGAGTAGCCCTGTATTACTCCATCCGACGATCGAAGAATATCAAGGTGATTCCGGCGTCGCTCTGTGCCGTCGCACTGATCACCTCCATTGGGCCATGGTCGGCGTACCGGGTCTCGGTACGGAGCCAGACGAGTCGCCTGGCCAGTCACCTGACGGAGGCGGGATTACTTGCGGCCGGACGCGTCCGGCCGGCCACCAGCGAAGTGGCCTTTGAACACCGGCGGGAAATCAGCGAAATCCTGACCTATCTCATCGGAACGCACGGCAGGGGCACCGTTGCGCAGTGGTTCCCCGAGGAGCGCGCGATTCCCGACACCTCCGGAGCCGATCCGGCCAAGCGCCAGGCCTATGCGATCCAGCGCACGCAGGTCATCATGCAGGGGCTGAACCTGGGGTATGTCAGCGCCGCCGAGGCTCGCGAGCCCTCAGGCTTCTACTACACCACGGGAGCGCGGTCCGTGCTCGCCCCGGTCGAGGGGTACGACTACGTGTACCATCTGGCCCGCATCCCATCCGACACGCTCTCCCTCGGCGATCGACACCTACGCGTCGCGCTCGATTCGGCGGCCGGCTTGCTGCAACTGCTCGAGGATCAGACGGTGCTGATCGCCCTCCCCCTTGAGCCGCTGGTCGACAAGGTCCGGGCCTATCTGGGCGAGCATCCGATGGATCGAAATGCTCTTCCGCAGGATCTGATGCGGGTGGACGGAGAGAACGAGCGCGTCGTCGTTCGAGTCTACGTGAGCCAGCTCTCAGGCCGGCACATCGAGCAGGGCATCGCGGCTACTCAGGTGCGGGGAGAGGTCCTTCTCCGCTTGAAGTGAGCCGGTTGGGCGTGGGTGTGCCTGCTCCTCGTGTCAGCAGCCGCTCCGTAAAGTCGAGTCGTTCGTAGACCTCCGCCAACTCATTCCGCACCGCCTCCATATCGAGTTGGAGTTCCTGCACCGCGGCCCGCAACTGCCGCGCTTCTTCATCGACGTCGGGCAGGGAGGTTCGCGCGCGCCCTTGGGTGATCATCCAGGTGATGCCCAACGCGCCACCGAGCATGATCAGGAGCGCGAGCAGCGGAAACATCATTCCCATGGCGCCTCCTTCGTCCGCCCCCTACGCCGTTGCCGTGGCAGCGGGGGCGAGTTCCTCCAGCTCGGCGGTGAAGTGCCGCAGATACGGGGGGTCGTTGACTAACCGGAGCCCGCGCAACGCATGCCGGTTCTGAAACACCTGGCCGCACGCCTCTACCACGTAGTCCATATGGCTTTGGGTGTAGACCCGGCGCGGAATAGCAAAGCGGACCAGTTCCATCGCTGGTGGTTCGGCAGCCCCGCCAAACATGAGGCTACCGATCTCCACGGTTCGGATACCCGCCTGCCGGTAGAGCGCACACACCAATGCCTGCCCGGGAAACTGTTCCGGAGGAATGTGGGGGCACAACTCGCCGGCATCGACATAGACCGCGTGGCCGCCCGGCGGCTCCACGATTTGATAGCCGATGTCGAGGAGTCGCTCGCCCAGGTACTCCGTCGAGCGGAGCCGGTAGGCAAGGTAATCCTCGTGGACCACCTCCTCGAACCCCTGGGCCATCGCCTCCAAGTCGCGGCCGGCCACCCCACCGTACGTGACGAACCCCTCGGTGAGAATGAGCAGCGCCCCCGCCCGTTCCGCGAGAGCATCGTCCCGGAGGAGCAGCACGCCGCCGATGTTGACGAGCCCGTCCTTCTTGGCGCTGATCGTCGCCCCGTCGGCCAGGTCGAACATTTCCCGCACGATGCTCTTCACGGTCCGTTGGCTTTGTCCTGGCTCACGCAGTTTGATGAAATAGGCATTCTCCGCAAACCGGCAGGCATCGAGAAAGAGCGGAATGCCGTAGCCGTCACAGACCCGGCGGACGGCCCGAATGTTCTCCAGGCTGACCGGTTGCCCGCCGCCCGAGTTGTTCGTGACGGTAATCATGCACAGCGGAATGCGATCGGCACCCACCCGTTCGACCAGCTCGACCAACTTGTCCACGTCCATGTTGCCTTTGAAGGGATGGCGGCCCTTGGCATGCTTCCCTTCTTCGATCACCAGGTCGATGGCCTCGGCCCCTGAATGCTCGATGTTGGCCCGGGTGGTGTCGAAGTGGTTGTTGTTCGGCACCACCTTCCCAGGCCCACCGACCAACTCGAACAGGATGCGCTCGGATGCCCGGCCCTGATGCGTCGGTAGGATGTGCGTGAACCCGGTCAAGTCCTCGAGACGATGGAGGAACCGGTAGAAGCTTTCTGCGCCGGCGTAGGACTCGTCGCCCTGCATCATGGCGGCCCATTGCAGGCTGCTCATGGCGCCGGTGCCGCTGTCGGTCAGGAGATCGATCAGCACGTCCCGGGCGTGAAGATTGAACATGTTGTAATGCGCGTCACGGAGCGCCTGTTCGCGTTCCGCGGGCGTCGTAAGCCGGAGCGGCTCGACCACCTTGATCTTGAAGGGCTCGATGATGGTCTTCATCGCTTTTGCCCAGCCGTCGCCGGCAGGTACCCAGCTCGTCTGGCGATCACGCGGGCGGCATGCCTCCAATTCGGAGCCGCACCACGTACTGGACATCGAGCTCGTCGCGCCAGATGCCATACACCACGTCGCCCTCGAACCGAAGCGGCGTGAAGCGATCGGGCATCGTGACCACGCCGAGGTAGCGTCCTTCAGCATCGAAGACCTCGAATTCCGACGACCCGAGATCCTGTTGCGGGTTGAAGAATTCCTGCGCATCGGCGCTCAACGAGCTGGGTGCCAGGATTCCCTGCACCCACACCGTGTTCTGGGGACCGCTCAGGAACTGGAGATAGGCCGGGAAGTTGTCCGCGAAGTGAATAGCCGACTTCAGTCGGTCGAGGGCCTGTGCCGGCACACCGGCTTCCTTCCACAGGCGCTCCATCGCGTTCAAGAGGACGGTCCGATCTCGCTCCCCGACCGGCATGGGCTCACTGGGCTTCGTGATGACCCGGGTCAAGGTGCCGTCGGGGCTGTAGACACCGATCCGGTACTCGTTGTTGACGCCGAACAGGATGCCCGCATCGGGAGTAAGGGCCCAGACCGGCTCAGCCACGAAGAAGGTGATTTCCGGCCCGCTACTCGCAAACGAGATGGTCTTGCCGGACGGGACACGCATCAAGGTGTCCGTCACCGAGCCGTCGGTGTCACGGATCGCGATCAAGTCCATGCTGTCCGTCGCCGGCTGATTGGGCAGCGCGAGCGGTCGCAACTGGTTGACAATCACACCTGATGGAGTCGCATCCCAGCGAAGGGGAAGGCCGTCGGTAAAGACCATGGGATAACTCCCGAGGCTGGTTCCATCGGGAGCGTAGCGATTCACCCGCTGTTGCTGGAGATCGGGCACCAAGAGGGTGTCACCCAGACCCATCAGCACTGGCCCCGCACCGGCACCGAACTCTCCCGGCCCACCGCCCGGTCCGCCGATGGCCCCGTCGAACGTTCCATCCGATGTGAATACTCGAACCTGCTGCGCACCCTGATCCATGACGTAGATCCGTCCGTCCGACCCGACCGCGATACCCGCCACCCGTACGAACTGGTAGTCCGGCTCGTCCTCGGCGGAACCGATCTTGAGTTCCTCTGTAACCGTCCAGCGGCTCGCATCGGTCCACAGCTCGCTCGTGGGATTGACGACGATGGGAATGCCGGCGCTGTCGGTAACGGTGCCTGCCCATTCGGGAGCGGCCTCACCCTTGGCACAACCAAGCGCCACGACGAGGAGCAGCAGACTGTATTCTGATCGCTTCATCGTTCCATCCACCGTTGGAGTGTTGGAGCAGTGCTCAACCCTAGATCCCGGGCCGTGAAGGAATCAGGAAGGATAGCTGAAGAGGAGGTGACCGGAGCTATCCCTCGCTGCCACGCCCGCCACGCACCGCCCAAAGAGCCATGAGGCCAACAATCAGCATGATCGTCGCCAGCGCCAGGCCCTGAAGCGCAAAATCGGGCAGAGCGAGAGGCCATCCCTGGATCGGCCGCCCGCCGCGCGCCACCACCCAGAGCGCCAACACGACGCCCGTTAACCCACCACCTCCAACCAGGCCCGAGCCGAACAGCACACCCTGCTCGCGCCGCCGTTCGGCCACGTCAGCGGGGCAGCCGCGCGTCAAGAACAAGCGGGCCATGCCACCGAGGAAGACCGCCGCCATCGTCGAGAGCGGCAGGTACACCCCCACGGCAAAGGCCAACACGGGGACTCGGAACAGCGAAGCCACGAGGCCAATGCCGACACCGAGGAAGATGAGCATCCATGGGAGATTCTGGTCCAACACACCGTCGATCACCAGTTTCATCAACACGGCCTGGGGCGCCGGAAGTTCCGCGCCGCCGAGACCACCAGGCACACCCTGATGCAGGAGCATGACCACCAGCGCTACGACACCGGCTGAGGTAATCACCCCGACCAGCTCTCCTATTTGTTGGAATCGCGGCGTCGCCCCGAGGATGTATCCCGTCTTGAGATCCTGCGACGTGTCGCCCGCAATGGAGGCCGCGATACAGACCGCCGTCCCGACCATCAGAGCGGTCGCCTTGCCGGGGAGGTCGGTCCAGCCGAGCAGGAAGAAGATGGCGCTTGTCCCGAGCAGGGTTGCGATGGTCATCCCAGACGTGGGGTTCGAGGTGACGCCGACCAAGCCTACGATGCGCGAGCTCACTGTCACAAAGAAGAACGCGAAGATCGCAATGAGAATCGAGGCCACCGCGCGCACCGGGATCGACTCGAGATAGCCCAAGACGCCCGGCGTCAGCGTGAGCGCCAGGAGGATGGCGACGACGAAGACCCCGACGACCTTGAAGGACAGATCCTGATCCGTCCGATCGATCGCGGCACCGCTCTCGCCCGCCGTGATGTGCTTCAGACCGAGCCGAAAGGACTCGATCATGGTCGGGATCGACTTGATCAGCGTGATGATCCCACCGGTCGCGACGGCGCCGGCGCCGATGTAGCGCACGTAGCGGTGCCAGATCTCTCCGGGCGCCATGTCCCGGATGAGCTTCTCCGTTTCGGGGAAGAGCGGCTCGGTGAGGCCGGCGCCCCAGAGGTTGAGGACGGGAATGATGATGAAGGCGGACAAGGCGGAGCCGGCTACCATGACGGTGGCAATCCGCGGACCGAGGATATACCCCACGCCCAGAAGCGGGGGTGACACGGCGATCGCCACGTTGGCCTTAAAGGCGAGCGCCGCCTGAAAAGTCCCGCTCACGAGCTTGGCACCGTCGGTAATGAGCTTGAACAGCATCCCGATCCCGAGTCCCCAGAACACACCGGCAGCCTGGCGTCCGCCACCTTCCGCAGCCACGAGCACCTCGGCGCAGGCCATACCCTCCGGATAGGGCAGCTTGCCGTGCTCGCGTTTGATCAGGTACCTGCGAAGCGGGATCATCGACAACACGCCGATCAATCCGCCCGCCATCGTCACCAATGTGACCTTGGCCCAGGCCGGGCTCATCCCCCAGATGAACAGCGCAGGGATGGTGAACAGGACGCCGGAGGCCACGGACGAACTGGCCGAGCCCACGGTCTGGGAGATGTTGCTCTCGAGAATCGAGTGGCGCAGGCCGAAGGCGGAGAACAGCCGGAACGCCACGACGGTGAGCACCGCCACCGGAATGGACGTGCTGATCGTGAGGCCGGCTTTGAGGCCAAGGTACGTGTTGGCAGCGCCGAAGATGACGCCGAGGATTGCACCCGTCACCACGGCCTTGACGGTGAACTCGGTGAGCGTCTGTCCGTGGGTGAAAGGGACGAATTCCTCGCCCTCTTTCAGCTCATAGGCGGTCGGCGGCAGCTTGCGAGCAGGGCCGCCCACGGGATCTTTCTCCGGGGAACTCATCGCGCCAATGTTCACTCATCCGGATCATGATGCAAGTTCGATCCGCCGTCAGCGAGCGCGCTCATCCGACCGAAAAGCGGATCATGGCCATGCCGGGTATGGCGTTGATTAAGGAGTGGAGCACGATAGTGGCGAATAGGTTGTGTCTCGACCAGAGATACACACCACCGAGAATCAAGCCACCTGGTATGCCCTGTCCGAGCGCTGCCTGCCATGCCGCGGTCCAGTCACCTGCGGACGGCCAATTCGGATTCAGGTAGGCATAGGGTACGTGATAGATCCCGAAGAGAACGGAAGTAACCAATAGTGCCGCGATCTTTGATCGAAAGAGTGGCTCGAGCCGGGTCTGGATGAAACCCCGAAAGAAGAATTCCTCGGTGAACCCCGCAGTGACCAGCATGAAGACAAAGACCAACGGGAAGAGGAGTACCACCCGGCCACTCTGGATGATCTCCCATATTTGATCCGCGTACCGCGACTGACTCACTTGGAGCAAGCTGATGCCGAGCCCTAGAACCCCGGCCCAGAGAAGCCCCCGGGACCAATTGGCGCGACGAATCCCAAAGGACGCCAGAAGGCCGGAGCGTCCAGTCACGCCGACACGACGGCGAATGAGGTATACGAAGAGTAGCGGGACGGCGACGAGGCTCGCCCAGTGCAGTACCTCCGACTCGGGACGCCAGAACAGATAGGCCAGATATGCCGCGTAGTAGGCTAGTGCATACCAGCCTTCGGCTCGAGGCGCCAGGTCGCTGGCTCGGGAATCTGGCATGGCATCCTCTCTCAGACCCGCGGCTGCTAGGTGGTTCGTTGTACCAGGTGAGTCGAGGGTCGCGCGAATGCGAC
>DATHRW010000223.1:0-10424 GCA_035464955.1 Gemmatimonadales bacterium
CCTGGAACCGAAGGACGGCGCACTCTGCATGGAGCGCGTCATCATCGGTTACGATGGCGATCCAATTGGCCGCTTCCGGGGACGTGGCGTCGTAGATGGGCGCATTGGAAATCACCTGCCGGTACACTTCGATCTTCGGTAGCACCGACGCGGTGAACCCTTCCGCAATCACGATGTCTGCGCCGTCGAGATAGCGCGTCGCGAGCGCAATGGGATCGGCATTGTCCGATGTGCGCTCGAAGATGATTCGCGTCTGTGGTGCGGCGAGAACGACGCGCTCCGCCTTGCCCTCGTGAAAGTGCCGATAACTATCCGTGCCTTCGCGATCGACCAGGGCAGGGTGGTGGGCATGCTTCATGCTCATCACCCGTTTGCCACGACGGACGTACTCCGCCGCGAGTGTAATCGCCAGCGTGGTCTTGCCCGAGCCTTTTTGTCCAATTATCGAGATGATGCGCGTTGCTGCCACAAGCGGTCTGCCTTGATGAGGTCCTCGGGGGTGTTGACGTTGAAGAAGAGGACGGCCGGGTCCCCAAAACGCCGGATACTATCCATGGAGAGAATACTGACTCGCACGGATTCATGGAAGGCGATGGCGCGAAAGTCGCCTGCCACGATCCGCTCGTGCATGGGTGCCGCGGAGCCGTGGCCGTATGCCCCGCAGAGCGGCTCGACGCCGCGCCGGCCCGCGCTCGCCGGCAGCACAACGTCGGCGTCGCCCACCGCCTCGGCCAGGGTCGCTATGAGCCCGGGCGGAACGAACGGCATGTCCCAGGCGACGCAGACCACCGGCGCGGGCGCTTCCTCGACTGCGGTATAGAGTCCTCCGAGGGACCCCGCTCCCGGGATCAGATCCCGGACGACGCGGATGCCGGGGCACCAGGTTGAAGCTTCGGGCGCATTGGCCACGAGGAGCGGTGCCTCCCCAAGGCCATCGACGAACGCGTCCACCAATCGGTCGATGACGCGGCGCCCGCCGACCTGCTCAAGGCCCTTGGGCGTCCCACCGAACCGGGTGGCGCCGCCCCCAGCGAGGATCGCGCCCCTGACCGGCCGGGGTTCGCTCACCCGGCGTTGAGGAAACATGCCGTGAAAGATCGCCAAACGGACGGCTGGCGGGAGCGCTCAGCCGCGTGTGGACCGCTGGATACCGTCCGGCTGGTCAGTATCGTCGGCCTCTCCGGCGTTCGAGCACGATATCCACTCCGAGCACGAAGCTCCAGACATGCTTGTAGTCCAACTCGCGGGCCGGAGACAGACCGTCACGGGCCGTCGACCCGGTGACCCGGTCGTAGCCGACGTAGTTGTCCCGGAGCTCCCAGCGCAGCTGGTATCCGGGGCCGAGGCTGGCCGTCATGCCGACCGCGGCCGCGAGTGCAAGCGAGATGTTGCGTTGGTCCGGGTCATCATACACGACACTGAAAAAGTCGGTGGTGACCCGGCCGGACAACTCGATCGAGCTTCGTCCGCCGATCTGGAGGCCCGCATTAGCACGAATGTACGGTTTGATTCTCTTCCGCGCGTTGAAGCGAAGGACCGGTCCCGCGCTCAGGATGACGGCGTTACCGGATTTCGAGCTGCCGTTGATGCCGTTGCACAGTGTGACCGCTTCCGCGCTTCCGGTTTGGAAGGTGTGACGGCACGAATCTTCGAAACCGCCGCCAAGGAAGAACGCTTCGCCGGCAATCCCGAAGTTCGGCTTGAAGAAGTAGATGCCGGCCATAAAGACACCGAGACCGGATGAGCGCTTGCGGCCGAGGGCGAAGGTGTCGGCAACTTGTTGGCGGAAGACCGGCTGGTCCTGCACAGTCCAGAGGTCGGCGGAGCCTGAGAACGCGCCGGCGAGGGAAAAGACGAGGGTGGCCTGGTCGGCCTCGCGCTGGGCGGCAAGTGGCTGGGCGAGTGCGAGAAGGCTTGCGCAGACAATGAGGACTCGTGCAGGCATCATTCCCCCAATTGACGGTGGGCAACCGCGATGCAGCGGTTCATGACCACGAGGATCCCGGCCTCCTCGAAGCGGCGGGCGGCCTCCGTGTGCGAGACCCCTACTTGCATCCAGACGAGTCGGGGCATGACGGCAACACATTCGTCGATCAGGTCTCCCACCGCGGCCGACCGCCGGAAGATATTCACGATATCGATCGGGCCCGCCGTCCGGGCAGATTCTAGCGTGGCATGCACCGGTTGCCCCAAGATCACGCCGCCAGCCGGATGGACCGGGACGATCATGTATCCCTGAGCCTGAAGGTATTTGGCCACGCCATGGCTGGGCCGCCAGGGCTTCGGACTCAAGCCGACCACGGCGATTCGGCGCGCCGCGCGAAGTGCCACCGCGATATCGGGCGCGACACCCACTGCTAAGTACCCCGGTTGGCACCGTGAAGCTGCGGCTGGCCGCTCACGGCCCGACCTACCAGGATCATACCCACGCGCTCGGCGATCTCAACGGCCAGCGATGACGGCACCGACGGCGTTGCCACGTACACGATGCCGGCGCGAGCAGCCTTATAGGCCAGCTCGGCCGAGATCCGACCGGTCACCAGGAGCCCGTGCCCCGCGACGGCACGGCCGGCCAGGAGGGCCGCCCCCACGACCTTGTCGACCGCGTTGTGTCGGCCGATGTCCTCGGCGTGGCTGAGCAGCTCCGCTCCATCGGTGAGGCCCGCGGAGTGTATGCCGCCGGTCTCACGGTAGCGCTCTCCCAGCGTGAAGAGAGACTTGAACAGCTCGCGGAAACGATCGACGGCCGGCGGTGTCCCCCGGCTGGGCCCTGGCGCGACTGCGGCGGGGTCCGCTAAGAAGGTTGCCACGGCGCCGCATCCCGATGCCAGCACCGGGCGCCGACCCTCGGCTGCCACGTGTGCAACCAGGTCCTCCGGTATCTCGGCCCAGAACCCGAGATCGGTGGCGCACGGGCGGAGCCGCACCTGGTCGAGGCTGTCGATGTATCCTTCACCGTGCAACCACCCGATCGCGAGTTCCTCCAACATGTCGGGAGTGCACATCCAGGTCACCGCCGGCACGCGGTTGATTTCGAGCCAGACCGCCACCTCTTCCACCACGGCGTGCGAGGCCATCCGGCCGCCTCGCTTGACCGGTCGGCGGATCTCAGGCCGGTCCGGTTCGATCGGCATGGAGGGTGGCATCCTCCGCGACACGCACTCGCTCGAGCGTCACGGTGTGGGGCAGGCGCGGCGCGATCCGCCGAAAGACGAGGTCGGCCACGGCCTCGCAGGTCGGCAGCGTCTTGCCGTACGCAAATTCAGGGACATCCAGATTGAGATGGTGCCCGTCGAACCGAGCCACGACCTCTTCCGCGATGATGTGATCTAATGCGGCGAGATCCATGACGCCCCCGGACACGGGATCGAGGGGACCGGACACGGTGACGGAGCAGCGGTAGATGTGGCTGTGTCCGGGCTCCCGGCCGAGCGCACCAAACACGTGCTCGTTCTGTTCCGCGGTCCAGTCGGGACGGAAGTACCGATGGGTGGCTGTGAACTCGATAGTACGAGTCAGTGAGACGGCCATCGTCAGAGTGAAAACGTGAATCCCAGCCCAACCAGGAGCCAGGAGCTGTTGGTCCACTCGTCGAGCTTCCCGGCCGGTCTCAGGGCGTTGGGGTCGGACGCGGTGCCTGGCTCCAAATCGGGCTCCTCCGCAAACGACTGGGGATAGCTCAGTTTCCAGAAGAGCGCGCGGGCTTCCGCTCGGATGTGGAAGCCTCCGGTGATGAAGTAGCGCAGTCCCACAGTGGGCGCCAAGTAGATCTTGTTGCCGAAGTCGTAGCCCGTGGTATCGGCCGGCACAGAACTTCCGAGCGCAAAGCCGGCGGATCCGCCGAAGTACGGCGCCAGCCCGCGCCAGGTCTTGGCACCGGTCAGGTTGAATTGCAGCGCGACTTCAGCGAACGTGACCGATTGCGAGACAGGGCCCGTGGTCCGGGTCGCGACGCTGTCATCCGGATCCTGAATCAGGCGCTCCAAGTCGCCATTGCCAACCGAGAAGCCGAATTGGATCGGGCCGCTCAGGCGGATGTCATATCGCAGGCCGTAGACTGTGCCGCTGTGTGGTCCCAGCCCGAGCGACCCGCCGTTTCCGCCAATGCGTCCGACGGTGGCCACCAGGGAATGGCCGTGACGGATGTCGCGGTACGGCGAGTGCCTCGGGTCGTGCCCCGTTTGGGCGTGGGCCGGGCCTGGAACGTTGAGTGCGAGCAGAATGAGACTAGCAGCGAAGTAGCGCATGAAGTTAGGGCTCCCGAAGATCGCGGCCGGTCATGTCCGGCGGCGGGTCGATGCCCAACATCCGGAGAACGGTGGGCCCGACATCCCGGAGCGAGCCTCCGGCTCTGAGGGTTGAGGTGTTGGCACGGACGGCGACGATCGGCACGGGGTTGGTGGTGTGTGCCGTGTGCGGTCCCCCGGTATCCGGATCGACCATCAGTTCACAATTGCCATGATCCGCTGTAATGATCACGCTTGCGTTCGCCCGTTCGGCGCTCGCGAGGGCGCGTCCCAAGCACTGGTCAACCGTTTCAACCGCTGTGAGAATCGCCGACGGGACGCCGGTGTGACCCACCATGTCCGGGTTGGCGTAGTTGCACAGCACGAAATCGTGCTCACGGGCTTCGATGGCCCGGCAGAGCTGATCGGTTATCCCAACCGCGCTCATCTCCGGGGCCAGGTCGTAGGTCGCCACCTTGGGTGACGGCACCAAACATCGTTCTTCGCCGCGCATGGGCGGCTCGTGGCCGCCATTGAAGAAATAGGTCACGTGCGGGTACTTCTCGGTCTCTGCCGTGCGAAACTGACACCGACCGTGGTCCGCCAGGACCTCCCCCACGATGCGCGCCAGCGTTGTGGGCGGAAATGCCTGGGGGAAGGGAAAGGTCTGGTCATACTGCGTCATGGTGACAATGTCGAGACGCGGCCGGTCCAGCACGTCGAACCCGTCGAAGTCCGGGATGGCGAGCGCGCGCAGAATCTGTCGCATCCGGTCGCTGCGATAATTGAAGCACAGGACCCCATCGCCGTCGGACATCGTGGAAACGGGGCGGTCGTTTCGCGTCAACACGATCGGCTTGATGAACTCGTCGGTTTCCCCTCGGGCGTACGCATCCCGAACCGCCTGCGTTGGATCCGTCGCCCGCGTGCCAATTCCGCGGACCAGGGCGGCGTAGGCCCGCTCGGTCCGCTCCCACCGCCGGTCGCGATCCATCGCGTAGTACCGTCCGGTCAGGCTTGCGATGGCGGCCCGCGCTCCGGCAATGCGCCGCACGTCCGAGTCCAGCGTGGCCACGACCTCGGCGGCGGATTTCGGTGGCGTGTCTCGTCCGTCCAGAAAGCCGTGAATGGCGATGTGCGGAACGCCCAGGCGCACGCCGAGTTCGATACAGGCAAGGAGATGATGGTCGATGGCGTGGACCCCGCCAGGGCCCAACAGCCCGATCACGTGGAGCGTCCCGCCGGATTTTTGCAGGGCGGTGCAGAGTGCGGCCAGCGGTTCCAGCTGGAAGAACTCACCAGACTCGATGCTCTGAGAGATCCGGACGAGGTCCTGGGGCACCACGCGGCCGGCGCCCAGGGTCAGGTGACCCACTTCGCTGTTGCCCATCTGGCCGGTCGGCAGCCCCACGGCCAGCCCGCTGGCCTCGAGCAAGGTATGGGGGTAGGACGACCACAGGCCATGCCATACCGGCGTCTTGCCCAGCTCGATCGCGTTGTGCTCCCGCTCCGTGCGATAGCCCCAGCCATCCAGTACGATGAGCACGACCGGGCCGCGCGGCCGCTGGTGGTTTGACATGAATCTCCGTGGTTTCTACTATCTTCGGATGTGATCAACGCGCCGCAATCTAGTTTCCGGCTCCTCACGCTACCAGCCTTCACTGTGGTAGCCTCGCTCCTGGGTCCGGCGCTCCTCCAGGGGCAGACCGCCCAAGCCATCCGCCAGAACACGGCGTTTCGCAAGGCACCCCAGGGCATTCAGCTGGGGACCGTCCTGCGCGGGAGCACCGTCGTCCCTGGACAGACCCAGGGCGATTGGCGGGAGGTGACGCTCGAGGGCTGGATCTTCACCGCCTCGCTCACCCCGGATACCCGGGAAGGATTCGACCTCTCCGTTTCGGCAACCCCCCAAGAGAATCTGCGGCGCGCTCCGAATCAACAGGTGCTGGCCCAGCTGTCTACCGGGGTGCTGCTGACCCGGCTGGAAACCCGCGGAGCCTGGACCAGAGTGCGCCGGGTCGGCTGGGTTGCACGCGGTGCGCTCGATGAGCCCACCCCCGCCCCCGCCGCACGGGTCGCGCCCACGACGGCTGCGCCGGCTCCGACGGGTGGCGCTGAAGCGCCGGCCCCGAACCTCGTCGAGATCGTGCGCGATTCCCCGATGCAGGAGAACCCCGATGGTGATTCGGTCGGGACCCTTCGCCAGGGTGCGCGCGGGCGGGTCCTCCGCCGGACGGGGGATTGGGTGCGCCTCCAGGTCGAGACCTGGGTACGGCGCGAGGATGTTGCTCCCGTCACCGACGGGGTCATCACCGGGGTCACCGCGGCCGAAGTCCGAGCCGACCCGGCCCGCTACCTGGGTGCCCTCTTGGAATGGCGCGTCCAATTCATCGCGATCCAGGAGGCCGATGAGCTCCGTCCCGAGATTCCGCTCGGCCGCACCTACCTCCTCACTCGCGGCCCACTGCCGGAGCCCGGGTTCGTGTACGTCCTCGTGACCTCGGGGCAGCTCCAGCAGTTCCGAACGGCGCAGCCCTTGCAAGAATTCCGCATCCGAGGCCGCCTCCGCGCCGCCAAGACCACCTACCTGCCCAACCCCGTCTTGGAGCTGGACAGCGTCGTGGAGGTACCGTCGTAGGGCTTGGCCGAAGCCGGTCGGAGGCCGTACTATTCCAGGAGTCCACGGCCGTCCGAGTGGCGGGATGGAGGCACTATGAACGATCTGTTACGCCAGCGTATTGCCCGGAAGCTCGAGTCGTTGCCGGACGACAAGGGCTACCAGGTGCTGGACTACATCGAATTTCTCGAGAGCAAGTACGCCGAACGATCCGCGTCCGGCGGCATCTTCGCCAAGATCACGGAAACGGTCGAGGATACCATGCGCGCGGGCAAAATCCCGATCCAGGCCATTTCCGGCACGATGGGGCTGATGGACAGCGCGGCGAAGGTGGCCCGCGGGCTGGTCGCGGCCGGCGAGGCCGTGGTCGACGAGGCAGTGAAAGCCGCATCCGGCCAGCCGCCCACTCCGAAGCCGGCGGAGTCCGAGGCCTCCGAGCCGAAGGAGGATCGAGCGGAGCGCTAAGCGCACGACACGTCGCTTGCCACGCGTCGGGCGACCCTCTATTCTTCATGATGGAACACGTTACGTCGATGGCCCACCGCCTGCTTTGGAGCATGCCCGGTGGGCCGTTTTGCATCCGGGGTAGGGAGGGTTATGAGCATCATTCGGCCTGAGCACGGCCTCACATTCGATGACGTCTTGCTGGTCCCCCAACATTCTACGGTCCATCCACGCGATGTCTCGACGGTCACCCGGTTCACTCGGGGCATCTCCCTGCAGATCCCGTTTATCTCCGCCGCCATGGATACCGTGACCGAATCGGAGATGGCCATCGCGATGGCACGGGCCGGCGGCATCGGGGTTTTGCATAAGAACATGTCCATCGAACGCCAGGCCTCCGAGGTCGATCGAGTCAAACGCAGTGAGAGCGGAATGATCTTGAATCCCATCACGCTCGGCCCGGACCGGCCCGTTCGGGAGGCAGCGGGGCTGATGGCGCGATTCAAGATCTCGGGCGTCCCCATCGTCGACGGCCAGGGACGCCTGATCGGGATCATCACCAACCGCGATCTCCAATTCGAACAGAACCTCGACCAGCCGGTGTCTCAAGCGATGACCCACGAGAACCTCGTGACCGCTCCGGTTGGCACGGACTTGGATGACGCAGAGCGAATTCTTGCCAAACACCGTATCGAGAAACTCCCGGTCGTTGATCGTGATGGCGTGCTGCGCGGCCTCATCACCGTCAAAGACATCTTCAAGCGCAAGCAATACCCCAACGCAAACAAGGACGAGCACGGCCGGCTGCGGGTGGCGGCCGCGGTTGGTGCCGGGCCGGATGTGCGCGACCGGGCCAAGGCCTTGGTCGACGCCAATGTCGACGTGATCGTGGTAGACTCGGCGCACGGGCACAGCGAAGGCGTCCTTCGCACGGTCGACATGCTGCGCGATGCCCATCCCGCGGTGCAGCTCGTCGCCGGCAATGTCGCCACCGAGGCGGGCGCCCAAGAGCTGGTGCGCCGGGGGGTGGATGCGGTGAAGGTCGGCGTGGGGCCGGGGAGTATCTGTACCACGCGCGTCGTGACCGGTGTGGGGGTGCCGCAGATCACGGCCATCCGCGATGCGACGCGCGGCGCCCGTGATATTCCCGTGATCGCCGACGGGGGCGTCAAGTACTCCGGCGACGTCGTCAAGGCCATCGCGTGCGGGGCTTCCTCGGTCATGATGGGTGGTCTCCTCGCCGGCACCGAAGAAAGCCCGGGCGAGTCGATCTTGGCCGAGGGGCGCCGTTTCAAGATGGTCCGCGGCATGGGCAGCATCGCCGCCATGCGCGACGGATCAGCCGACCGCTATTTCCAGGAGGGCGAACTCTCGCCCAGCAAGATGGTACCCGAAGGGATCGAAGGACGGGTACCGTACAAGGGCCCCGTGGTGGACGTGCTCTACCAAATGGTCGGCGGGCTCCGGAGCGGCATGGGATACTGCGGAGTGGCAAGCCTCGCCGAATTGCAGTCGAACGTGGAGTTGCTGCGCATTAGCTCGGCCGGCTTGCGCGAGTCGCATCCGCATGACGTGACGATCACGCGTGAAGCCCCGAATTACAGCGCGGAGATGTTCCGGTGAGTCGACTGCGACCCCGAGCCGCCGAGCGGTCTCCATGACCGTCCGGCTCAGTCCCGAAAAGGTTGCCGCCGCCCGCGCATTCGACGAGTGGCTGGCTCCGGGAATGCGCGTGTGCGTAACGACGCATGTGAACCCCGATGGCGACGGCCTCGGGAGTGAAGTCGGCCTGGTTCACCTGCTCCGTGCGAGAGGGCTGCACGCCATCGTGACCAATCCGTCGCCGACTCCCGAGCGTTTCAAGTTCTTGTTCGACGATTTGCCGGACGGTGACCAAAGCCAGTCGGCGGTGCGCGAGCTTCGGCGGGCCGAGGCCGTCATCGTGCTCGATATCGCCGACCTCGAACGTCTTGGCTCGCTCGCCCGTCCGGTGGCCGAGCTCGGCGTTCCCGTCGGCTGCGTCGACCACCACTTCAGCCCGGGCACGCTGCCCGAGGGCCCCCGGTACGTCGATCCAACCGCCTCGGCGACGGGGGAACTCGTATTCGAAATCGCGGCGGCCAATCACTGGACCGTCGATCAGGCCATCGCCCGTTCGCTCTATGTCGCGATCATGACCGATACCGGCGGGTTCAGGTTCAGCAATACCCACCCGCGCACCCTTCGAATCGCCGCTGAGCTCTTGGAAGCCGGCCTCGATCCGGAGCAGATCTACGCCCAAGTCTACGCCAACGCTCCCCCGGGGCGGCCACGCCTTCTTGCCGAGGCGCTCCAGACCCTCGTGGTCGAGCCGGAACACGGCCTGGCGTGGGTCACCGTGCCGCCCGGTGCGCTGGAGCGGCTAGGCCTCACGGCCGACGATTTGGACGGTGTGGTGGAATATCCGCGCTCGATCGCAGGGGTGCAGATGGCTCTGCTCTTCCGCGAAATCTCCCAGGGGCGGATCAAGGTATCGCTGCGGTCCGTCGGGGATGTGAACGTTGCCGCGTTTGCCAAGCCGTTTGGAGGGGGCGGTCATACCAAGGCGGCAGGACTGTCGCTCGCCGGGCCAATGGCCGAGGTCCAGGCCACAGTCTTGCGGGCCGCCCGGGAGTTCCTGGATGGGAAGACCCATGGGACTGAGTGATTTTGCCCGGGGTTATTATGAAGGGATAGATTCCATCCCCCAGTGAGGGATCGAGCCCTCGCCGTGGGGAGGACATGCCGAGAAGAGGAAGCCGCGTGCAGCAGACGGACATCATAACCCGCATTGAAGCCGCGCTCGATATGCTGCGTCCATACATCGCCTCACACAACGGCAGCGTAGAGGTGGTGGATTTTGACGATCAGGAAGGCGTCCTGTTGCTCAGGATGGGCGGGATGTGCCACGGGTGCGCGGCGTCGACCATCACCCTGAAGCAGGGCATCGAACAGCGCTTGCGTCAGGCCGTGCCCGAGGTCAGGCGTGTTGATGCCCTTTGAGACGGCGGCGATCGTGAGGACGGCCTAGTGACCCCCTCACTCGAAGGGCTAGTCACGGCTGCCCTATCCCAGATCCAGAACCCCCGACTCCAGAACGATCTCCTGTCGGCCGGTAT
>DATHRW010000224.1:0-17446 GCA_035464955.1 Gemmatimonadales bacterium
TTATTGACGATAGCGATCGTGACGCTGCGGCTGTCACCGGGAACCCTGTTGCCGAGGGAATCGACGACCGTGACTTCCACGGCAGGTGTCATCGAGACCCCGGCCACGACGGTGGAGGGTTGAACGGTAAACGCAAGCGCCTTTGGGGATCCGGCGGTGATGTCGAATGGGTCGCTCACGGCCGGTGTCCGCCCAGGGCCGTCCACCTGCAGGGTGTATCCGCTCCCCACCTGGTCGATGCTGAGATCCGTATAGGTTGCAACGCCCTGCACAGCTGCCACGGTGGTGGTACCGCTCAGCACCCCTCCGGCCGGGTTCGTGCCGATCCGAATATCGATGGCTTCGTTCGTGGTGGTCACCGTGTTGCCGAAGGCGTCGATCACGCGCACCACAGGTGTGATCAGGCCTCCGACCTGGGTCGAGGCCGGTTGGACCACGAAATCGAAGCCGACGGCGGCACCGTGCGACACTGCGAAGACGGCGCTGGTGGTGTTGACACCCGGAGCCGTGGCAACGAGCGTGTACCCGGTACCGGCCTTGTTGAGCGTGAGCCCCGGAAACCGCGCGACGCCGTCGACGGCGGCAACCGATGTCGTCCCGGAGAGCGTTCCCCCGCCGGGGTTCGAGCCGAGGGCCAGCGATACGGTCGTGGTGTCGCCGCCGATCCGGTTGCCGAGCGAATCGATCACCGACACCTCGACGGTGGGAGTGATCGCATCTCCAGCGGCTACATTCGATGGCTGGACGGAGAACACGAGGCCCCTGGCGGGTGGTCGGACGACAGTCACCTGCGTCGTGCCAACCACAGCGCCTGCCGTGGCGGAGATGGTGATGGGCCCTCCAACTGCGCGCCCGGTGACGAGACCCGTGCCGTCGACGAAGGCAA
The DNA here is from genome assembly GCA_035464955.1 of Gemmatimonadales bacterium. Classification (GTDB taxonomy): domain Bacteria; phylum Gemmatimonadota; class Gemmatimonadetes; order Gemmatimonadales; family GWC2-71-9; genus JABDII01. The sequence goes on from DATHRW010000224.1 coordinate 887, forward strand.
TGGTCGGATCACCACTCGCCCACGTGACGGGGTGCCCAGCGACGACATCGCCTGCCGAATCCATCACCTGCGCAGACAGCTGCACATCATAGCCCAGCCACAGGCTCACGGTCCCGGGAACGACATCCACCTCGGTGATCGGCACCACCGAGACCGAGACCGACGCGAGCGCCGTCTTGCCCTCCGCCATGGCGCGGATCGTCGTACTCCCAACGGCGACCGCGGTCACCATTCCGGCCGGCGTGACCGAGGCCACTGTGGGGTCGTCGCTTTCCCAGAGGACGGCGGTGGCGATGGGTTGGTCACACTGCGAGAGCCCGGACGCAGTCAACTGGCGACTCTGGCCGATTCGGAGATCAAGGCTGGACGGAGCGATCTGCAGGGAAGCGATGACCAGCGGCTCGGTGAGCGATCCGCACGGATCGCCCCCGCACGCGGTCATCAACGCCACGGCCACGGCGGCCGGGAAGATGCTTCGGAACGACATGCGGCCCTTCACAGAAGGCCCGGCCGGCGCGAGACTTTCTCTAACGGCCGACAGCGGGCGTCCACTCAGGAGATGGTACCCCTCCCAGAAGGGGAGGGCAAGAGACAGAAACCAAAAAAACGGTGGAGTCGGGCTGGCCCGGACTCCCCATTCGTCATGGGCGATGAGGGACTCGAACCCCCGGCCTCGCGCATGTGAGGCGCGCGCTCTAACCAGCTGAGCTAATCGCCCGGTCCCGATGAGGAGCGGGATTCTAATCCTTGGGCAAACCAGCGGCAACCCTTCGAGCCGTGTATTGAACGCGATGCGTGGGGACCGCCGGCACGTGGGTATCCGCCAACCGTCAGAGCCCCAGGCCGAGCCCGAGCCGAGCCAGGAAGTAGCCGGTGTTGGCATCGTCGGTGACCGTAAAGAACTGCGCGCCGACATCCACGGCGAACGCCCGCGAGAGCCGGACCAGGACACCGCCGCCCCCGCCGAAGGCCCCGTAGCTCGATTCGCTGCACCGATCGGGTGTACAAACCAACTTCCCGATTCCCGCCCGCCCCGCCAGGTAGAGCCCAACGTTCCGGTTGGCCGTGACCACCAACCGCGGCTCGACGAAGAACAGCGAGAGCGCGGCCTTCACGTCGATGGTCGTCGAGCGAAACACCGTGCTCCGTTGGTACCCAACCCCCACTGACCAGCGACTGAAGGTATAACGCGCCTGGACGTCGAATCCGAACCTCGTGTCCGACTCGAACGGCGCCTGCGACTTGCTCGGAAAGACAAGTGCGCCGGATGCCTGAATCGAGACGGGTTGCGCCGACTGAGCCTCGAGTGAGGAGGTAAACGCAACCAGCGCGATTGCAGCGGGCGTCCATCGCCGGACGCGGCGGCGTGATGTCCCGGGCATCATGGCACGTCCGCCAACATGCGAATTCCCTTGAGCTCCCATCCCGTGCCGTCCCACTCCGCGACGGCTTCGAACTGGCGCGTTTCCCGCTCCTGGACTCCGAAACTCCCCCGCCATTGAAGGCCCACGCGGACTCTGAGAGTGGCTTCGTCACCCTCGATCGCTACCTCGTCCGCCGTTCCAAGCGATGCCTCAGGCTTCTGCTCCCGAACGAGGCGCAGCACTTCTTGCTGACTGGCAGGGTCGAGCAGCAAGGCGCGGATTGCGCTCTCGCCGCGCCGCGCGCTGATGGCCTCGATCAAGCGAACAATCCCCGCCATGAGCGCGGGCCTGGCCGTCGGTCGGGGGCGTGCCTCCGCCGAGACCGACAGGGTCGACTCCCGCGATGCGAGTGGGGATATGCGTTCAGCCTGAGCGGTATCCTGCGGGGGTGGAAGCGCTGCGGCAAGCTGCTCGAGGCCTGCTGGAGGAAAGGCCGGCTCCCCGACTCGACGGTCCGGTCCGGAGTCGGGTGCCGCAAACGAGACGGCGCCCTGCGGCACGGCAGAATCGATAGCTTGGACCCTGGCCGCGGAGGAGTCTGGAGCGGCGGGTGTGTCGAGATGCTCCTGGACCCCGGGTGGATTGGGATCCGACGGCATGGGTTCCTGCCGCGGCGACACCGCCGCCCGGGTGGCGGGAGCGGGGGCCAGAGCCCGCTTCGACGGCGTCTCCACCACCCGACTCGCCAGGGTGTTCCCCTCAGAGTCCCGGATGGCGGTGTCGAGGGGAGCGTCGTCGTCCGGGAGGGTCAGGGCCGAGACACCACTCCGGAGCGAAGCATCGGCCGGGGCGGACCGCGAATCCCTTCCCGTTCGCTTGGCGACAATGATGCCAGTCCCGGTGCCGAGCACGAACACGACGATGACGCTGGTGACGACAACGCTTGGCCGCTGCCACCACTTCGGAGCAGGGGCATCCTGGGGAACAATGTGCTGGGCCGGCAGGAGGACGACGGGTCCCGTCAGGTCCGCCGGAAGGGGCAACCCCTCCGACTCGGCCCGGTCCACCGTCATGCCGGGCTCCGCGCCGGTGACACGATGCCCGAGGAATCGGTGGACGAACGGTACACGCATCAGGAAGCCGTCCTAGAGGAACGCCTCAGAGCAACCCCAGATTGGGCGCGCCACTGCGGGCCACTCAATACTCGAGACCGTGCGGGCGGTCCATCCGAGGTCACAGGTGCACAGTATGCCATTTCCCTTCCGGATGGAAGCGTCTGAATTCGCGGTCGGGGGCCGGCGGCCAAGAAATATCTCAGGGGCAAGATCCACACCAGGCCCGGCGCGCAAGCCTACCGATGGTGCCCTGCGGTCAAACGACTGCGCCACAGGGGATTGGAGGCCGATGTGCCGCATTGGGGCTACAACATCCGGTCGGGACGATTGGCCCGTCCGCGCCACACGTGGCCATCGGCGAATTCCCGACGATGGGTCGTGCATGTCATCGTCGTGCATGAAAAGAACCCCCGAGAAGAGCTCGGGGGTCGGCATCGCTCGCTCTTTCGACGCTACCTCAACTGACTGGTCAACTCCCACGTCCCCATGCCGGTTCCATCGGCCAGCGCGCTGCCCGCGCGCCAGGCGCCCATCCCCGTCATGCCCTTGAACTTGCCGTAGCCGGCATAGAGCCCGAACTGACCGCAGCGCGTTGGGCAGCTCGCCGTGCCCGCCTCGGTTTCCTGCCACCACATCGAGTACCCGTTGCCGGCGGCATCCATGTTGAAGCAGAAGCCGCTGTTCGACACCATCGCTCCGTCTCCTGCAGCCACGGTTGCGGAGGTGCAGTGCGAACTGATGTTGTTCAGCGGACTCGCCGGGTCGGTGGCGAACACCACCATCCGATAGCCGGATTGCTGGAGAATCTGGTCGTTGGGCAGATCCATCTCGTCCGCGTCGCCCGGCATGGTAGCGTAGGTGCCGGTGGTCTTCTGCTGCGCCATCATGGCGACCGGGGCGAGCAGGATGAGGGATCCCACAATCAGCGTGCAGCGAGGAAGCATAGGTCTCTCCCACCATGAGGAACGGCTGTTGCGAATGGTAGGAATCCTATGCGTGGGGCCGGGCCTGTCAACAACCCCGGTTCCTTGCCGCGTTCAGCGGTGCAGGCCGCTCTCACCCCGTCGATAGCGGATCCGGGGTGCGGGCCGAGATGTCCTGGCTCGCCTCGATGGCACCACTTCCAACCACGAGTCCGGCGCCCGCGACCTGCTTGGCAGCCGCATCACGCAGTTCTCCGATCTGCTCGGGGGAGTAGCCCGCGGCGCGGAGCTTTCCGTCCATCTCGATGACCCGAACCGCCGCCTTGAGCGTGGCGAGCGCCAGCGTCGCGCAGCGGTGCCGGAACCCAACCACCTCCCGGCCGAGCCGGTCGAGCATCTCCTCGTAGGAATAAGCGAGCACCTCCTGAAAGGGCATGTGCTCGCGGTTCACCTGGCGGAGCAGGATCGAGGCCGCCGCTTGGCTAATGGTGCAGCCGCTGCCTTCAAATGACGCGGCGGCGATGCGATCGCCGTCCGCCTTGACGTGGATCGTGACCAGGTCACCGCAGCCTGGGTTGCCACCGGGCATGCTCACGTCCGCATCGGCCAGCGGCCCGTGGTGCCGCGGCCGTTTGAAGTGGTCGACCAGCATCTCGATCGCCGTGTCTCGATCCATCACTGGTGCCTCACCGGCCGGCCCGCCTTTCGACATCTCACCATGACGGCGCGAACGCCGCTACGGCTTTTGGATGGGGGCGCGGACCGTGTTGCCCCACTCGGTCCATGAACCGTCGTAGTTGCGGACGTTTCCGAACCCCAGGAGATAGGTGAGAACGAACCAGCTGTGCGAGGACCGCTCCCCGATCCGGCAGTAGGCGATCACCGGTTGAGCCGGATCGAGGGTTTGCTCCTCCTGGTAGATCCGTTTGAGATCCGCTGCCGGAAGAAACGTGCACGTCGCCGGATCGACCGCTCGCGCCCATGGCACGTTGCGGGCGCCGCGGATGTGTCCGCCGCGAAGCGCTCCCTCATTGGGATAGTCAGGCATGTGGAGCCGCTCACCCCGGTATTCCTCGGGGCTCCGGACGTCGACCAAGGCTCGTCTGGCCTTGATGTGCAGCAGCACATCCTCCCGAAACGCTCGGATGCGGGCATCGTTCCGCTCCCCCACCGTGATATCGCCCCGGGCAAACGAGGGTCGCTCGGTCACCAGCGCCCGCCCCTCCTGTTCCCACCGGGCCCGTCCGCCATCCATGATCCGGAGGTTCTCGAGGCCAAAAAGGCGGAAGACCCAGAACGCGTAGGTCGCCCACCAATTGTTCTTGTCACCATAGAGCACCACCGTCGTGTCCTGATTGATGCCCCGCGAGCGCAGCAATTCCTGGAGGTGCTCGCGGTCGACGTAGTCTCGGATCAGCGGATCGTTCAGGTCACCGACCCAATCGATCTTGGTCGCGTTCGGGATGTGCCCGGTCTCGTAGAGCAGCAGGTCCTCATCCGATTCCAGGATCCGGACGTGCGGGTCGTTCAGGTGGGCAGCCACCCATTCAGTGGAGACCAACACCTTCGGGTGCACATACCCCCGGTCCTCGATACGAGCCATGGATCCGGTTGTCTTCGTGGGTGCCATCGTTCCCCCTTGATACGAGTCAGGCTCAATGGGGATAAAAATAGTCGGTATTGGAGTACGGAGCCAACTTCGAGCTCTCGGGGGCCCAACCGGCATGAAATGCCTTGCCCCACGCGCCACCGCATCGCTCGGTCCAAGGCCGCCTTGGCGACCCCGGCTTCCCCCACTCACTCGGGGGCGTCAGGGTCCCGTGCTGTCGGGCGCAAGCAGCCGCCGGGCCTGTTCGGCGGGGACACCGAGGTTGGCCCCGCCATATCCGGAGAGTATGGCCGAGTTGATCGCCACGACTTCGCCCATGGTGGAGAGCACGGGTCCGCCGCTTCCCCCGTGCGTGGTCTGGGCGTCATACACGACGGTTTCGAGAGTTACCTGACCGATGATCCCGCGGCTCGCGAGGGGAGCGATGTACCCGCCAGCCGCGAGCCGTTCCGCCGCGGTCCAGAAGTCGACATCGCCCTCGCTGAGAAGCTGTTGAACGAAGGTGGCGCCGGTCCGCGCCATGAGGGCCCGAATGCCCAGCGGGTACCCCAGGACGATGACCTCCTGTCCCGGGTACACAGGAGTGATGCTCAGGGAAAGGGCGATGACCGAGTCGGCGATGGCGCTGCCACGAAGCAGCGCAAGGTCCGCTTCGTCACTCACCCGCACGGTCTGGACCTGAAACGGTTTCGCGACCCCTGGCATGTAGGCAATGAATCGTCGCATCACGGGGGTGTAGCCCCGCGCGATGATTCCGGCGGCTGCCTCATCGAACTCCCAGGGCACGGCCACGTGCCGGTTGGTCACGATCAACCCGTCGTTGCTCGCCATGAACCCCGTGCCCGTATACCGCGCCTCGAACACCGGCCCGAGTCCCTCCGCGGTGAGCGGCACTTCTCCCTCGGGCCCCATCATGGGCTGTGCCCCGGGGGCCACGGTAATCCTGAGGGGTTGCCCGGAGGCGGAATCCTCGAAGCCATAGGAACCCAGCAGCAGCACCGTCGCACGTGTGGCCCGGGCGATGACGCGCGATGGCGCGTCCGAGCGCTCTTCGAGAGCGCCGAGGCGCTCCGTCGCGGACGTCATGCTGTCGCGCAGCTCGGCCAGCATCCGGGCCAGTTCAATTTCACTCGCCGGGTTGTCAAGCGACTTCTCGAGTAATGCGGCGATCGCTGCCACTTGGGCGCGCTCTTCCGCCAGCCGGCGCTCGAGCAGCACGGTCCGCCCGCCCAACATGACGGTGAGCGCGATGAGGATGAGGAGGGCGGAGAGGATGCCGAGCCGGAAGGTCCGGGACGTTTGGGTGGCGAGTTCCATGGGAACGCCCGCGAGGAAGACTGCAGCACTGCGCAGCACGCCTCCCGGCTCGTGGCGCGCACAGGCCCAGCAGTCGCTGAACACCTCGGCCACCGATTTCACGGCGCCGCTCTCGGCCGGATACAGCCGGAACCGGATGACCGGCCCGCCCTTCCCGATCTCGATGACATCGCCCGACGCGAGGACCAGATGGTCGGTGCGCTCTCCGTTCACCCAGATCTCCTGCCCCTGTGCAGCCGCAAGCTCGTAGCTCTGACCGCGGCGAACGAGTTCGGCGGCGTAGGATGGAGGCATCGAGTCGGACGTCGCGACAACCGCGTTCTGATCGCTGAGCGCGAGCCACACCACCGCCCCCCTCAGCCGCTCGGAGGTTCCGCGCCGCGCGCCGACGAGATGGGCGATGGCCGGAATCGGATCTGAAGATTGCAAAGTGTCCATCCGTTCGTGTCTCGCCTCCGAACACACCTTGAGTCACTTCAATTACACTTGCCTGGGCGCCGCCCGCAATGCCTTCTTGCCAGCACAATTCGCCAATCCGCGGCGACAGCCGAGACGCGTCGACTGTCACTCTAATGACGCAGCGTGGTTGGCTGATCGGCTACCAGGTCAGTGGCAGGTCGCCTCACGACGCCCACCATCCCGCACTCCCACTTACTGCTCCCTCCGTTCTAACCGTCAGCACGCACCCCGGTCGGGCTTACCGGGAGAATAGGGTGGGATCAGCGGCTATTGATGAGCAGCACCTATGGCAGTCGTCTTCCTGGCCTATGGTCCTTCACGTCGTGTATCTTGGTGTTGGCGAAGAACGAGACCCGACCAGCGTATCCTGCCACTGCACCTCCGAGAGTTTGAGAAGGAGGTATCATCGTGCCGTTAGAAGTGCAGATCATCAGCGTCATTTTTGGCGTCTTGGGGCCGGTCGGGGCCCTGAGTGTGATCCTTTGGTTCAAGATCAAGAAGAAGGAGCTGGAGATGCGAGGCGGCGATCCGGAGTTGGGGCCGGAGGTCGATGCGCTGCGTGACGAACTGAACGAAACCCGCGCACAGTTGGCCGAGCTCCAGGAACGCGTCGACTTCGCAGAACGCTTGCTCACCGCGGGACGTGCATCGCAGGACGACCTGAGCAAGTGACGAGAGGTCGGTAAGTCGAAGGGTCGGTCGCTTTGGCGACCCCCACTCCCTTCTCACTTGCCCCATGCCATATATTTGGCTATTTTGCCAAACCACCAACATTAGGGTCCCAGATGGACAACGCGACGCAGGCACGATATGAGGCTCGAGCCAAGGTGATGAAAGCCCTCGCTCACCCCACCCGTCTGTTCATCATCGATCGACTCGCCAACCGTGAGGAGTGCGTCTGTGAGCTGACCGCCATGATCGGAGCGGACGTCTCAACCGTGTCGAAGCATCTGTTGGTGCTCAGGGACGCCGGGATCGTCGACAACGACAAGCGGGGGAACCAGGTGTTCTACTCGCTCCGCGTGCCGTGCGTGGCCAACTGGTACTCATGCGTCGAGGGAGTGCTCCAAGCTGACGCCCAGCAGCGACTTGCCGCCATTTAGTGACGGGAGGAAAGCACCGATGGGGTTCTGGCGGGTCGAGTGGAAGGCGGCGATCCTGCTGGTGGGCGGGTTTCTGGCCAGCTATCACTTGCCGGTCGAATGGATTGCCAGCCGCATCCCCATGCCGGGGCCGGTGACAGAGTCACTCTCCTTGGTCCGGTGGTACGCCCGCGAGCACGTGCTGCTCTGCCTCGTGCCTGCGTTCTTCATCGCCGGGGCCATCGGCGTCTTCATAAGCCAGGGCGCCGTCATGAAGTACCTCGGCCCCAAAGCGCACAAGGTGCTGGCATACGGCGTCGCGTCGGTCTCAGGCAGCGTCCTTGCGGTCTGCTCCTGCACGGTCCTCCCACTGTTTGCGGGGATCTACAAGCGCGGTGCTGGTCTCGGACCGGCCGCGGCCTTCCTCTACTCCGGCCCCGCGATCAACGTGCTGGCGATCATTCTTACCGCCCGCGTCCTTGGCGTGGAAATAGGCACGGCACGCGCGGTCGGTGCGGTGCTGTTCGCTGTGGCGATCGGTATCGCCATGCACCTGATGTTCCGTGCGGAGGAGCTGGCCAAGGCCGAGGCGCAGTCCGGGTTGCCGGAAGAGCCGGCGGGGCGGCCTCTGTGGCAGACTGTCGTGTTCTTCGCCGCGATGATCGCGATCCTGGTGTTCGCCAATTGGGGCGCGCCTGCCGAGTCGGCGGGTATCTGGCACACGATCTACGCTGTCAAGTGGGTCCTCACAGCAACGGCTGCGCTGGTTCTTGCCCTCGTGCTGGTCGCGTGGTACGGCGTGCCGTGGCGCGGCCTACTGCTCCCGGGGTTGGCCGTAGCCGGGACGAGCGCCGGCTTCTCCAGCCACCCCACCGTCCCATTCACGACGGGCGTTGTAGGCCTCTCGGCACTCGCCACCAGCGGCAACGACGAGATGCAGGAATGGTTCTCATCGTCCTGGACCTTTGCGAAGCAGATCCTGCCGCTTCTGCTCGTGGGAGTGTTGGTGGCTGGATTGCTGCTGGGTCGACCAGGCGAGGAGGGATTGATCCCGGCAGTGTGGATCAGCGCAGCGGTGGGTGGCAACTCGCTGTTCGCGAACCTCTTCGCCTCGGTTGCCGGCGCGCTCATGTATTTCGCCACACTCACCGAGGTGCCGATCCTCGAGGGACTACTCGGCAATGGCATGGGCAAGGGGCCAGCGTTGGCGCTGCTATTGGCCGGACCGGCTTTGTCGCTGCCCAACATGCTGGTGATCCGGAGCATCATGGGGACCAAGAAGACGCTCGTGTTCGTGGGGCTCACGGTAGTCATGGCGACTGTCACAGGATTGATCTACGGCGCGTTGTTCGGCTGACGAAGAAGAGACGGACGAAGCGCATCACAACCCTTACGGAGCTGGAGCGATGAAGATCGATGTCTACGGGCCTGGTTGCGCCAACTGTAGGCGGCTGGAACAACAGGTGAGAGACGCACTGACGAGCATGGATCTGGAAGTCGAAGTCACAAAGGTGGAAGATCTCGTTGCCATAGCTGAGGCGGGAGTCTTGCGGACGCCGGCCCTGGGAATCGATGGCAAACTCGTACTTCAAGGTCGTGTGCCGGGAGTCACCGAGCTCGAGTACATCATCAAGAAGAGCGCGGCTACGTCTTGATCTCGGGTTGCGCGGAGGCAATCACAAGAAAGAAGACTGCCGACTTGGGGTGCGTAACTCGTTGCATTACAATGGGCCCTGTAGAACTTGATCGGATGCGCCGCCCAGGCGCCAGGACCGAAGCTGCAGGGCATGCGAAAGGCGAGACAACACCCCGCCTTGAGTAGGCCCTGCATGATTCGAACCTGCGACCGACGGATTATGAGTCCGCTCGGGTAGGCAACGCGAGCGCACGCGAACCAACGGGACCGCACCTCTGCCTACGCGGGAGGACCCCTGAGCCTACGTGAGCCGACGGCTGCGTCCCCCAGTGAGATTGCCAAAGGGGGACACTCAGGGCAAGAAGGAAAGGCCCCGGCAGGCCGCGTGCCGCTCGGGACTTTCAAATGGTGCGCACCAAACACAGGACGCCGTTCAGCTGGGGCGCCCTGCCCGCTCCCGGCCAAATCCATACCACCTCTGAGAAAGTGCAGCCAGCTCCAACAGCTTGTTCGGCTGCCGGCTCTCTGACAACGCGCTCACCGCGGTGTGGCCGTGCCCCAGTAGTTGAAACTCGCCGGGCGCCACCCTGGGATGTACATGGTCTCCAGCCCCGCGATGCGGAATCCACCTACCTCGATCAGAGTCGGAATCGGCCGGTTTAGTTCACACCCGCCACTGAGCCGAGTCCATACTGGATTCAGGCGATCCTGCCACCGCCGGACGCTCGCGTCCGGTGCTGCCCCGTGCTCACAGAAGACGAGCTGACCTCCCGGGCGGAGTACCCGCGACATCTGGCGGAGTGCTGGCAACGTGTCCTGGATAGTGCACAAGGTATAGGTGACAAGGACGGTGTCCACGCTCTGGTCCTCAAGGGGAATCTCGTCGCTCGGTAAGCCGATGAACTCCACCTCGAAGGGCGCCGCACGCGCCGCCTCTTCGGCCATGTGAATCATTTCCGCGGCGGGCTCAAGGCCCCAGACCTTCGTCACACTCGCGGAGTCGTAGAACGGGAAATTCAAACCCGAACCCACGCCGACCTCCAACACCCGTCCTCGAGCAAGTGGCACCACTTTCTCGCGTTGGCGCATGTTCGGCTTCAAGCCGCACGTGAAGTGCACCAGTTTCGGGAGCACGTACTTGCTATACAGGCCCAGCTCGTTCTCCTGGCGTGTGAGCAGCGGTCGGCAGCTTCACGCGTATTGGACTGGCAAAAAATGTAGCAAACTCGTGAGAATCACCACTCGTTTGCCAGAGGCAGAACCAGTTTGGACATGAGCCGATACGGCGTCCAGCCGCGAGGACCAAAGCTGAACCTGCAACCGACGGATTATGAGTCCACGCTGGTAGGGAACCCGAGCCGACGGGAGCGCACATGAACGCCCTGTGCCTACACGGGAAGTCCCCTGAGCCTACACGAACCGACGGATGCGCTCCCCAGTGTGTTGCCCAGTGAGATCCTGACAGGGGCCCGGGCGGTAGGTATACGCACACGCCCGTCTCCAAGCCATCAGGGCAAGAAGCCAAGGCCCCGAACGACCGCTGGGACGCTCGGGCGGTACGGCGAAGTCAGGATGACAAGGGGCGGCCCCGAAGAAACCGCCCCCGTTATCAGCAAAGCTGGGCCTAACTCCAGCCTGAGTCATCCGGCGTGCTTGCACGACACTTTCGGGTTCCAGTCCGCGAACATACCGCTAGGATTATGTCGCCAGGCCCACACGTGCAGGGCCCAGAGACCGGCGGCCTGGTTCGCATGAAACTGCTGGCCGAGGAGGGGGGGCGGTTGAGGTTCTGTTAGAGGGACGATGTACTCGATCCCGACGAGACGGAGGTGGCCGCCGGCCTGGGGCTCGTACTGCAATATCTCCGGTTCCAGCAGGCTGACCGTGCCGTCGATTAAAGCGGGGTTCCCATAGTGGTAGCCCTGAGCACCATCCGGCAGTTGCTCGGCACAGGGTGTGAGCTGAATGCCGTACCCCGCCGCGGCCGCCTTGTCAAAGTTGTGGAACGGCGCGGTCGCCCTTCGCAACGCGGCAAGCTCCCCTTTCATCACAGCCCCGGCAGCCACATCTGCAGAAATGGTCTCGAGGAGAGTGGCTTGGTCGGGTGGACTGGTTGTGGCCTGCTCACAGGCCATGGCGAATGATGCTGCTACTACTGCGGCCATCGCCGCAAGACTTGACCTGGACATCTAATCCTCCTGGGTTTACCGAGGCAGAGAGGTCTCACCATTGTGATGAATCACGCGTGCGAGCGCGCATGTCGTCTCAAATCCCCACGCCAACCCATAACCTACCGTTCGGAAAGGGGAACGCAAGATTAGGGATTACGTTCTACGGCCTCGGCTGCTGATGCGAGCCTCCCGAAGCCGGTCAAACCACCAGAGTGCAATGCAAACGAAAGGCGGGGTAGCACCCCGCCTTCAGTGGGCCCTGCAGGACTTGATCGGATGCACCGCCCAGGCGCAAAGACCGAAGCTGCAGGGCATGCGAAAGGCGAGATAACACCCTACTTTGAGTGGGCCCTGCAGGATTTGAACCTGGCGACGACGGATTATGAGTTCGCGCTGGTAGACAACGCGAGCCTACGCGTACCGACGACGCCGCACCTGAACGCACCTTTGCCTGCACGGGAGCACCCCTGAACCTACGTCAACCGACGGGAGCGTTCCCCAGTGAGTTCCCCAGTGAAATTCCTGACAGGGATATGGGCATCAGGACCACACACACACCCCCATCTCCAGTGGCGCGCCACGTAACGGTCCAGGCCACTACGTGCGAACGTCAGCTCGTTAGGTGCATGCCCTGGTTCCGCACCGCCAGCCTCCTCCTCATGCGGAGGCCAGCTATGCCGAGGCAACCGTTTGAACAGGGCCGCGGGTGACTGCAGATAGATCTCCCATCACATCGAACTGCTTTACGCTGAAATCACTGAGTGCCGGGTGACCCGTCACCTGAGCTGCAAGCGGTCCTGCGAGAAAGGCTTTCACAGAGGCTTCATCTTCGAACATGTAGATCCCGCCTGCCTCATGCTCTGCTTCGTTCATCATCCAGATCTTCCAACGTAGCCCTGGAGCAGCCGCAAACTGGCTGGCAAGGGGAGATACCGCTTGTTCATACTCGGATCCTGAGATACTGAGCTTGAAGTTGAGCTGCATGATTCTTCCGGACATTGGCTGTTCCTCCTCTTGAATGGCATGCTGTTGGGACCGTCCGCTGCACCAGGCCATCTGAGACGATCGCCCTGGAGACTGATCACCGCGAAGCGGGTTGGGCGGTCTCGGAGTGGAGGGCGTCAAGAAGGCGGCGTCAGACCAGCGGCGGGATCGCCCGGGCCAGCGGCGATGGGTGCTGAACTCAGCCCCCCGTATACCATTCGGGTACGAAAAGGATCGTGAGATCGGTGGGAAAGAATCTTCAGATATCACCAGGTAGCGATGTCCCGAATCCCTACAAGAATCGTTCAGAAGGAATAGGTCATAGCGTGGGAAAGCCGACCTCAACATGCTGTCTCAGTGGACCCTGGAGGACTTGACCCGATGCGGCGTCCAGCCGCGAGGACCAAAGCTTCAGGGCCTACGAAAGGCGAGGTAGCACCCTGCCTTTCGTAGGCCCTGCATGATTCGAACCTGCGATCGACGGATTATGAGTCCGCGTCGGTAGGCAACGCGAGCGCACCCGAACCGATGGGAGAACGCCCTCCCCTACACGGGAAGTCCCCTGACCCTACGCCAACCGACGGGTGCGTTCCCCAGTTTGTTCCCCTGTGAGAGTTTGGAGGGTGGCAACGGCAGCAACTACACGCACCCCCGCTCCAAGCCATCAGCTCGGGCAGTCGACGCCGTCAGGTGCCGGCTTCGCCCGGGAATCGAAGCGCCACAAGCGTCTTGTCATTCTCCTGGAAGAGCAGCTGGTCGCGCGCCGGGTCCGGCCTGAACGTAGGTGATCGTTCCTCGAACCAGATACGTCCCACCTCGCGTCCATCGTCCAGCGCGACCCGCACGACGCTGTAGCCGGCTTGGCCGGTTGAATCGGGCGCGTCGGTCAGGAGGGTGAGCAGCCCTATTTCTTGAGCCAAAAGAAGGCAACGTCGTGCCTAACTTCTCCTCCATAAGAGTCTAGAAATGTCTCAATTCGGGTCCATTCTTCTGAGTTAATCCTCTTTTCGCTGGTTTGAAGAAAGAATGACACAATCCATCGAAATTCCTGGCTGTCCGGTTTAGGTATCTCTATAGATGTTTGATGGACTTCCTTTGAGTATTGGATACCCAGCGCATCAAAGGACCGGGAGATATCGTCAGCTGTGTAGAGTTTTTCGTTTGGATTTCCTAGGAGATCTTTAAACTGGGATTGAATCTCAAATATTCCTCTGCCGCCTCGAAATACCACAACTGCCTTGTCCGACCTTTCTGAAATAGATCTTAGTGTTCTCTCGAGATCTTCCGTCCAGTAGAGGCAATGAGAGGCAATTATCCAGGTAAATTGACGCTCGTCTCGTGAGAGGAAGTCCTCCCCAGTGAGCGTATGACATTCGAGCGAAACACCGTCTGGTAGCTGCTTAGTCTCGAACTTTCTAACTGACGGTTCGCTGGGATCAACCCCTACGACTCTTACCTCGCCTGGTAGACGCGTTTTGATTTTGTCCAGCAGCCTCAGCAGGAGTGTGCCGTCGTGGCATCCCAAATCCAGAATTGAAAGGCTACCTGCCTGCGTTTCAAAATGTTTGGAAAACGATTCTATGAAAAGAGGCTTCTCTGAGGCTTTAGCAAAATAGGTCTCAAAGAATTCCTGGCGATCGTACCCTTCAGGCATTCTGATTTCCTGTCAATGTTATGAGTCCGCGCAAATAGGCAACGCGAGCCTACGCGTACCGACGGAGTGCACCTGAACGCACCTCTACCTACACGGGAAGTCCCCTGAGCCTACACAAACCGACGGGGAGTGTCCCCAGTGTGCTCCCCAGTGACTGCCTGGATGCGTGTAAACCCTTACTCCTGGCTCTCGGGCCACTCGAACTCGGGAGCCAACACGGCGTTCGCGTTCGTCGTGATGCGAAGACGGAGTTCCTTCAGAGGGCGGTAGTCAGGATCGTTCACGAAGTCGCTAACGGCCTGCTCCGACGGGAACCTCAGAACCACGACACCGTCAGCAGGCTCTCCTTGGAGGGCCTCTGTCTCGAAGGCAGCCACCAGTACCTCCGCGCCGTACTTCGCCAGAAAGGGCAGAACGCCGGGAACGTACTCTTCCGAATATGCGGTTTGGTCCGTGACGGTCTGCGTGAGAATGAAGTAAGCGCCCATCTCTGTCTCCTTTACGCGACCTCATCGTGCCCAGCGATACACGCGAGGGCTGCTGAGCACTCTAAACTGGCCCGCGGCTTCGACTTGGGGCAGTGCTCTCTACGCTACGGACCTAAACAGAATCCCACAAGGGGCACGAGCCGCGAGGACTAAGGCCTCCAGTGGCCCACGAAAAGAAGCGGAGGCATTCGCCCCCGCTTGAGTGGGTCCTGCAGGACTTGAACCTGCGACCGACGGATTGTGAATCCGCTCAAGTAGGCAACGCGAACCGACGGGACCGCACCTGGACGCCCCTGTGTCTACACGGGAACTCCCCTCAACCTACGCCAACCGACGGGAGCGTTCCCCAGTTTGTTCCCCAGTGAGATTATTGACCGTGACACGGGCAGCATCTACACGCACACACCCCGAGTCGGGGTGTCGGGACAAAGACAGAGCCCCGAACGTCGCGTGACGCTCGGGGCTGTTCCGTCTCCAGGCGAAGCGCCCGGCCTGAACCGGGCGCTCTCATTTCTGGTGCTGGGTTGTGATTCCTTCGCTCAGTGCAAATCGACCTTCGAGGATAGGAGCTCGCATGCCCCCGTGGTCCAGCAAACGATCTGCCAGTGTCCGTTGTACATGACCTGGCTCCCGTCGATCGCCGTCAGCACGCCGTGTCCGCGGTATCTCCAGGTGTTCGCGTTCGCCCCATCACCCGTACCGAACACGTCGTTGTCGTTGCTCGACATCCTTCCCCAACCCTGGGCGACAAGGGCGTCACCGAAGCAGTCTCCAGCCGTGTTCTCGTCACGAATGGTGATATAGGCGTCTCCCTGCATGAGCGCATGGAGCCAGCTTTCGGGAACCTCCCCGACGTAGAACCCGACATCCTGGTAGGACGCGGGGGCCTCATCCTGCTGCAAGCCGCAATCGGGTTCGGAACCACCGCCGAGGGGGACCGTACCCTGGCAGACTCGCAGACCGTTCTCCGCGTCTGACCAGCAATTTATCCAGTCGAAGGCGTCCCGGTAAATCTTGAAGTTGCCGTTATCTGGATTGTTCATCCAGTTGAAGGACGGTCCGGCCACACTGGTCGTTTCCGCCGGGTCGGTCGGCGTCGGCTCGGCGCAGGCGACGACCAGCGCGCCCACGACGAGCGCGCACGCTGCGATGCGAATGAGATACATAATCCCTCCTTGTGAATGGCATGGAACTTGTCGGTGGGCCACCCTGACTGCTGCTGGTTGCGGATGCCTTCCGCGGCGCCGTGCTCTCGCGGCACACCATCAGCGAGACGTCGCCACCATACGTTTCGTGCGTGAGCGTTCCGTGAGGGGTCCGTGAGGGGTGGGTGGCCTGCTCAGCTGCGACGTGCACGCGTTCGAGGGTGATCCTGAGATTCCTGAGAACGAATCTTCAAGAATTGCGAGGACTACGCCGGTGAATCCCTACCAGAATTAAGCCGTTGAACATTCCGAACCCGAACAGCACGAACCCCGAGGACCAAGGCGGGGCAAGTCGGTAAGTCGGTAAGTCGAAAGGTCGGTCGCTTTGGCGACCCCTACCCTCCCACACTCCTACCCACTACTCCCTACCGTTGGGACTTGATCCGATGCGCCGTCCAGCCGCGAGGACCGAGGCCTGCAGTGGCCCACAAAAAAAGCGGAGGCATTCGCCCCCGCTTGAGTGGGCCCTGCAGGACTTGAACCTGCGACCGACGGATTATGAGTCCGCTGCTCTAACCAACTGAGCTAAGGGCCCGAAACGACTCCCAACTCC
>DATHRW010000225.1:0-8426 GCA_035464955.1 Gemmatimonadales bacterium
TCGCTCAACATGGCTCAGGACGACGAGCTGCTCGCGTTATTCCGGCGGGCGAACTTCAAGTGGGTGTTCATTGGCATCGAATCGCCCGATATGGAAAGCTTGAAGGAGACCAAGAAGTATCAGAACACGCGGCAGGAGATCCTGCCTGCGGTGCAACGGGTCTACGCTGCTGGCCTCGACGTGCTCGGCGGGTTCATCGTGGGTTTCGATCATGACACGCTCGAGACGTTCGATAAGCAATTCGAGTTCATCACCGAGTCCGGTATCCAGGCGGCCATGATAGGGCTCCTCACCGCTGCGCCCAAGACGCCGCTCTACGAGCGGCTGGAGCGGGAGGGGCGGCTCATTCAGGACGCGAACGACTCCGACAACACCAAGCTCAGCACCAACGTCATCCCGAAGCGAATGGCATATGCCGAGATGATCGAGGCGTATCGGATGCTGTACGGGCGGCTGCTCAGCAACCGCGGGATTGCAACCCGGATCAGAAACAAGGTGCGCCACCTCACCCGGCCGGCGGGGGGCAGCGTCGAGCCGATGCGCGATCGGTTGGCCAAGCTCCAGCGTATCGTGATCCACGGGGTGCTGGCAGGCGGCGTCTCGCGGATCGTTCATTTCGTGCGATCCCTGCCGTACCTGCGCCCGCGCCTACTGCCGCTCGTGATCGAGGATTGGGTCGTCGGCCTCTCGATGCGGGACTACGTGGACCGGCATCTGAATCCGGAAGTGGGACGAGTCAGCGAGCGGGCCCGGGCCTATCTCGAGTCGATCCAGCGTACCTTCCAGCGCCAGGTTCAGCTGGGAGCGGTGGAAGTGTCGCTGGACGAGGTCCGACACCGAGCCGCCAATCTGTCGATTCACGTGAAAGGCTGGCTCGACCGGGGCTTCTTCGACCAGGCGGGTCGCCACCTCGAGGCGGTGTTGAAACGCACCACGGCGTCCATAACGCTTCGAATCGATGCCCTGCAGGAGTCCGAGGTCCAGCACCTCAAGCGGCTCCTTCGGCGGCTGGCCCGTCACGGCGATCGGGTATCGATCGCGCTCCGGGAGGAACTCCGGTCCCTCATCGAGATCGACTCGTCGGTGTTCAATCTGGTGTTGGAGGGGGTAGGGCGTAGGGAGTAGGCAATCGGGAAGATGGGAGGTCAGGCGGCTGGAGCCCTCACATGCTCTGAACCCAGGCGGTCAATTCCACAATGGCTCTTCGTGTCTCCACCACGCCGGTCGAACTTCTGATTGACGCGAGCGTCGTCGCCTCACTCGATCAGGAGATGCGGAGTGCTGCGCCGCGCCGCGCCGCGGGGTTCCTGTTGGGGAATTCGAGCGGTGTGGTCCTGTCCGCTCGGGCGCTGTGCGCCGTACGCCCGGGCACCGACAGTGGCGGCGGACAGTATTCTTCTGTCCTCACCAGCGCCGACTATCGCCGGGCGCTTCGGAAGGCCCGGGGTCTTGTGCTCATGGTCTTGGCCAGCTACACCACTCATCCAGACGGTGACCCGCACGTGAGGCTGAGGGAAATCGCCGGCTTCAGGCGCTCACCCCTCGCCTCGCTGGTGGTGACGGCGCGACCCAACGGTGCCGCGCCACGGCTCGAGGCCTACGGCCCACCAACCGGGGGGGCCATCACCGTGGCCGTCGGACGTGGCGCGGATCGCGATCCGGCATGAACTCGGTCGGATGCAGTGGCCTATATGCG
Source organism: Gemmatimonadales bacterium (assembly GCA_035464955.1). GTDB lineage: Bacteria > Gemmatimonadota > Gemmatimonadetes > Gemmatimonadales > GWC2-71-9 > JABDII01. Next base: position 1,697 of record DATHRW010000225.1, read on the forward strand.
TCCAATCAGATACAGGCATGGGCCCTGTCGTCCGCAGGTCGCCGTTCTTTACATCTTTTCGGGTCCGGTTCGGTCAATAGCGTGCGATTTGGCCCAGAAATCCGGTGATCGTGGTCGAATCACCGTCGGTCAACCGAAGCCTCGCTGGAGCAGGCTGGGCATGGCGTGAAGTCCGATTTCAGGCCGCCAACAGAGTATTTCTGGGGTTCGGGTCCAAGCGGCTATTGGTTCGACAGCACAATTTTTCTGAGAATTTCGAGCTGTTTTCGGGTGCGATTCGGGCTGTGACGTGCGATTGTTGGGCTGGGAGGCGCGGGGTTTGGCACGGTGACGGGGGTGTTTAGGCGTACCCAAGGCCTCAACCATCACAAGGGACTGCCCGTGGCCATTGAAGTCCGTCTCAGCCGTGAGATGCGCCTCCTCGACATCACGATGATCGGTGTCGGGGCCATGATCGGTGCCGGCATCTTTGTGCTGACCGGTATCGCGGCGGGCGTAGCGGGCCCTGCCTTGCTCCTCGTCTTCGGATTGAATGGGTTCGTGGCCCTGTTGACCGCCATGGCGTACGCCGAGCTGGGAAGTTCCTATCACAGCGCCGGCGGCGGGTACACCTGGGTGAAGACGGCCCTTCCGGACCCTAGCGGATTCCTGAGTGGGTGGATGTCCTGGTTTGCCCAGGCCGTCGCATGCTCGCTCTACGCGCTGGGATTCGGCGCCTACTTCAAGTTGGTGCTCGATGCCGTGGGGGCCCCGGATATTTCCGTGGGCTTCATGTCGATCGAGAAATGGCTCGCCATTCTGACCGTGATGCTGTTCTCGTACATCAACTACCGGGGCGCGTCGGAAGCGGGCAAAGCCGGCAATGTCGTGACAGTCGGCAAGGTTCTCATCATCCTGGCCTTCATCATCGCCGGCCTGTTGGTGATGGCCAAGCAGGGCGGCGTCGAGATCGCTTTCACGCCGTTCCTTTCTGAGGGCTGGGGCGGCGTGGTCGCGGCCATGGGTCTCACGTTCATCGCGTTCGAGGGCTACGAGATCATCGCCCAAACCAGCGAAGAGGTGAAGAACCCGAGGCGAAACATCCCTCGCGCCGTCTTCCTCTCCCTGTTGATTGTCGTCCCGATCTATTTGTTGGTCGCCTTTGTCGCCGTCGGGGGGGTGCAAGCCCCCGCGGGCATGGCGGTCACGGATTACCTCGGCCAGGAAGGTGAAATAGCCCTGGTACGGGCAGCGGACCAGTTCCTGGTGGGTGGGGGTATTCTCATTCTCGTCGGCGGCCTCCTCTCCACCTTGTCGGCGCTCAACGCGACCATCTTCTCGTCGTCCCGAGTTGCCTTTGCCATGGCTCGCGACGCCAACCTCCCACCGATCCTCGGCCACATCCATGGCCGGCGGGCCACGCCGTATGTCGCCATTCTCTTCTCGGCGGCGCTCATCATGTTCATGGCCGTTGCCCTACCGATCGAAGAAGTGGCGGCTGCGGCCGACGTCATGTTTCTCTTGCTCTTTGTCTTGGTGAACCTGGCACTCATCAAGCTCCGGAAGACTCGGCCGGACCTGGACCGCGGATTCAAAGTCCCGTTCGTGCCGTTTGTGCCGCTCTTGGCCGTCGGGACGATGCTGTTCCTGACGATCTTCCTGTTCATTCGCTATCCGATGGCATTGCTCGCGGTGGGAGGATGGATCGTCGCTGGTGGAATTGTGTATACCCAGTACAGTCGAAAGCGTGAGAAGGCCTTCGTCGAGCGGACCGTGTGGATGGAGCGGATCGAGCGGCACGAATACAGCGTGCTGGTTGCGCTCTCGACGCCTCGCACGCTGGAATCCCTGATGGAAGTTGGGATCGCCATCGCGAAGCGTCACGGGGGAGAGATCGTGATCCTGTCCGTGGCCGAGGTGCCCGAGGGGCTAAGCCTGCTCTCCGGTCGTCGCGCGGCTCGAAAACTCGAGGCGATGTTACAGCGGGCGGTGCAGTTTGCCGAGTCCCGCGGCATTGTGGCGCGACCGGTCGTGACGGTCTCGCACCGAGTGAGCCAAGGCATCGTGGACACGGCTCGGGTAGAGAAATGCAATTTCCTCGTCATGGGGCAGCCGGACACCCAATCGATCTTCGAACGGATCGTGGCAACGGCAGTCGATCGAGTATTGCAGGACGCCCCCTGCCAGGTGGGCGTGGTCTACGGCACGGTCCGCCCAGAGGGCATATCGGAGATCCTATTACCGGTGACCACGGGTCCCACTTCCCGGTTGGCGGCCAAGCTCGCCCCGGTCTTTGGCGAGCAGTTTGGCGCCCCGATCCGGGCCGTGACCATTGTCGAACGACACCTCAGCGCCGCAGAGGCGGACAAGCAGGTGTCAGACGCCCAAGCGACTTTGGCGGCAGCGGGCTTCGAGGAACGCCTCGAGGTGCTCAGGCGGCGTGACGTCGCCCGAGGTCTCAAGCAAGCGACCAAACGGGGAACCTTGGTGATGATGGGCGCCCCCACCGCGGAGTCGCTGCAGGCCATCCTGGGCGAGACGGTACCGGCACAGATCGCCCAATCAAAGAAGGCCCCTATCGTGGTTGTCCGCAACGTAGCGGAGCATCGGGTTCGCAAGTTCGAGCAGCTCTTCTTTGGAAGGAGTAGGTAGCGATGCAGGTACAGGTGCAGCCTCAAGCTCAGAGCCCGGTGTCGGATTTCCTGCAGGGAGTGTCTAACTACCTTCCGACGCTCGCGGCAGGACTCTTGGTCATCGCACTTGGCCTAGGGGTTGGGTGGCTGGTCAAGCGCGCCGTGGTTCGCGTCCTCATCTGGGGCAGGCTCGACCGGCTTGGAGCGAAACTCGGCTGGCGGGCGGCCTTCGCCAAGGGCGACGTGCGGGCGGCGTTGTATGAATTGATCGGCAATGTCGTCATGCTGCTCGTCGTGTTGCTCTTCCTCGACAACGCCTTGCAGATTATGGGATTGACGGTGCTCTCCAATGCCATCGAGCAATTGGTGGTGCTCCTCCCCAACCTCGGTCTCGTCGCGCTGATTGTCGGTATCGGTGTGTTCGTCTCGAGCCTCCTCGCGGACCGTCTGGAGCGCGTCCTCGAAGACGAAGAAGTGGCGCACGCGCGGCTCATCGCGAAGATCCTGAAAGGTGTGCTCCTGTCCATCGTCACCGCGCTCGCGCTCTGGCAGCTCGGGTTCGCACGAGAGATTGTCCTCGCCGGGTTTCTCATCGCGTTCGGCGCTGTTGGGGTGGCGTTCGCCATGGCGGTAGGGCTGGGATCAGCAAAGGCCATTGCGCATGGGTGGCAAGATCTGTTCGAGCGCCGGAAAGGAGGGCGCGACGGAGGAGTGGGTAAGGAGTGAGGAGTGAGGAGTGGGAGTAGGGAGCAGGGAGCGAGCAGGGTGGGGTGACGAGGTGCGGATCGCCGAGCTACCAGGCGGTGGCACAGTTCACCGCTAGTCGAAGCCCTCCCACCACCGTTGTGCCCGCTCCCGGGTCCACGGGTCGGCCAATCCGATCCCGCGCAGTCGCTCGATCATCTCATCCGCGGTTTGAATCCGGCCCTCAGGGTCTTTGACGAGACAGTCGAGGACCAGCTGGTCCAGCGCCGGTGGGATTGTGGTGCTGGCGCGTGTGCTCGGAGGGACGGGCTCCTTACTGGCATGGGCGGCAAGTGTAGCGAGCGCAGTCGGTTCCTCGAACACCAGGCGTCCCGTGAGCAACCAGTAGGCCACGCACCCGAGCCCGTAGATGTCGGCCCGGCCATCCACGGCATCCCCGCGGATCATTTCCGGCGCAACATAGGACGGTGTTCCGGGAACCATATCAGCCTGCGTCAATTCGCCCCCCGCGGCTTTGCGCTCGATGGGCGCGAGGCGCTTCACGAGACCAAAATCCAGCACCTTGACGAAATCGCATTCCAAGCCGAGCCGACAGAGATAGATGTTGGCTGGCTTGATATCTCGATGCACCAGGCCTTGGTGATGTGCCTCGGCCAGTGATGCCGAGGCCTGAGCCAAGACGTGGATTGCCCGCTCAGGCGGAAGCGGCCCCGCCCGCTCCACCAGACGCTGGAGATCGATCCCATCGAGCAATTCCATGACGTAATACAGAGTTCCGTCCTGCGCCACACCATAGTCGTAGAGCTCGACGGTGTGCGGAGAACGCAAGTTTGCCGTCGCCCGTGCCTCCCGCTCAAACCGTTCGATCGCGGCCTTCGCGCGGCCGGGATCTGACGTGAGGGTGTCACGGGCGATGAGTTTGATGGCAGCCGGCCGGGCGAGCAGACGGTGCGTTCCGCGCCACACGTCGCCCATGCCGCCGCGCCCCAATAGCGTATCAAGACGATACGCACCGAGCTGCTTGGCCCTGATTGCGTCGATGCGGAGTCGGTAGAGCGTGCGGGAGGCTACGTATGAGTTGATCCCGACGAGGAGGTAAGGGAGGATCAACACCAAGAAGAAATTGGTGACGGAGACCGGCTCCATGTGCACCGTCGCCAAAACGAGGAGATACGTCCCCGGCACCGCGGCCGCCGAGCCGAGGAGCGCAAGCAGTACGAGCCGTGGTCGTGCCGGCACCAACACCGCAAAGACCACCATCCAAATGCCGACGCCCGACATGCCGAACTGATCGACATTGATCTGTTCCGGAGGTATCCAGTCAAACACACCCAAGAACTGGCTGAACGACCAACTGAAGCTGACCGCGACGTGATAGGCCCAGCCGATGGAAAGCAGGGTAGAGGCACGGAATCGCCGGAGATAGGTAAGTCCGAACACCAGGGCGGAGCTTCCCACCATGAACGTGGGCGGCCCCCATTGGGCCACGCTCCCAAACTCCTCGGCGACTTTTCCGCGGAGGCCGATCGACAGGCTCCAGCTCACCAGCACGAGTATCAAGAACAGGCCGCTCACGACCCGAATGCGCGATACGGAGAGTTGCAGCAACTCTTCGGGGAGTGTCTGGGACGTGCCCGGTGTCAATGGACCGCGCGGGTCGAAGGTCTGCTGGGGGTCGAGCGAGCGGTCGTTCGGATCCGACATGAGGGACAAGATGGAGGACTGGTGGGTGGCTGGCTAGGAGGGAGTAGGGAGTAGGGAGTAGGTACAGCCCGGACAGAGATTCGGCTTGAACGACGTGTTGGCTTTCTACCGCACCGTCTTGCCGTCTTCCCGCCTTACCGTCCTTCCACCGGCGCAGTCTCCCCCCTGAGCGCGGCCACGGCCTTCCGGGCACGGTCGACCTGGGGTTGCAGGATCGCGTCGGCATTGGCCCAGGCGCGGATGAACCGATCGTAGTTCTCGATCGCCTTGGCGCTGTCGCCGAGCTGCTGGTAGAGGGCTCCCCGTTCGGCCCATGAGCGCACATGGAGAGCAGGACACTTGATACGGGACGCCTCGGTGTCGAACAGCGCGTAGGCATCTACCGACGCTTTCGCGTTCCCCACGCGGGCCTGAAGATCGGCCCATGCGAACAGGCGGGCGCACCCGAATTCCCCCACCAGCTCGGTGCTGTCCCGCTGGACGAAATTTTGGTCGTACCGGTTGAGTGCCGCCGCCGTGTCGCCACGCTCGAGTATCAGATGAGCCGCCATGGGGCGCCAGGTTCGAGAGCGTGTTGTGTCGACGAGTCTCAGGTAACGCGTGAGCAGCGTCGTGTCTCTGTCGACCAAGTATGCCGCCAGCAATGCCGCTCCCGACTGGGCCAGCCGAGGATCGAATTCGGCGGTGTCAGGGGGATAGTGCGCTGTCAGGCTGTCCATGAATGCCAAGGCGACCCGCGCCGTTCCGGGATGCCCGCCGACCGAGGCGAGGCTGCTGAGTTGGAGAGCCTGCAGCATGAGCGGCTTGGGGTAGACTCGATTGCCCGGGCCTTGGATCGAGTCACCCGGCACCAAGGCGAATAGCTCCTCGCTCATGGCCATGGCCCTGTCCCGCAGGCCGGCACCCATCAGGGGCAACAGCAAGTCCTCGGGATCCACCACGCCGCCGGCCAAGAGTTCGCGCAGCGCCGTGGGGCGCCGGTCGAGGACGCTGCGCATCTTGGCACCTGCGCTTACGTAGTCCCCCCTGAGATAGTCGAGGTGGCCGCGGAGCGCCTCGGCGGCCAGCTCCTGGCCGGCCGCTTGGAGCCCGTCAATTTGGCCCTCGGCCTCGGCATAACGTTGTTCGGACATCAGGAGACGGACGAGCTGGGTGCGAGCACTCGTCGAGGACGGCACGGCCGCCACCCACCCGTACGCTGCGGTTAGCCTGTCATCGAGCGCCTGCCGCCGCATCCGGGCGATAGCATCCCGACCGAATCGCCCGACGAGCTGCTCCGGTTCCGCATACACCGTGGAGTCACGGAGGCAGATCCACGGTGCATCGGCCGCGCAGTTCCCGAGGACATCGAGAATGTGGCGATAGGCGACCGTGTATCCCGAGTCGAGTCCGAGAGTGTGCTGAAAGGCGAAAAGCGCCTTCCCCAGGTCTCCCAGCGAGTCGGCATGCGGAAAGACGCTGGCGTCGTGGTGGTAGTGGGCCTCGCCCAGCTGGTACCATGCCTCGACGTCGCTCGAATCGCGTGCGATCATCTGCCCGGCGATCTCGCGCGCCCGGCCGAGCAGGCCATTCTCGTAGGCCTGATAGTATTGGACCAGGAGCCGGAATCTGAGTGGGAGCTTCTCACTGTATGCTTGGGCCTTGGCGATCAGCGCCCTCCGATTGGCTGGACTGCCCTCGATCCCGGCCCAGCCGTCCGCGTCGCGCAG
>DATHRW010000226.1:0-6154 GCA_035464955.1 Gemmatimonadales bacterium
CGAATTGGCGGCAACGCTACGGCGTCATCGCCGGCATCACGGGGCGGGGAACGGGTGGCGGGCGGGGGTTCGACCTTTCCCTGTCCGGCGACGCGCCGATTAGCCAAGTCATGGGCCGGTGGCAGGCGCTCCGGGAAAGTGTGCCCGGGTTCCATGCCCTGATCCTGGGACGCCAGGTGCACGAGACCACCGTGCGCTGGTGCGAAAGCGACGAGGGATGGGTCCAGCTCGACCGCACCGACGGGCTCGCGACCATGACCGCCGGAATCCTGCTCAGTGTGACCGTGGCCGACTGCATCCCGGTCTACCTGGTGGCCCCAGCAAAGCGAGGCGTGGCCTTGCTCCACGCCGGATGGCGCGGCGCCAGCGCTGGGATTCTCGATCAGGGTGTGGAGCGGCTGATCGAGTACGTAGGGGTCCGACCGTCAGACATCATAATGCACTGTGGCGTAGGCATTTGTAGTAATTGCTATGAAGTAGGTTCTGAGGTGCTTCAGGCCTTCGGCCTGCGGGGTGACGGGCCCGGGCCGTGGCAGATCGACCTGCGGGAGCGGCTGGCACACCGGGCGCTGAGCCTGGGCCTTGGTGAGGTGTCGCTGTCGGAGTGGTGCTCCGCCCATGACCGCCCCGGGTTCTACAGCCACCGCGCCTCCCGTGGCCGGGATGGTCGGATGGTGGCGTACCTCGGTTTTCCAGCTACCAGCGGCGGGTAGCCGGTTCGCCCGAAGGGAGCGGTTGCCAGCCGGGCGCGATAAAGAACCTTTCATCTCCACTTTTGGGATTTGTTACCCGCCCGGCTCCAAGTTCCGGCATGGTGGCCGGCCTGGCCTTCAGGTCTCAACTCGCGGGAGGCGCCGTGGCTGACAGGGCCGACGTGTTTCGAGAGGTACTCCGCTTCTGGCAGGAGAAAGGCGTCCCACCCTGTGCCGAGGCGCAGGCGGACGGTGTTCCGTGCACCGTGCTGGGCCGCCAGTGTGAGAGCTGTTCCCTCGCCATCAAGGCGCTGAACGATGCCCGAGACGCCGATACCCAGCCGGGCGGGATTGGTATGGATTGGTAGGCATGACGACGTGAGGGGCTTGGTCGGCTGATTCGAGGCCCGCGCCACGTGTCGGCTCGGCGGCGGCCGGCGCAGCGACATCGATCGCAATGCCCGAGTGGCGGCTCGTGGCTCGTTGACTCCGTGGGGACGGCGCGCTAGCTTTGTCCCGATCGCACGGGGATGCGGGGCAGGGTGCTGGATCGGATGTGGGGGAATTCCCCCACATTTTTTTTCATCGTGGCCACCAGCCGGTATGCGGCAACACACGCTACTCGAACCGATTCGTCTCCAGGTCGCGCAGTTGGGGTACGAGCTCGTGGATCTGGAGCACCGCGGGACGGCCGAGCGGCCGGTGCTCAGGCTCCGGGTCGACCGCGCCGGCAGTAGCCCCGGTCACGGGATCACGATCGCAGAGTGCGGCACGATCAGTCGAGCCCTCGAAGCCTGGCTCGATGGCGAACAGCCGATCGGACCGCGGTATGTCCTGGAGGTCTCGTCCCCGGGCATTGAGCGGCCGGTCCGCTGGCCCGAGCACTGGCGCCGGTTCCGCGGGCGGCAGGTTCGGCTCACGGCCGGCGGCCTCACGGGCCGCCCGACGGCGACGATCGTGGACCTGCCGGACGACGACCATGTCGTCCTCGGACTGGCTGATGGGACCGAAGTGACGGTGGCCTTCGCGGATATTCGCGAGGCGACCCTGGTGGTGGATTGGGATTCGATTACGAAACGGTAGTGGGAGCAATGACATGACAGGCTCGGCGGAAATGCTGGCAGCTTTTCGGGAACTCACCACGACCAAGCGATTGGAGCGGGGCGAGCTGTTGGATCTTCTCAGGGATGGGATTCAGGCCGCGCTGGTGCGGGCCTACGGTCCCACGGTCAAGTTCGAGCTCAACGTCGACGAACTTCAGGGCACGATCCAAGTCCTCCGCCTGCGCCAGGTCGTAGAGGTGGTCGAGGACCCGGCCTGGCAGGTGCCGCTGGACGAAGCGCGCTACACCGACCCGGAATTCGAGCCGGGCGATGTGCTCGAGGAGGAGGTCCCGTTCCAGACCTTCGGCCGCCTCGCGGTGCAGGCCGCCAAGCAACGCATCATCCAGCGGGTCCGCGAGGGTGAGCGGGCGCGAATCCGGGAGGAATTTGGCGATAAGGTCGGTCGGCTGCTCTCGGGCGAAATCCAGCAGATCGAGCGCGGCAAGCTGGTCATCATGCTCAACCAGTTCCGCGAAGCCGAGGCCATCATCCCCTATCGCGAGCAGAACCACCGCGAGCGGTTTCATCAGGGTGACACGATTCGGGCGGTGTTGAAGAAGCTCGAGGAGACGCCCAAAGGCCCGCGGCTCATCCTGTCGCGCGGCGATCCATTGTTCGTCACGGCGCTGTTCGAGTTGGAAGTGCCGGAGATCCAGCAGGGCATCGTCGACATCAAGGCCATCGCGCGCGAAGTGGGAAGCCGGACCAAGGTCGCGGTCATCTCCCGTGATGACGCGATCGACCCGGTCGGCGCCTGCGTCGGCCTCAAGGGATCGCGGGTGCAGGCGGTGGTCAACGAGCTTGGTGGCGAACGCATCGACATCGTGCCCTGGTCGCCCGATCCCGAGCGGTTTGCCCGCTTGGCGCTGGCGCCCGCGCGGGTGGCGAAGGTCTTCGCCGACTCCATGAGCAAGACCATCCAGGCGGTGGTCGATGAAGACCAGCTCTCGCTGGCCATTGGCCGGAACGGACAGAACGTCCGACTTGCGTCGGAGCTGATCGGCTGGAAGATCGATCTCTACTCGAGCCGCGAGTGGCTCGAGCGCGGCGGCGAGGGCCCGCTGTTCGCGCCGCTGCCGCCGGAGGAGGAAATGGCCACCCAGGTGCCGCTGAGCGAGCTGGAAGGGTTGGCACCGGAGTTGGTGGCCACGCTGGGCCAAGCGGGCTACCCCATGCTGAACGACATCCTCGATCTCGAGCGCGAAGACATTGGCGCCATTCCGGGGATGAGCCCCGAATCGGCCGATCAGCTCCTGGCTTTCCTGACCGAGCTCACCGAGGAAGGCGTGGAGGAAGCGGCCGCCGCGGCCCCGGCCGCCACGGTGGCGGCGGAGAGCGCGGCCGAGCCAGCAGTGGAGCAAGAGGCTGCGTCGGCGGAGGCACCCCCGCCGGCGGAGCCAGCAGCGGAGCAAGAGCCTGCGTCGGCGGAGGTGACCCAGCCGGTGGATCCGGGTGAAACGGGAGCGGACCCAGCCGCCGGCAAAGCGGAGCGCACGCCCGAGTGACGAAGCTCTTGAACTTGATTGGTATGGGGCACCGAGCGCGGCGGGTGACGATCGGCGTCGACCGAGTCCGACAGGATATCCGGGCGGGCCACACCACGTGCGTCGTCGTAGCGGAAGACGCGAGCGCGCGCGCCTTCGAGAAGGTGGTTCGGTTGGCTGTCGCCCGGGATATCCCCGTGGTGCGTGGGCCGGCCGCCGATCGGCTGGGAGCCCAGCTGGGGAAGCCGCCGGTGATGGTCGTCGGTCTCAAAGATCGAAGCCTCACCGACGGGATTCTCCAGCTTGAGCTCGAAGCGGTACGTCGGTAAGGGAGGAATGAGCGTGGCCAAGACCAGAGTACACGATCTCGCCGCAGAATTCGGGATCACCTCGGAGGAGCTGCTGAGTCTGCTCCGGGAGATGAACGTGTTCGTGCGCAGCCATTTGTCGGCGCTGGAAGCCGATCAGGTTGCGCAAGTCCGGGTCCGGTGGGAGCGCGACAAGCGGAAGGCAACTGGCGAAGCCAAGGTGAAGAAGGGCCGGCGCAAGGCCACGAAGAAGAAGAAGGCCGCGGAGCCGGTGCAAGAGAAGGTCACACCGCGGCGCCGGCGCCGGACCGCGGCGGACGTGGCGGAGGCCGAGGCCAAGGCGGCGGAGGAAGAAGCCAAACGCGCCGCCGCGGAATTGGCCGCGCTCGAGCGGATTCCGCTTGAGGAGCCTGTCGTGGCCCAAGAGCCGCGCTCTATCGAGGAGCGGGCTCGCGAACTCTTCAAGGACTTGCCGCCGCTCGAGGAAGAAGTGCGTGCCGAGGCCCCGGAGGCCGAAGGCGTGGCCGCAACCGCCGCACCCGCCGAACCAGTCGCGCCGGCTGAACCAGCCGCACCAGCCGACGCCGCGCCACCGGCCCCGCCCACGCGCAGGCCGGAACCGGTGACGCGGCGTCGGGTGGCGCGACCCACCCCGGTCCGGGGACCGAAGCCGGTCTTCAGCTCGAGCGGGCCGCCGGCGGCGCCGCCACAACGACCCAGCACGGGAGCGGGAGCCCCATCCAGTGGCCGTCCCCCGGCAGGTCGGCGCAAGGGCCGCAAGGGGCGCCGCTCGGCGGTGGATCAAGAAGCGGTGCAGGCCAACATTCTCAAGACCCTGCAAGGCATGCGCGGTGGCCGTGGCAAGGGGCGTGGGTCGAAGTCGGGCGAGCCGTCCTTCCGCGAGCTGGAAGAGGGCCGGCTTGCCGTGGAGCGGGAAAAGGAGAAGACCCGGATCCGGGTCAACGAGTTCATTTCCGTGGCCGAGCTGGCCGACATCATGAAGATCCCGGCGACCCAAATCGTCCAGTTCGCGTTCAAGGAACTCGGGCTCATGGTCACGGTGAACCAACGGCTCGATTTCGACCAGATTGACCTCATGGCCTCCGAGTTCGGCTTCGAGGCGGTGCGCGAAGACGAGTACGCGGCCCAGACCGAGACCGAGACGCCCGACGAGGAGAAGGATCTCCTGCCGAGGCCACCGGTCGTCACCATCATGGGCCACGTGGACCACGGCAAGACCTCATTGCTCGACTTCATCCGCAACGCCAACATCGTGGCCGGCGAGGCGGGCGGCATCACCCAGCACATCGGGGCCTACCACGTCGACCTCCCCGGCGGCAAGGATCTCACCTTTGTGGACACGCCGGGCCACGAAGCGTTCACTGCCATGCGGGCACGCGGGGCCCAGGTGACCGACATCGTCGTCTTGGTCGTCGCGGCCGACGACCAGGTCATGCCCCAAACGGTCGAAGCGATCAGTCACGCGAAGAATGCCGGCGTGCCGATCGTGGTGGCGGTCAATAAGATCGACCTGCCCAACGCCAATCCGGGGAAGACCACGCAAGACCTGCTGCAGCACAGCGTCGTGCTCGAGGAGTACGGCGGTGACGTGCTGAGTGCCATGATCTCCGCCAAGACCGGCAAGGGTGTCGACCAGCTGCTCGAGAAGATCCTGCTCCAGGCGGAGCTGCTCGAACTCAAGGCCAATCCCAATCGGCCGGCGTCGGGCACGGTGCTCGAGGCCACGCTGGACCCCGGCAAGGGCCCGGTCGCCACGATTCTGGTGCAGCGCGGCACCCTCAAGGTGGGAGACGATTTCATCTGCGGCAGCTTCTCCGGCCGGGTGCGGGCCTTGCTCGACGAGCGTGGTAACCCCGTGACGGAGGCCGGTCCGTCGATTCCGGTCCAGATCCTGGGCTTCGACGGGGTGCCGGCGGCCGGCGACGCGTTCCTGAACATGGCGGATGCGGGCGAAGCGCGCGACATCGCCCAGAAGCGGCAGCGCCTGGAACGTGAAGCCCAGAACCGTCGTACCGGACGCGGGGGAACGTTGGAAGACATCAGCCGGGCGCTGCAAGAGGGCGCGGTCTCACAGCTCCGCATCATCATTAAAGCGGACCAAGGCGGTCCGGCGGAGGCGCTGGCGGATTCGGTGGCGCAGCTCTCCACGCCCGAGGTAAAGGTCGATGTCGTGCATCGCGGCGTGGGCGCTATCAACGAGAGCGATATCATCCTCGCCAAGGCTTCGGGAGCGGTGGTGATCGGATTCCACGTCCGCCCGGATTCGAATGCCCGCGCCGCTGCCGAACGCGAGCATGTTGACGTCCGGACCTACCGGGTCATCTACGAAGCCGTCGAGGATGTGCGGAACGCGCTCGAGGGGCTCCTCAAGCCGGAAGAGAAGGAAATCGTACTGGGCGAGGCCGAGGTGCTCCAGCTCTTCAAGGTGAGCAAGGTGGGTACGGTGGCGGGCTGTACTGTCCGGAGCGGCGTCATCGACCGGACCGCCAAGGTGCGGGTGGTGCGCGATGGCGTCTCGGTGTACGAGGGCGTCATCGGGAGCCTCA
>DATHRW010000227.1:0-3927 GCA_035464955.1 Gemmatimonadales bacterium
CCACCGGCACCATTTCCAGCAGGATTGAGTCGTATCCCTGCCATGGCTCTGGGCTACCTCCGCGTCACGGGCTCCAGCTCGGTTGCCCGTCGAGCCCAGCTGCGCTGGTCAGATTGGTCAACCCGGACCCGTCCACGTTGATCACATAGACGTCCAGCCCATCATCGAAGGCGATCCGCCGGCCATCGGGCGACCACGCCGGTGCGGACGCATTGAACGGGATCGGCAGGGCGGATACGTTCGACCCGTCGGCGTCCATCAGGTATAACTTATTGCCCGTGCCACGGGTGCTGACGAACACTAGTCGGTTCCCATCCGGAGACCAGGCGGGGGATGTATCACTGGCCTGGTCCCGCGTCAGATTGACCAACCCGGTCCCATCGGGAGCCGCCAGGTAGATCTCGGGATTCCCGTCCCGGTCAGTCGAGAACGCGATCCTGGTACCGTCCGGCGACCATGCGGGTGATGCGTCCTGGGCGGTATGGTCGGTGAGGTTGACCAGGTTGGCGCCGTCCGCGTCCATCACGTAGATGTCGTAGTCCCCGCTCCGGTTGGAGGCGAACGCGATGCGCCGGCCGTCGGGCGACCAGCTCGGGCCGGCATCAAATCCCAGCGCCTGGGTCAGGTTGGTCTGCCCCGTGCTGTCCGCGTTGATGACCCAGATCTCGCTCTGGTGCTGAAACGCGATCTGGGTGCCGTCGGGCGACACTGCCGGATCGGTGACGGTCCCGCCAGTGTGGAGCACGAACAGGGTCGGGTCCGTACCATCGGTGTTCATCACGTAGAGGCGGGCCGGCGGCCCGTCCCGGTCCGACACGAACACGATCTTGTCCCGGAGCCGCGCGGGCCCCCCATCGGGTCCGGTCGCATCGCCGCAGCCACCCGCCGCCAGCAGCAGGAGCCCGGCGGAAACCACTCGAGTCCACACCGTCAGCACCCTCCCACCGCGTCGGTGCCGTCGCCGGGTTTGGCGGCCTGGGAGAAGTCCCCACCGCCGCCGCCCTCGGTACAGTCCGGGTAGTCGACCGTGAGCGCCGTTCCGATCTCGCTGCCGCTCCGCGGCGTGGCCGTCACGCGGATGTTGTACGACCCGGGCTCCACGTGGAGCGCATAGGAGTTGGGGCCCCAGGACGTGACCGTATCGGGATTCAGGGGTGTAAAACTGTGGTCCACCTCCCACTTGAGCTGCGTCGACCCCGGCGAGTTCACCACGGTCGCCGTGAGGGTGCGGGTCACCGGCGTCGTGATCGGCGGGGTCACACCATTGATGGCCGTCACGCGGAAGCCTCCCGCCGCCGGGGTCACCGTCATCTCGATCGGCTCTCCGTCCGCCGCCATGATGGTGCCGATCTGATAGGTCGGCGGCAACCCTCCGCCGATCCTCGCCCGCATCGCGCCTCCCTAAGATCGCTTGCGGGAAGGGCCGCGACCCCTTGAACGTCAACCTTGTCCGGTCCCTGAAAGCTTGCACAAGGAGATTGAGGACCCGATGAAGGATTCCTGAAAGTGCAACGGCGTGGTGACGGCCTGGGTTGTCCCTAGTGGGATAATTCCTAGTGCGGCACGGCAAACCTCATTCGAATCACGAAGGTCAGAAACGACGAGGCAGCCGCTTCCGGCCGCCTCGTCGTCTTCAGTCAGTCGACCAAGGTCAGTAGATGTCCTCCGCCGTGTTGTGGACGTTGAACTTGCCGGTGGGCGTTACCAGCCAGTCGCCCTTGATCCGCCGCTTTTCCTTCAGGGTCTTATCGTCATACACCACGAGCTCGCCGGCCCGGTCCCAGACGGACACCCACACCTCGGTCCCCGCCCGATTGAATTCGAAGTGGGTCGCGGCGCCATGATCGGCAACGGACCAGCAACGATCGACCACGCCTTTCTGCTTGGAGTAGACGCACACCTTCCGGGCGGCTTCGGGATCGTTGTTGAGCGGCATGTCGAACCAGACCCAGGGCGAATTTGCGTGGGTCTTGAGGAACAGACTGCCGGTGCCATCGAGCGTCACCTGCCGAACGACTTTCCAGGCGTGCTCCGGGTGATTCACGGGATCGGCGCCGTACACCGCCAAGAGCCCCTGACCGATGTGCGTCGTGCCGTTGACCCAGCCGAATTCCGGATCCTCCCAGTTGGCGCCCCGGCCCGGGTGGGGCTTGATGCCGGTCTCGAAGGTGGTCACCAGCTTCTGCTCCTGGACGTCGATGACCGCCATCTTGTTTTCCATGTTGGCCGCCACCAGGAAATACCGGCCGGTGTGGTCCCACCCGCCGTCATGCAGAAACCGCTCGGCCGGAATGCGGGATACCACGGGAAAGCCCTTCTTCGAGTAATCGACGATGGCCACGTGCCCCGATTCCTTGAGCGCCACGACCCAGACGGGATCGGTATGGGACGCGATGATGGCCGCCACCCGAACCTCCTTGAGCGGCTCATTGGTGCGGATCGCGCTCCCTTCCACGCCGGTGACGGACAGCGGCTCGAGGGTCAATCCATCGTAGACAACGAATTGGGTGGGCCAGTAGCAGCCCTCGATCAAGTAGCGGTCCTCATACCCTTTGTACTTGCTCCCTTCCACGCTGCGCGCGTCGATACACCCCTGCACTTGGGCCACCAACGATGGATCTTTGGTCCAGAGATCGATCAGCGTCACCCTCCCGTCGCGGCCGACCGCGTAGAAATACCGACCAGTGGACGACGACCGCAGGATGTGCACCGCGAAGCCGGTGTTGATTACCGACACCAGTTCGTAGGTATCGCCGTCGAGGATGGCGACCTTGCCGGCGTCCCGCAGGATCACGCCAAAGAAGTTTTCCCAATTCCGCTTGGTCTGAGGCGATGTCGGCCGGTCCTTGACCGGGATGCGGAGCTCCCAGCTGTTCCGGATTTCCGACAGCGGCTTGGCCGGCGGTGCCGGCGGCTCCAGCTGCACGTACTTGGCCATCAGTTCGATTTCTTCGGCCGAGAGCACACCCGACAATCCCCAGGCAGGCATCCCGCCCGGCGTGCCGCTCGTGAGGATGGCCTTGAGGGCCGAGGTCCCGATCTGGGTGGTCCTCGCGGGCTGGATGTTCGGGCCCGTCGCCCCGGCCCGCAGGGTACCGTGGCACCCGGCACAGCGGTCGAAGAAGATCTCCTGGCCGCGCTTGAAGTCGGCCTCCGACAGCTCGACCGGCCCGGTATCCTCGGCCTCGCGGCCGGCGACTTCTCCCATGCTCACGAGCTGGATGTATTCCAGCACCTGATCGATCTCGTCGCGCGAGAGATTGGGCGGAGACATCGGGACCTTCCATTCCGCCAACAGGGCCTTGCCGATGGAATCGTTCTTCGCCATGCCGAGGGGGTCCTCGAGCCAGCGGACGAGCCAGTCGCCGGTTCGGCGCTCATGCACGTTCTTCAGGTCGGGCCCCACCCGCGGTCCTTCACCGATCGAGTGACAGGCAAAGCAGGTCCGGTCGAAGATGGCCTGTCCGGGGTGGGTCGAGGCGATCTTGCCCTCGGGGAGGACCAACGCCTGGTCCTGGGCTGCGCGATCCGACTTGCAGCCCGACATGGAAACGAGCGCCGCGAGTGCGACGCACACCGAGACCGGCAGGAGCCTTGGGAAGTAGTGTGTTCCAGCGTGCATATGTCGAACCTCCGAGGTGGTTGACCTCCCGCGGGAGGCCTGCGATGCAGTTCCTAGAAGCCGAGCGACCAGGTGAGCATGATGCTCCGCTTCGGCTCCGGCCGGAAAAAGCCGACATTCGGCGCTTCGGCGTAGAGCGTGTTGGTCAGATTGGTCACCGAGACGGCGAGTTGCTGACGGCCCAGCGACACCCCCCCGTGCAGGCCGTGCACGGTAAACGACGGAATGACATCACCGACCGGGCTTGCGCCCAAACCGACGTCGTCGCGCCGTCCCTGGTGCCGAACCGCATACTGGACCCAGAA
>DATHRW010000228.1:0-3011 GCA_035464955.1 Gemmatimonadales bacterium
GCTCGCGGAGGTGCTCTCGGGCGCCCCAGGGGAGCCCAACGATCGGACGATGACCGTCGGCGAGCTTCAGGAAGCGGCACGAATCGCTCGAGCCGAGACGGGAGCCGACGCCGGGGCCCGGGCGGCTGGGTACGAGGTCGAGATCCAGAAGAAGTACGCTCTTGCGGCCGCGTGTCTGGTGCTCGCACTGCTGGCCGCGGTCACTGCCATGCGATTTCCGCGCGGCGGCCTGTCGCTCGTGTTTGGCGCGAGCGGGCTCGTGTTCACAGGGTACTACGTCTCGTCCATCGTAGGCGAGTCGCTTGCCGACCGGCAGCTACTGTCACCACTCGTTGCCATGTGGATGGCCAACGCCGTCTTCCTCGCCGTCGCACTAGTTCTCGCCTGGCGGCCGCGCCGCAATGGCCCCCCTACCGGAGAGGAGATACTTGCGGTCGAAGGGTGAGGAGACCCCCGGGGTGGCGGCTGATGTCGGGGCGAGAGCGGCCTAACAAGCATATCTGGACTCCTCCCAGAGTGGGCGCAAGCGAAGGTGACGGCGCGGGTCGACTGCAGTCGTATCTCCGGACCTTGGGTGGACGCATGCGAACGCCCTGGCCACCATGAAAGGTCGTGCGGGGGGTGCCTATCGGTTGCCCGTCCCGTCAGCGGACACGTTTGCCATCGGCGCGTCCCCACGCCGGTCACACCGATCAGCCATCGTTGTCTTCGCTGTGCAGCTCGCTCGTGTCTAGGCGGGCTCCCGTCGTTCAAAGGAGTACGCTCAAGAGCGCGGTTGCTTCAGATACCGCGCGGGCCAGGTTTTCGAGGTCGGAACGGAGCTGCTCCCGTAACCCCGTTCGCGGCTCAGCCGCTGCCGCTCACGCACGGTCCCGGGTGAGTCGGACAACGCCACCTCGAACACAGCCTCTGCAATATCGATCCCTGCTTGAGTGGTGTTCATGAGGATTCCTCCCTCCGCTTTGGCCTTCGGGGCCGTTGTGGTTCCTGGCACGCTGGCGCCGTCGGGGGGAGGAGCCATCCCATCAATTGCTGTCTACTGCGTCCGCTGCGCTGCAGCTCAGGGTAGCATCTTGGGTTTGCCAACGCGAGGGTGCGGCAGCAGAATTGCGGGCCGTTGGGAAACCCTCCAAGCCTGCAGGCGAAATGAGCTCGCAATCCCCCGGACCACCTCCAGGGAGAGTTCGCTGCTCATATCCAGCAGTTACGCGACTATCGCTCAGATATCGCGCGCCAATTGGACTGGGGCGCCGAACTCCGAAGGCGGCTAAGAGCCGAGTTCCCAGGGGCTCAGTCAGTGCCCGGCCAATCTGGGAGCATTTACGAATCGGTCGTGCGGAGGAGGTAGTCGAGGCCCAGCTGCAACCTCCGGCCTAGGAGGCAATTGCTGCTGTCGCCGTAGACTGGGGTGGTCCGAGGTTGTTCGGCTTGCACCTCAGAACCTCGTGGGCGTCATGCTCGCGCAGCAGGATCAAGGGTCGTTAGAGGTAGCCGCGACTGGCTCAAACACGGTTCTGCGAAAAAAACCGGGCCATGTCCCAGGCTCTCGTGATCATCATCGGGCCTCCGCTGCTGCGCGGGTACCTGCTTGGTTGGCCTTACTGACCCGTAGAACTTCGGTAGACAGCGTGCTCGACGGTGCTCGCCTCAGCACCAGTGCATGAGCGGCTAAAGTGTACTGGTCTCTATGGGCTTGCGACCACGTGGTCCGCGCCACCAGAATGCCATGTCCGTTAGCGGCGTGCCAACGCAAACTTGCTTCTGCGCGGAGCGCCTAGTCGGGAAGGTCTCCGACCTTCTGAGATTCGCATCCAGCGCTCGCTTTCGCACGCTTGCGCAACGATAGGAACGCATGTAGCGGGTAAGCGCATAACCCCCAGGTTGAGCAGGAGAATGCCAGAGTCGTTGGACCGCAGCATAGCACGGGAATGGCACAATGTCCGCGACCGCCTTTGGCCAGCATACGCCGCGCTCGGTGGGACTCTCCGGAGAGCGGTACTTCTTGGTTATGTCCGCCCTTCTGCTAGCCCTCGCCGTGGCGGGCTTCGTTCCGAGCCTCTACCTACGGCAGTGGCTCTGGCCTGACGTCTTCAATGGGCAGCGCCACGGTGCGGCGCTCCCCCCTTATCTGTACGCGCACGGTATCGCCTTGACAGCTTGGTTCGTGATCGCCCTTGTGCAAACGTCTTTGGTGGCTGTGCGGCGCACTCCCGTTCACCGCCAGGTGGGTGTCTTCGGTGTCTGCATCGCTTTGGCAGTGGTCATCACGAGCCTGAGCACCACCGCGGCGAGAGACGCTCCTGTGCTCACGGAGCAGCCTGGGCGCGCATTGCCGCAGCTACTGACGGTGTCGACCTTCGCCCTGTGCGTGGCCGCGGGCACGCTGCTTCGTCGAAAGCCGGCACTTCATAAGCGGCTTATGCTCGTCGCGTCACTCTCGGTCGTGGGTCCTGCCATTTCTCGTTTGGCGTCTAACCTCGGGGCCAAGAACTTCTCCGTGATCAGCGCCGCGACGATTCTTACGATGCTTGCATCCCTCCCGGTGCGCGATCTTCTCAGAGAAGGCCGGGTGCATCGGGGCACCACGATCGGCTTTCTGCTGGTGGGCCTGGGCTTCTGCGTGGCATTCCTCATGACCCGGACGGCCCTGTGGCCCGGTGTAGCCCGCCTGTTGTCATGACGCGCCCAACGCACCCGTGAGTGGCCAGGCAAGCTCCGGTCCAACAGGGAATTGCTGCTGCGCAGATAGCCAGGTGGGCCGAGTGCCAGAACCCGTCGGGTTGGTGAGTAGCCCTCGTTCTGTCAGCGGGCTTCTTTCCTGAGGTAGTCGAGGAAGGGCTGGAGCGAGCCAGTCGGGGAGAACACGGCCTCGGGCATCAGTACGTCGAGCCGGATCTGAACCATGGTCCCGCCCGATAGCCGCTCTCCGGTCTCGTAGTTGCGTTCTCCCGTGGTGAAGGGGAGCACCAGGGACTCGACTTGGCGGAAGTCACTCCATGTGCCTTCGATTG
>DATHRW010000229.1:0-9020 GCA_035464955.1 Gemmatimonadales bacterium
ACCGAATCGGCGAACCCCATGGTGTCTCGGACGACCGGCCTTCGGCGGCCCGTTCCCGCAGGAGGTCGTAGCGGGCCCCGCGCTTCTCGACGAAGGCTTGCATTCCCTCGGCAGGTTCCCAGCAGGTGTAGTGGAGCGAGAGCCAGTCCTGCGCGTGCCGCACGGTGGAGTGCCAGGCCAGGTCCTTCCAGAAGTTGACCTGCTGCTTGGTGTAGCGGGTGCATTCCGGGAACGAGGCCAAGAGCTTCTTGGCGAGTTCGGCCACGAACTCGTCCAGTCTCGAGAGGTCGATCGAATACCCGTTCTCGCCTCGCTGCGCCTGCTTGATCTCCTGGGCGGTGGCCTGGTCGATCCAGGCGTCGTCGCGCTTCACCGAGGGAACCACCCAATTGACCAGTCCCCAGTCGAGCGCCTTGAGGGCCGGAATAGGCTCATTGAGCATGAGGATTTCCCGGGCCCGCTTGTCGCCGACCACGAGCGGGAGCCATTGGGTCGAGCCGCCACAGGCCACCGAGCCGACGTGGGTGCCGACCTGCTTGATGAAGGTGTGCTGCGCCATCACGGTGAGGTCGCAGGCGAGCTGGCTCTCGTTGCCGCCCCCGACGGCCATGCCGTTCAAGCGTGCCACGACCGGTTTCCCGGTATTGAGGATGCTTTCGATATAAGCGCGAAAGAGGCCCATGTACTTCCAGTAGTCACGCGGGGTTGCCACATACTTCTCGGCGTATTCCTTGACATCGCCGCCGGTGCAGAACGCGCGGTCGCCGGCCCCCGTGTACACGATGACGCCAACGCTGTCGTCGAAGCTTGCATCGCGAAACGCGGCGGCGAGCTCCTCGAGGGCGGGCGTGGAATACGCGTTGTAGTTCTTCGGCCGGTTGATGGTGATGGTGGCGACGCCGTCGCGCTTGGTGTAGAGAATCTCTTGAAAGGAGAAGGTGGCGGCGTCGCGGTTCGGGAAGTAGCGGTCTAGGGTTGCGGTCGGCATCTCAGTCCTCCGACGAGTTGATCGGCGAATCCACGGCCCAGTTCAGCGGTGCAGATGGGACCTTCGGGTTGGTACCAGCGGGCGATCCAGTTGATGGCGCCGAGGATCGCAAACACGGCGATCTTCGAGTTGACCGAGCGGAATTCGCCGTCGCGGATCCCGTGCTCGATGATCTTCCTGAGCCCGCGTTCGTAGCGGTCGCGGGCGCGAATGATCTCCTGCTGTCGCTCGTCCGAGAGTGCGGTGACCTCGAAGGCCAGGGGCGAGCCCTCCAGGGTTTCGGTCATCACCCGCACGTGCTCCTGGATGATGTAGCGCAACTGCGCGTCGGCTGTCGTGAACTGCTGGCGAGCGTCTTTGACGAACCGGTCCACCTCCCCGAGGGATTCGCGATGGCATTGGTAGAGGATCGCCTCTTTGTCGGGGAAGTAGTGGTACAGCGCCGTCTTCCGGATGTCGAGTCGCTCGGCGATATCGTCGAGGGTGGTGGCGTAGTATCCCTTCTCGCGGAAGGCGCGCAGCGCTGCGTGGAGGATCTCCGCCTGTCGCCGCCGCCGCTTCTCGCGGATGCGGGGGGACACCATGGCCGAATGGCCGTGGCTAGCCATAGGGGAACTCCCGGGTCGGAATTATTTGACCAACAGTTCAAAATTTGAAACTCGGGTCGAAATCCTGCAAGCGACTAGCGAGGAGTTTCAGGCAAAGTTCATCAATCTTTCACGGAAGCCTGCTGGGGGCGGTTGTTTCGCGACCGTGATCACTGCACCCCGGGCTCCGGCCATCGAACCCGGCCTTTCCGAACCGCTCCACTCCCCGGTGCAGCCTTCTCGGAGCCTCTCCTCTCGGTTCCTTGCTCCCCGCTTGGCACTGCCGGTAACTTGGGGGCCCGCGGTAGGGCAACCATAGCCGCGCCGTCTCATCCCCACACTTCGGGAGTCCGCTGATTTCATGAAACATCGAGCGTCTCGAGGCATTGCCCGGTGGAAGCTGCTCCTGGGTCTGACGGCGGCCGCGGTCGGGATTGGGTTCGTGTCGTACGCCGCAGGCAGAGGGACGGGCCAGGACCGGGTGCTGGCCGTGGTGGGCGGTCAGCGCATCACGGTGGGCGACGTTGAGGGCCTGAACGCCGGTCAGTTCAGGCAACTCGAGCGGCAGCGGTACGACCTTCTCGAACAGGGGCTCGAGGAGGCCATCGGGCGGAAGCTCCTCGAGGTCGAAGCCGAGTCGCGAGGCATCACGGCCGACGAACTGTGGGCCAAGGAAGTGGAAGGCCGTGTCGTGGAGCCGTCCGATCACATGGTGGATTCCTTCTACCAGGCCCGCGGGATCGACGTCGCGAAGGACAGCATTGCGCCTCGCATCCGCCAATTTCTGAAGGAAGAGCAACGGGCCGGTGCTGCCCGGGCATTGTTCGCCTCGCTCCGTGAGAAGCATTCGGTCAAGGACTTTCTCGAGCCCGAGCGTGCCGCGGTCGAGGCGAGCGGCCATCCCTCCAAAGGCCCGATGGACGCACCGGTCACGATCGTGGAGTTTGCCGACTTCGAGTGCCCGTACTGCCGTCAGGTTCTGCCCAGTCTGGCGCGGCTGCAGGAAACCTACGGGGACAACGTGCGGTTGGTCTTTCGACAGTTTCCGTTGAACAGCATCCATCGGTACGCCCAGAAGGCCGCCGAGGCAGCGCTCTGCGCCCACGAACAAGACCGGTTTTGGGCAATGCACGATGCGCTGTTCGAGGAGCCGCCCGCCTTGAGACTCGAGGATCTGAAGGAGAAGGCGGCACGAGTGGCGTTGGACGTCCAGCAGTTCGACGAGTGCCTCGATTCGGGGAAATATGCAGCCGAGGTCGCCGCTGATCTCGATGCGGCCCGTCGGCTTGGCCTCACCGGAACTCCTGCCTTCTTCATCAATGGCCGCTTCCTGAGCGGTGCGCAGCCGTACCAGACGATCGCGAACGTCGTCGACGACGAACTCCGCCGGGCAGGTTACTGACCGGCACTCGCAGTCCGCTGTCGACTGCCGCGTCCTCGGTTCTCCCTGCCCCGGTAACCTTTTGTCCGGTTTCTCCGTCATGCCGTCACACGGTTGGGCCGTGCAGACACCGTGAACGAATTCGAAGAGAGGGGTCAGATGGTAGCGAAATTCGATCTGCGCCGGGCGACGGGGCTGGTCGTCGGAATCGGGGCACTGGCAGGCTCGGCGGACTCCACCTGGGCCCAGGCTCCGGCACCGATCTCCGATGTCCGCTACGCCGTGACCTTCGACTCGACGACCGCGGCGAGCCGAACCATCAAGGTGGAGATGTCGTTTCGTGCGCCAGGAGGAGAGCCGATTCGCCTTTCACTGCCTGCGTGGACGCCGGGGTCCTACGAGCTCGACAACTTCGCCCGCAATATCTCGAACTTTTCCGCCCGCACCGCCACCGGACCCGTCAAGTGGGACATGACGGACTATGACACCTGGCGGGTCTTTCCCGATCGGGGCCAGACCGTCACCGTGGGTTTCGACTACCAAGCCGATACCCTGGACACCGGCATGGCCTGGTCCGCCGCGGATTTTGCCTACTTCAACGGCACCAACCTCTTCCTCTATCCGGAGGGTGCCTCGCTCGATTTCCCGGCCCGGGTCACCATGACCACCACTCAGGGATGGCAAGTTGCGACCGGCATGACCTCGGTGGGTGCCGGAACGTTCACCGCCGGCAACTACCACGACCTGGTGGACATGCCGACCTTCGTGGGCCGGTTCGACCTGGATAGCGCCCAAGTCGGCCGGCAGTGGTACCGCCTCGCCACCTATCCGGCTGGCGCTTTGGCGGGGACAGAGCGCGATCGGTTGTGGGACCAGATCCGGAGGATGGTGCCGCCCATGGCCGCGGTGTACGGCGAGGTCCCGTGGGACACCTACACCATCCAGATGGTCTTCGACGACGGCTTTCCCGGCGCGAGTGCGCTCGAGCACCAGAACTCACACCTGGGCATCTACGTCACCCAGGCCATCGGTAGCCCGTTCCTGCCGTCCATCGTGGCCCACGAGATGTATCACGCCTGGAACGTGAAGCGCCTGCGGCCCGCGGAGTTGGTACCCTACGACTACGGCCGGACGCAACCGACGCCGCTCCTGTGGGTGAGCGAGGGCATAACCGATTACTACGCCGATTTGGCACTGGTCCGCGGAGGGATCATCCCGAAGGACGGATTCTACCAGACCACCGCCGGCAAGGTCCGGTCGGAGGAGACTTCCCAGCCCGTCGCGCTCGAAGATGCCTCGCTCTCGACCTGGATCGAGCCGCGGGACGGCACTGCCTTCATCTACTACGACAAGGGATCGGCCGCCGGGTTTCTGCTGGACATCCTCATCCGTGATGCGTCGAACAATCGCTCGTCACTCGATGATGTGATGCGAGAGCTGTATCAGACCACCTACAAGGCCGGCGCTGGATTCACCACCGATGAGTGGTGGCAGGCGGTCAGTCGGGCTGCCGGCGGCGCGTCGTTTACCGAATTCGCCGCCCGGTACGTCGATGGCCGGGACCGTTTCCCATGGGACGACGTGCTGCCACTCGCAGGCCTCAGGCTCGTGGCCGACTCGCTCCGGGAGCCGTGGATCGGTGTATCCCTCGACCAGGACAACAACGGAATCCGCATCACCGCCACCCTTCCCGGAGGCATGGCGGCCACCGCAGGCGTTCGGCCCGGAGATTACCTGGTGCGCGTCGGCGAAATCACCGTGGGGACACCCATCTCGCGGTTTCGGGAGCGGTACGCCCGAGAACCGGACGGCACCCCGATCGACATTGTTGTCCGACGGGACGGACAGACCCTCACCCTCCGGGGGGGCCTGCAATTCCGGACCGCCGTTACCTATGCGATCCGGGAGGATCCAGCGGCGGCGCCCAAGGCGATCCGGATTCGAGACGGCATCCTCCAGGGCCGGGTCGACGGCTGAGCTCGCCCGAGCGGACAATCGCCCCGTCCTTGGGCAAAAGGCCCTGCCCATAGAGCGGGGATGGTGCTGGTGAAGATGGGAAAACGCCGCGTCGAGCGGCGTTTTCGTTGGCTGGCACAGTTCTCGCCACAAAATTCTGGTTCAATCTCGACCATCGATTCCCCGCGACCGCGCCCATGCATCCACGACTCCACAGCGCCAGTCGATTCCAGGACCTTCTGGTCCGGCGGGCGGAGGACGCCCCCTACGTCTTCGCCACCATTTTCGATAACGACACCTGGCGCTCCCGCCGGCTCTCGGCCAAGAAACTGAAGCTCCTCAAAGAGATCGACTCGACCTTGCGCGCCATGCTCGAGCCCGGGGAGAAGGTGCACTTCGTCACGGTCGGCAACGGCGTGTCGTTCTGGGAGTCGTACTTCCTTGGATGGGTGGCCTACGCCATCAACCGGCGGGCCATCATCCTGACCGACCATCGGATTCTTCTGCTCCAGATCGACCGGAAGCTCCGGCCGCATACCTTTCGGTCTCAGCTGCGGTACCTGGCCATTGATCGCCTCACGTGGCCGCGCCTCGGAAGGGTGCGGCTCAAGATGCGAAGCAAGAAGACGCGGCTGTACTCCTACATGCCGCGGAAGGACCGCGGGCGGATGCGAGAGTTCATCAAGCGCAAGCAGATAGAGTTCCGGGGCTATCGCGCGGAGGCCATGGACCTCGAGAACCTGTGCCCGCAGTGCCACCAGCCGGTGGAAGGACACCCGCGGCAATGCCCGGGGTGTCGCGCCGGCTTCAAGTCGCGGGTCAAAGCTTCACTCTTGTCATTCCTCTTTCCCGGGCTCGGAGATCTGTACCTTGGCCACAGACTGTTCGGCGGCCTGGAAATCGCGGCCGCGGTCCTGGCATGGCTCTGGTTCCTGCTCGTGGCGGCCAATGGAGCAATAGCACTCGAGGCAAAGATCGTGAGTGCGGCATCTCTGCTGCTCCTCCTGCATGGGCTCGATGCCCTCGTGACCCGCCACGTCGCGAGCAAGGGGTTGTATCCCACGCAGCCACCGTCGGGCCTTCCGCGCACCGCACGGGCTGCTTAGTCGTGCGACCATTTGGCGCCTGCATCAGCCGAGACGCCTGTGGCCTGATCAAATAGCGGTCCCAGCCCAGTGGCCACGGCGGGGGACCAGCATTTTCTGGATGGGTGTGTAGCTTTAGGGCGGTGTCCATCATCACCCTCCTCTGAACACCCCACGGTTCCCTCGACTCATATCCATGACCACGGTCCGAAGCCAGCCAGTCCCGCTCACACTCGACGATGCCCGGGCGATTGCCCGCGAACACTACGGTGTGAACGCTCCGCCACAACAGCTTCCAAGCGAACGCGACCAGAATTTTCTGTTTCAGACGCCGGCGGTTCCGTGGTACGTGCTCAAGATTGCCGGGCCGAATGACAGCACAGAGATCCTGACCGCGCAGAACACGGTACTGGAGCACGTGGCCCGGGTTGCTCCTGACATCGGGGCGCCACGACCGCTTCGGACGACGGCTGGCGATGGTGTTGCCATCGTCCGTGCCGCGGATGGAACCACCCGCCTCGCTCGCCTCCTGTCGTACGTGCCCGGTCTGCTCTTGGCGGATGTGGCACCGCACATGCCCGAGCTTCTGTCGAGCCTGGGCGCGTTCTTCGGACGGCTCGACCACGGGCTCTCGGCGCTTTCCCTTCCGGCATTACAGCGAGAATTGCACTGGGATCTCCAACGCGCCGGCTCGGTCATCGATCGTCACGCAGCGCTCATCAGAGATCCCGCGAGGCTCGCCCTGGTGCAGCACTTCCGTCAGCGTTTCGAGACGATCGTCGCCCCAGTGCTCCCCACGCTCCGCCAAAGTCTCATCCATAACGACGGGAACGACTACAACATCCTGGTCACTCGCTCCGCGTCCGGAGAGACCGTAACCGGGATCATCGATTTCGGCGACATGGTCGAGACCGCAACGGTCATCGAGCCAGCGGTCGCTGCGGCCTACGCCATCTTGGGGAAGGCCAATCCGTTGGCCGCTGCGGCCCATGTGGTGGCAGGGTATCACGGGAGCCATCCTCTCACGGAGCAGGAGATCGGGTTGCTGTATGACCTGATTGCACTTCGGCTCGCGGTGAGTGTCTGCCTCGCAGCGCATCAACAACGGCAGGATCCCGACAACGCTTATCTCTCCATTTCGGAGGCACCGGCTTGGGATGCCCTGGGACGCTGGCGGGATATGTGTCCTCGACTGGCGACGTATACCTTCCGCCAGGCGACCGGACTGCACCCGTGCCCGGCGACCCTGGATATAGTCCAGTGGCTCGACGCCAACCCTGATCGGATCGGACCGGTCATCGAGCCCGGCTTGGACGACAGCAATGTGCTCGTGTTCGACCTCTCTCCCGGCAGCGAACAATTTCTCGACGCGCCCGACCCGTTCGATCAGGCGAGCCTCGCTCTCGCGGTCACCGAGCAACTCCAGGCCGCTGGTGCCCAGGTCGGAGTAGGGCGCTACAACGAGCCGCGGCGGCTCTACCGGGCACAGCAGTTCTGCCCGCCTGGCAGCGAGGTGGACGAGTGGCGCACCGTCCATCTGGGTGTGGACCTCTTCCTCGAGCCCGGCTCGCCGGTCCTTGCCCCGCTCGACGGCACCGTCCACAGCGTGGCGAACAATCGGGAGCCGCTCGATTACGGCCCGACCGTCATTCTCCGGCACCAGCCCGACGATGCGCCGGAATTCTTCACGCTGTTCGGACATCTGAGCGAGAAGTCCGTCACCGCGCTCGGGCCGGGGACGAACGTTGCCAGAGGCCAGCAGGTGGGCGTGATCGGAGACCGTACGGTCAACGGAGGGTGGCCGCCACACCTCCACTTCCAGATCATCACCGACCTACTCGACCGATCCGGCAACTTCCCTGGTGTCGCCGCGGCCGAGGACCAGGCGCTGTGGCGTGCACTCTGTCCCAATCCCAATCACGTGCTCCGGATCGACAAGCTCCTCGAGCCGGATACCGGACGGAGCCCCGCCGAGATTGTGGGCGTGCGGCGCCGGCACCTGGGTCCGACGCTTAGCGTGAGCTACCGGCGGCCGCTCAAGATCGTGTCGGGGCACATGCAGTACCTGTACGATTATTTAGGCCGGGAGTTCCTCGATGCCGTGAACAACGTGGCCCATGTCGGCCATTGTCATCCGGCGGTCGTCGAGGCCGCACGGCGGCAAATGACACTGCTCAATACCAACACCCGCTATCTCCACGACACGATCATCGATTACACGGAGCGTCTTCTCTCGACGTTGCCCGAGCCGCTCCGGGTCTGCTACCTCGTCTGTTCCGGCAGCGAGGCGAACGAGCTGGCGCTCCGGATGGCGAGGGCACATACCCAGGCCACGGACGTCGTCGTGCTCGACGGCGGCTACCATGGCAACACCACGGGCCTCATCGAGCTGAGCCCATACAAGTTCAACGGCCCGGGAGGTGCTGGAGCGCCCCCGTTTGTCCACGTCGTCCCGACGCCAGATTGTTACCGGGGACTGTACACCGACCCTCGAGAGGCCGGCCGGCGGTATGCTGCCCATGTCGCCGAAACCACGCTGCAAACCCGAAAGCGAGGCCGGCATGTGGCGGCTTTCCTCGCGGAGTCGTTCCCGAGCTGCGCCGGCCAGATCGTCTTGGCGCCAGGGTTCCTGGCTGAGAGTTATCGGTTGATCCGGGAGGCCGGGGGCGTGTGCATTGCCGACGAGGTGCAGGTGGGTTTCGGTCGCGTGGGCTCGGACTTCTGGGGCTTCCAGACGTACGAGGTGGTCCCCGACATCGTCACGATGGGGAAGCCGATCGGGAACGGCCATCCACTCGCCGCAGTCGTGACCACGCCCGAGATCGCTGCATCATTCGATACGGGCATGGAGTACTTCAATACGTTCGGCGGTAACCCGGTCTCCTGCGCGGTGGGATTGGCGGTGCTGGACGTGATCGAAGGGGAAGGGTTGCAGCAGCACGCCCGGGACGTGGGCGACATGCTGAAGGGCGAACTCCGCCGGTTGGCCGGTGCGCACGACATCATCGGTGATGTTCGCGGGG
>DATHRW010000230.1:0-9166 GCA_035464955.1 Gemmatimonadales bacterium
CCCGAGGCCGGCCGCCACACCCACCGCCCCAAGTACGTTCGCCACGTTGTACCGAGCAGCCCCGCCGAGCGTGATCGGTATTCGGTCGATCCGTTCGACGAGCCGCGCCGTGCCCGCCAGGTCGAGCACCACCTCACCATCTCGAGCGTAGACCGCATCGCCACCACGCGCGACATGCGCCTGCATGAAGGGAAGTCCACCGTCCAGGGTAAACCACGTGATCGGCGCTGCAAGCGCCGCGACCGCGGATCGGAGGGCGGAGTCGTCGGCGTTCAGCACCACCCGCCCACGCGGATCCACCACCCTGGCGACGACTAGCTTCACTTCAGCCAACGAATGGAGGTCATGGATTCCGAACTCGCCGAGGTGATCCTCGGCGATGTTGGTCACGAGGGCGACCTCGGCGCGCCGCACGGCAAGCCCGCGCCGGAGAACCCCGCCCCGCGCCGCTTCCAGTACCGCTCGTTCCACCCGGGTGTCACGAAGCATCATTCGGGCGCCTCCGGGACCGGCCCAATCGCCCTGATCGATGGTGTCCCGGCCAACGCGTACACCGTCCGTGGTGGTGACACCTGGCACGTGCCCAGCGGCTTCGATCATGGCGGCAACCAATCGCACCGTCGTGGTCTTGCCGTTGCACCCGGTCACCAATGCCAGAGGAACATCGTGTACTCGTTCCCATGGGACGCCATCGACATCGGGCAGATTGGCCGTCGGCCACGTGACGGACCCGGAGCCGAGTCCAACCGATACCGCCCCCTCATCCCATAAGCAGGCGACTCCGTGTGCGGCGGCGGCTTGTGTGATGGCAAGGAGGCGTGGGTTCCTCTCCCGGTCGATGACCTCGCTGAGTCGCCGGGCCGCTTCGGCCACGCTTGGCGGTGTACCTCCGGTGAGCGTGGCCTCGGCTGCCTCCCACGCCCATTCATTCACTTCGGTCGCGGCATAGAGCGCATCGATCGGCGCAGTCAGGACGAGGCTTGCGCCGCCGGGAAACGTCCGGCTGTACCGATGCTCTTGACCCCATCCCACGGCATCGAGGATGCGCTGCGCGGCGTCCCGCCAGGCCTCGACCGCACGCGTCTCCTCTCCCGGAGGGATACTCACGTCCAGGATCGCTCCGGGCCGGTCGCAGAGGAGATTGGGTCCGGTGAGGCGCCGGGAATCGGTTATCGCTGCCATGCGGGCATCGGCCACGTCCACGCTCCGAGGTCGGGCCTAGTCGTCGTCGCGAGCCAATCGGACGCCGCGCTCGTCCCGCACCAACTCTTGGAGGAGCAGGTCGCCCTCCGAAAAACTGGGGAGGTCCGACAAGTCCCGGGTGGCAGACTTCGGTCGGTCGGGGGCCCCGACCTCGGTGGCCGGTTTGAAGTTGATGATTTGCTTCCATCCACGCGTCACGTTGTCGGCAAAGATGAGCAGCAAGTCTCCCGGTCGGGCCATCCGGAGCGCATGATCGACCGCCGCCGCCTCCTCGGGAACAACATCGATGACCTCCTCCGAAATGCCGGCGGCGAGGAGTTCGTCCCTGAGCATGTCCGGGACTTCGGTCGGACGGCGACCGCGCAACCCGTCGTCGCGGCGGCAGATGTAGTGGTCGAAATGGCCGGCCGTGGTGCGGGCGATGCCGCGGATATCTTCATCCCGCCGGTCGCCGGGGCCGGCCAGCACGCAGATCCGTCGACCCGGCGGATCAAACCCGTCCACCATCCGGCACATGGCCTTGACCGCCGCCGCATTGTGTCCGTAGTCGAGAATGACCTTGAACGGGTGCTCATCGAAAATGTTGGTCCGTCCCGGCGCTTGGAAGAAGGTTGTGTCGAAGGTGCGGAGCCCGTGCTGGATGTCTTCCAGCTTGACGCCCATGCTGTACGCCATGGCCGCGGCGAACATGGCATTCTGTACATTGTGGAGCGCCCGCCCCTCCATCGCGGCCGGGATCAAATGAGTCCACAAGAGGGGGATATGCGTGCCCCGATCGTAGATGGTGATCATGTGGCCGTTCATTCCCTCCTCCAACACCACCCCGCGACCACCGGCCCGGATGTGCTCGCGCACCAGCGGGTGCAACGGGCTCATGGTCACGTAGCAGACCGTCTCCGCCTCGGTGTAGTCGGCCATGCGAAGACACAGCGGATCGTCCGCGTTGAGCACGGCCGTGTTCCGCGCCACCTCGACGGGGATGCGCTTCACCTCGGCAAGCTGCTCGATGGTGTCGATGCCTCTCAGTCCGAGGTGGTCTTCGGCAACGTTGAGACACGCGGCCACGTCGCAGTATCGATAGCCCATGCCCGCCCGGAGCAGGCCGCCCCGCGCGGTTTCCAGGACGGCCACATCCACGAACGGATCGCTGAGCACCATGCGGGCCGCGATAGGACCGGTCATATCGCCCGCCACGGTGCGGATGCCGTCGATGTAGACGCCGTCGGTCGTGGTGAGCCCCACGGTCCGGCCTGCCAGCTTGTGAATATGGGCCAACATCCGTGCCGTGGTGGTCTTGCCGTTGGTCCCGGTGATCGCCGCGATCGGTACCTTGCTGGGTGTGCCCGGTGGAAAGAGCATAGCCATGACCGGGCCCGCGACGTCCCGCGGCGTGCCCTCGCTGGGAGCGACGTGCATGCGGAAGCCGGGTGCGGCGTTGACCTCGCAAATGCCGCCGCCAATGTCCTTGTACGACCGACTGATATCCTCCGTGAGGAAGTCGACGCCGCCAACATCGAGCCCGATCGCGGTGACCGTTCGCACGGCCATGGCGACATTGTCGGGGTGGACCGTGTCGGTGACGTCGATGGCCGTCCCGCCCGTGGAGAGGTTCCCGGTTGTCCGCAGGAACACGACCTCGCCGTCGGGAGGCACCGTCGCACGGGAATAGCCAAGATTGCTCAGCAGACGATCCGCTTGATAGTCGAACTCGAGACGGGTCAATACCTTCTCGTGGCCGACACCTCGGCGCGGGTCTCGGTTCACCGCCTCGACCAACTCTTCGATCGTGTGGATTCCGTCCCCGACGACGTGTCCCGGCACGCGTTTGGAGACGGCGACCAGCCGGCCGTTCACGACGAGCATCCGGTGGTCCAGCCCGGTCAAATACTTCTCGACCAGGACACCGCGGCTGTGCTTTCTCGCCTGCGCGAAGGCGAGTCGCACATGGTCCGGGTCTTGGAGGTTGAGGGAGACTCCGCGTCCGTGATTGGCATTCAGTGGCTTCAGGACGACCGGATAGCCGATGCGCTCCGCCTGCACCACGGCTTCCTCTTCGCCATATACCAGCCGCTGCTTCGGAACGGGTAAGCCCAGATTTTCGAGAATGCGATTCGTCTCGTCCTTGTCCGACGCGATCTCGACGGCGATATGCGGAGTCCGGGTCGTGACGGTGGCCTGGATCCGCTGCTGGTAGCGACCGTGCCCGAACTGGATCAGGCTGTACTCGTTGAGGCGGATCCATGGGATGCCGCGCTCTTCGGCGGCCTTGACCAACGACGCGGTGCTGGGGCCGAGCGCCCGGCGCTGGGCGAACCGGATGAAGTCTTCCCGCTCGCGCTCCCAGTCGTAGCCGGGCGGCACGGCGCCGGGCGTCTGCAGCGCCGGCGGGAGAAGCGCATGCAGCAGCGTGAGCGCAAGGCGCCCGGCTTCGAGCCCAACCTCGGCCTGTTCATATTCATAGACCACGTCATAGAACCCGCGCTCACCAGTGCCGCGGGTCTTGCCAAAGGTGACGTGCTCTCCTGTTGCAGTCTGGAGTTCGATCGCCACGTGTTCCAGGACGTGACCCAACCACGTCCCTTCCCCCTCGACCATTCGTCGGATGAAACCACCAGGCTCCCCATACGAGCAGCCATGTTCCGCAAGTCCGGGAAGGACGGCTACGAGTCGATCGATGAACTCGTGCCCGAGCTTAGTGGTCGGCCATTCCTCGAGTGGCCCGAGGTCCACCACCAGTCGAATGACGGGGAAGTGGGCATATAGGCTCGGGCCTTGATAGACAGCGCGTTCGATGATCCGCATGCAACCCCACAAAAAGGACCTACGTTGTTGTTGCGGGAGCCAGTGGCGTCCTCGTGAGCAGGTTGTACGAAGCGCCATTGATCAGAATATGCAGGCGCACACCGAGGATGCAGACGGGATCATGGCGATGGGATGAGTCCATCGATGTGTACTCGACGTCGGAGGGATCAATGATGGTGATCGCGCCGCTCCCACGAACTTCGATGGTGTCGTCCGGCCCAATGAAGGCAGCCGTGTCTTCGTCCAACCCCAAGCCAATGGCAAACGGATTGAACGCGAGTGCCGCGAGGAGCCGCCCCAAGCGTCCCCGCTGCCGGAAGTGCTGGTCGATGATGACTTGATTGGTCAGACCCAATCCCGGGGCCAGCGTCACCATGGCGGCGCGCGGCGACGAGCCCTCCTCGCCGAAGGCGATCATGTGCTCGCTCAGGAATGCGGCCCCCGCCGACGTGCCGGCAACGGGCACCCCATTGGCATTGAGCTGGCGTATCAACCGCGCGGCTGGCGTCCCACCGAGCGTCGTGCTCAGCCGGAGCTGGTTTCCGCCGGCCAGGAAGACCCCGGTAGCTTCACGGAGTTTTTCCAACAGGTCTTCGCGCGAGGCATCAGCCCGATCGCGGAACGCGAAGCTCCGGACTCGGTCGGCCCCGAGGTCCTTGAACACCGTTTCGTACTGCTCGCCCGTTTCGTCCTGCCGCGACGCGGTTGGGATAACCGCGATCTTTGCGCGCTCCGTGCCACAGAGCTGGACGAATTCCCTCAGGATGGCCGGGTCCCGCAGTTTCTCTTCGGCGCCCCCGATTGGCACGATGTGTCCCCGCGTCGCGTGGGGCTTGGATCGGGCGGGTGTCATGAGTCCCCCTCGAAGGTCCCGTGTTTCACGACGGCACCGTCACTCACATGCCACTGCCCACCTGCCATCACATCCATCATGACCCCCTCGTCATCGAGAATCACAATGTCGGCGTCGGCGCCGACGTCGATGACACCCTTCCCACTCAGCCGAAGCAGCCGGGCGGCATTCGTCGTAAAGGCCGGCAGCACCACCTCCAGCGCATGGCCCATCCGAAGCAACTCGCGGAGCGTCGCCGCCAGCGCTCGCGGTTCTCCGACGTCCATCCCTGTCATCCGCCCGCTCTCGTCGAAGGTCGGGAGCGACCCTCCAGCGTCCGAGCTGAGCGTAATCCGGTCACGGGGCAGTCCCCGCTCGAGATACAGCGTCAGGGCCTGGGCGGCCGACCATGCATCCTCGCCCTCGGCCACCGGGAATGCGGTCACGTCGATGGTGCACCCACGCTGGGCAAGCTCGAGCGCCTCCTCGAACAACGCCCGTCGCCGGTTGACGTGCGTGGGATTGAACACCCGCGCTGGCACCTCGCTCCGTTCGAGCGCCTCCCGCACCATGCTCAAGCCGCGCGGCCCGTCACCCAGGTGCAGATGGAGAATCCCTGCCTTGCCGGACAGGAGTCCTCCCACATGGGCCTCCGCCGCCACGTGCAGCAACTCGTCGAGGGTCGGCTGGCTCGAACGGTGATCACTCAAGGCCACCTCGCCGACGCCCAGGATACGATCGATATGAACGATATCGCCACGGATGGTTCCGGTCACCGTGACCGGCGGGAGGTGATAGCCGCCGGTCAGGCAATAAGCGGTGAGGCCCTCGGCGGCGAGCCCCCTGGTCGCGGCCACCAGGTCCGCCGGATGGCGGGTCGTGTCGTCGGTCCCGAGCACGCCGACCACGCAGGTGACGCCGCCTCGGGTAAACCGACTGAGCCCGAGCGGCGGGACCCGGGTCCGCGGCCCCGCTTCACCTCCGCCACCGGTCAGGTGGACGTGGGGATCGATGAGGCCCGGAATGGCACGCCGACCGGCGAAATCACGCCGGGTTACGTCGATGGTCGAAGGGAAACCCGGATCGGCGTCACCGATCCACACGATCTTCCCGCCCGCGACGAGAATATGCCGGACGCCGAGAGGTTTCGGGGCGAAAACCTCGACGTTGAGCAGCAGGTCTAGCATGAGCCGGCCGAAATAGGCATGGGCCGGATAGTATAGTCGAGCGTGGCGGGCGGGTCGAGGAAGCCGATCACGGCGGAGGAATTTCCCGCCTGACCCGAAACTGACCGCCAGTCCCCTCTGGCACGGACGACCACGGGACCGCACAGAGCTGATGGGGGTCCGTGGAGGCCTCGGCGTCTTGCCTTCCTGCAGCAATCTGGTGGGCAAAACTATCCGAGGCTACCAAACCCAAACGCCCCGGTCCATGAGGGCCGGGGCGCTGGCGCACGCTACCTTGCGTAGAATCTTACGCTTTGCTACCACACCTTGACCTGTCCATCGATCATATCGAAAAGCTCATAGGGAGGTGCCTGTTCGCAGGTGGTGTAGCTCAGCCGAATGAAGCTATACTGATCCGCTGGCTCATTCGCCGATGTGCCATTGTCCGCAACCCTTTCGATTGCGGGCGCGCCGGTGAATGGCCCGTCAGTAACTACGCCACTGACCCATGCTTGGTTGCCGTCAACGAAGAGGCAGTCAATCTTGATGTGAATTTTCCAGACCTTGTCGAAACCAAACTTCAGGTTGTCATGCCACTCTCCCGCCACACTGCCATCGGCGTACTTACGCGCTACGAGTGAGGCATTGGCATCGCAGCCGGCGGCAAAATCAGGTTTACAAAGATCATCGCTACCCACCGATACGAAGTTGACTACCGGTCCCCGTCCGCCGTTGAAGGCAGGCCCATCGCTTGATGCTGTTGGCGGCTGTTCGCTGCACGCGACGACGACAACCCCCGAAAGCGCGAGGGCAAGCAAGCTCCGAGCACGCATACATCCCTCCTTGTGCAGGTTGACGAATCAACGGTCCCTCCGGGGAGGCTGAAATGCGACTGCGATGGTCGGCATTGGGCTCCCTCCGGTTGCGGATGCCTTCCACGCCGCCGTACTTTCGCAACATCCCATCGGCGAGCCACAGCCACGATACGCCGGGTCCGTGAGCGTTCCGTGAGGATTCGGTGATCGGAGCGAAGCGGGCGGGAAACTTCGCGGGGCTACCTATGCTGGAGCTCAACACCCTTGGTGCCGCGGGGATCCACGACGACGGCACGGGAGAGGTGACGGTCTCCCCCAAGCCGCTGGCGTTGCTGGTGTACCTGGCGCTGGGCGAGCCGCGCGGGCCGCAGCAGCGCGACACCCTCCTGGCATTGTTCTATCCCGACCTAGACCAAGAGCATGCCCGTACAGCGCTGCGGCAGCTGGTGCACGCGCTGCGGGCGGTGGTGGGCACGGCGGCGATAAGGAGCGATCGCCAGACCGTTGCGCTCGAGGCCGGCCGGCTCACCTGCGATGTCCTCGCCTTCGAGGCGGCGCTGGCCGCCGGAGATCATGCGACGGCGGTGGCGGCGTACCGGGGACCGTTTCTCGCAGGGTTCTTCCTGAGCGGATGTCCAGAATTCGAGCAGTGGGTCGAGGCGGAGCGGAGCCGGCTCGAGCGGACATACGCGGACGCGCTGGAGCGGCTGGCGCTCGAGACCGACGCGGCGGGCGACGCGATGGAGGCCGTGCGCCTGTGGCGGCGGCTGGCCGAAGCGGATCCATACGCCACGCGGGTGACGGTTCGATTGATGGCGGCGCTCGAGGTCGCCGGGGATCGCGCCGCGGCGCTCGAGATCGCGCAGCACCACGCCGCACGTCTCAAAGCCGAGCTGGGCGCCGAGCCCTCCCCGGATGTTGAGGCCCTGGCACGACGGCTCCGGGTACAGCCGGCCCTACTGCCCCCCGAGCAGCACGGCTCGACCCGGGAGCGGCTGACCGCGGCGGTGGCGGGCCGCTACCGGGTAACCGGGGTGGCTGGCGCCGGGGCGATGGCATTGGTGTACCGGGCCGAGGATCTGAAGCTGGGGCGGGAGGTGGCGCTCAAGGTGTTGCGCCCGGAGCTGGCGGCGGCGGTAGGGCGCGAACGATTCCTGAACGAGGTGGATATCGCGGCCGGCCTCGCGCATCCCAACATCCTGCCGTTGCACGATGTCGGCGCGGCGGACGGGCTCTTGTACTACGTGATGCCGTACGTGGAGGGCGAGTCGCTCCGGGCCCGGCTGGTGCGCGAGGGGCCGCTCGAGGTCGGCGAAGCGGTGCGGATCGCGCGGGAAGTAGCCGAGGCGCTGGCGTACGCGCACGGCCGAGGGATCGTGCACCGGGACATCAAACCGGCCAACATCCTCCTGCTGGCCGATCATGCGGTGGTGAGCGACTTCGGGGTGGCGAGGGCGATCGGCGAGATCGTCGAGGATCCGGCGTTCGTGGCTGCGACGGGCACGCCGGCCTACATGAGTCCGGAGCAGGCGGCGGGGAGCCCCGACGTGGATGGGCGCAGCGATCTCTACAGCCTGGGCTGCGTACTATACGAGATGCTGACCGGCACACCACCGGACCTGGACACGGACCCGGAGGCCGATTCCTCGGCGAAACCGGGCCCCGACGTGCCGGCGGCGTCGAAAGTGCGGGGAGCCGTGCCGGCATCGGTCGTGGCGACGTTGAGCGGGACGCTGGTGAAGGACCCGGCCCAACGCTTCCGCACCGCCGAGGAATTCGTTGCGGCGCTGAACGCGGATGGCGCCTCCGCGCCGGCGTCGAACAGAAAGCGGGTGCGGCGGAGTCTGACAGCGGTCGTGGCGGCAGTGCTGCTTGCCGCCGGTGCGTTGGTGGTCCGGGAAGTGACCCGGCCCTTCACGGTCACCGCCGGGATCCCGCAGCAGGTGACTTTCGATGCGGGCATCGAGAGTTGGCCGGCAATCTCGCCCGACGGAAGCGAGGTTGCGTACATCGCAGGATACCGTCAGCTCTTCGTGAAGAGTCTTTCACGAGACACAGTCGTTCACCTTTCCGGCGACGCCGTCGGCGCGCAATGGAGTCCCGAGGGCGACCGCATCTTCTTCGGCGGGTGGACCGGCATCGGCTCCTTGTTCGCCTTCAAGGAGGTGGACAGGACCGGTGGACCGGTTCGCATCCTCGACCGACCCCCGTGCTACAATCCCGCGCTCTCGCCAGACGGAACACGGTTCGCCTGCTGGTGGAACCCAGAAGGTCCGGGGTTCGGCATTTTCATCCAGAATGTGGGTGGCGGGACGGAACTGGGGGACCCGGTCGCGATCATTCCTGAA
>DATHRW010000231.1:0-2665 GCA_035464955.1 Gemmatimonadales bacterium
TGGGTCCATACTCTCGCTGGATCTTCTTCGCGGTCGCCGTCATAGCCGTCATCGTGTTGCTGCGGATGTCCCGCCAGGGCGCCAGCGGTGACTGGTTCCGACAGGGTGCCTTGGGCCTGGTGGCCGGTGGGGCAGCCGGCAATCTCATCGATCGTATCCGAAGCGCCCGCGGCGTGGTGGACTTTCTCGATGTCGGCATCGGCACCCTGCGGTGGCCCACATTCAACGTCGCCGACATCGCCGTGAGTCTCGGTGCCATCGCCCTGGCTATCTCCCTCTGGCGGGAAGACGCTCGCCGGGCCCAGCCGGAGTCCGCCAGCGTCTCGTAACCCGCCTGCCCCCGCCGGCTCGTCCGGCGTCCACCTGTCGGTGCTCGTCGCGACGACGGAACGACTCGACCGGTTCCTTGCTGATCAACTTGGCCTCTCCCGGACCCGTGCGGCTCGGCTTGTGGCCGGAGGCCATGTGTCCGTGGACGGGGTTCGCGCACGCGCGTCGCGTCGGTTGATCCGCGGGGAGCGAGTCACGGTGGAGGTTCCCGAGTCCGAGCCCCTGACAACGCTCAAGCCCGCGTCGATTCCCCTCACGGTGGTGTACGAAGACGAGGCGATGGCGGTCATCGACAAGCCCGCCGGACTCGTCGTCCACCCTGCGCCTGGGCATTGGGACGATACGTTGCTCAACGCGTTGGTGGCGCGCGGAACGCCGTTGGCTGGTGGGGTGGAGGGCCGGCCCGGCATCGTACATCGCCTGGACCGGGATACGTCGGGCCTCATGCTCGTGGCCAAGACGGACCTAGCACACCGGCGTTTGTCGAGGGCGTTGGCCTCCCGCCGGGTCTCCCGTTGCTACGCGGCGATGACTTGGGGGCACCTGGCCCAAAGCCCCACCGCCATCGATGGCCCCATCGCCCGACACCCGGAGGATCGGAAGCGCATGACGGTGCTTGCCGGGGGCCGGTCGGCGCAGACCACCGCATGGGTCGTCGCACGCTACGGCCCCGTCGAAGTGCTCCGCGTTGAACTCGGGACGGGCCGAACCCACCAGATCCGCGTCCACCTCGGCTACATCGGGCATCCGATCGTGGGCGACCCGGTCTACGGTGGCGGCGGAAGTCGGCGCATCTCGGGGCCCGATCGGAAGACTGCGGAGGCTATCGAGCGCGCGGCGCCACGCCAGGCACTACACGCGGCGCTGCTCGGCTTCAGGCATCCGCTGACCGATGAGGAACTCGTGTTCACGTCCGAATGGCCGCTCGATCTGAGGCCCGCGCTCGACGTGGCGGCAGATGACGCAAATCTGGTTGCTGAAAGAGAACCGCTTCGGTATCTTCGTTTCTTTAATAGAGATGGCTAGTTCCGACCCGATGCGTGTGCTCGTCTTTCAGGTTGGAGACCTGGCATGCGGGATACCCGCCGAGTGGGTTCGCGAGGTCCTCCCGGCAGCCACGGCGACGCGAATCCCCGGTGCACACCCGGTCGTGGATGGCCTGGTCAACGTCCGCGGCAGGATTCTCACCGTGATCGACGGGCACCGCCTACTCAACCGAGCACCGCTGCCCGAGCAGGAGGGGGCCACCATCATGGTGGACCTCGCCGGACACCCGTACGGGCTGCGGGTCAGCCAAGTGGACGACCTGTACGAAGTACGCGAGCAGGACCTCGAAGTGGCCACCGATGCGGCTGCAGGGCAGGGTCATGTCGTGCAGGTGGAGGATGGCCCGCAGTTCGTTCTTCTCGGCATCGAATCGCTCCTGGCGCCGGTCGCCGGGACGTGACCAACAGCCGGGTTCCAGCGTTGTTTCCGTTGCAGTGTCCCGTTCTCCGTGGAGGCAGTCTGTGAGCCACACCATCCTCGTGTGCGATGACGCGATCTTCATGCGGACGATGATCGGCGATATCCTCACCGGAGCCGGGTATGAGG
The DNA here is from genome assembly GCA_035464955.1 of Gemmatimonadales bacterium. Taxonomy (GTDB): domain Bacteria; phylum Gemmatimonadota; class Gemmatimonadetes; order Gemmatimonadales; family GWC2-71-9; genus JABDII01. The sequence goes on from DATHRW010000231.1 coordinate 1,924, forward strand.
TCGTCGGCGAGGCGGAGACCGGCGTCCAAGCGGTGGAGCAGTACTCTCGGCTGAAGCCCGATCTCGTCACGATGGACATCGTCATGCCCGAAATGGGGGGGATCGATGCCGTGCGCGAGATCCGGCGCGTGGACCCCGACGCCAAGATCCTGATGTGCAGCGCTATGGGACAACAGGCACTCGTGGTCGAGGCGATCCAAGCCGGAGCCAAGGACTTTGTCGTCAAGCCATTCCAGCCGTCCCGTGTGCTCGAGGCCGTCCAGCGCGTGTTGGGGTGAGTCATGGACCGTGCCCGGTATGCGGACTTGTTCCTGACGGAGGGTCGCGAGCATCTCGTGACATGCGCCCACCTTCTGCTCGAATTGGAGCAGGCCCCCCGTGAGCTGGAACCGGTTCATGGCCTCTTCCGTGCCATGCATACGCTCAAGGGAATGGCAGCTACGATGGGGTATTCGCAAGTCACCGATCTGTCCCACCAGATGGAAACCGTGCTCGACACGGTGCGTCGGGGAGAGCGCCGGGTCAACCGCCCGCTCATCGATGTTCTTCTCGAGACGGTGGATGCGCTGACGACGGGTATCGAAAGAGCTGTTGCAGGACAGGACGCCGAGTTGGATTTTCGGGACCTCCTGGCCCGACTGAACAAGCGGCCGCGTACACGCAAACGGGCATCGAGCAATGTCACGATACCCGAGACGAAGCCATCGCCTGCCGGAATGTGGGTCGAGGTGGTGATCGATCC
>DATHRW010000232.1:0-4934 GCA_035464955.1 Gemmatimonadales bacterium
TCCACCTCGGCCTTCAATTCTCGCCGCGCCTCCGCGATATCAGCCAGCCGCTTCTGATGGGCCCGCCAATAGACGAGCACACCCACGGCCGCCAGAGCGAACACGGCGCCCAACACCAGGAGCGCTCCGCGGTGGCTCCAGAGCCCTGCCAGCGTGAGCAGAATGGCGTCGATCAGCAGGAAACCGAAGGCCAGGAGGGTGAGCGGCCGGGAGGCGGGATGGGCGCGCGTCATGCCGGCACCAGCGGTCAGCGGACCGGACTCCGGCGCCGGCGTAATACGATGAGAGCTGCGTTCGGGACCACGCCCGCAGCTTTGAGCGAGAGGTTCTCGTCTAGGATCGCGCCGCCACGGTACTTGACCTCGAAGATGTCCGCCGGTTCACTCACGTGGGTCAGCTCGAGCGCCCGCTGTTTTGCCGCCGCCACCGAGGTCGCGAGCGAGAAATCGAGTTCGACCTCGTCCCAGGCCTCGTGCACCATGATGCGGACCGGGATCGTGTCGCCGCTCATTACACCGTTTCCCCGGCCGCGGGCAGCGTCGATAGGAACCGGTCGAGCGCCTGGTCGAACAGGAGGGTCGATGCGCGGACGTAGGTCTCGCCCCGGGCTTCGTCCTCTATTGCGGCAATCGCGATTTCCTCGCCGCCCTGGCCGCGGAGCGTCAGGTAGGTCGGCCCTTCCTCTTCCGGATAGGCGGCATTGTGCGGCACCCTCTCGGCGAAGAACTCCTTGGCCCGCTCTATCACTTGGGCGCCGCTCAACGGGGTATGTCTCTCGTAGACCATGATGTCGGTTCCTGATGGGTGTCAGCGCCGCCAGATGGCGATGCCGGTAGGCTGGGCCGGTATTGCAATGCTCGCGACCACGATGCGCGACGCGAGATCGATCATGTCGACCGCGCCGGGATCGGACCCGATCGACTCGCACGAAATATAGGCGTAGCGGTGGTCGGGCGCGTAGGCGACCCCGTGCACGACCGGCTTGGAGGTCGGGATCCGGGCCAGCTCCTTCAGGGTCACCGCGTCGAGCATGCTCACGCTCTGTTCCTTCTTGTTGGTAACGATGACGTAGCGGCCGTCGGGTGACGGCTCGACATTGTAGGCCCCCTTCCCTACGTGGATCTCCCGCTTCAGCGTGAGCGAGGCGGCATCCCACACCTGGAGCGTGCTCTTCTTGTTGCAGGCCACGTAGAGTGTCGCGTCGTCGGGGGACACCGAGATGAACGTCGCGGCGCATTCATCCTCGAGCCCGGCCTGTCCGGGTGCACTCGCCATCGCATGACCCCCGCCCACCTTCGTACGCCGGAGCACGTCGAAGGTCGAGACGTCGAGCTCGACGATCTCGTCCGAGTGCATGCATGAGACGTACACCCGGGTGCCCGCGTGGTTGGCCTTGACCCCGTGCGGCATGTCGCAGAGCATGAGGTCGGTGATCTTGGTCATCGACGGCGTGTACACCACCGAGACGACGTTCATCCGCGGGTGATCGCCGTGGAAATCGGAGTTGGCCACGAAGGCGTAGCCGCCGTCCGGCGTCAGGGCGATGGTCGTCGGGAACATCTCGACCGTGGCCCGCCCGATCAGCGTGTCCGCCGTCGCGTCCATCTTCCAGAGGGTGCCGAACGGCTGCCCGTGGGCGATGGTCACGTAGTAGAACCGGTTGTCGGGCGAGACGGCCAGGTTGTGTGGCCCGTCGATGTCGGCCGGCATGATGCCAAGCGGCACCGTCCGGTCCAGCGTGAGCGCGTCCGCGCCGGGCCGAATCCAGGTGACCATGTCACCCGATTCGCTGACGACGCCAACCAGGTAGCCAGGGTCGGGGGTCTGGGTGCGGAGCGAAGCCGCAGCCCCGAGGAACATCACGCCACATGCCAACAGTCGGTTCATCAGTGCTCCATTGGGTTCAGCGGTTCGGCGGTTCGGCGGTTCGAACCGCCCATCCGCCCAACCGCCGTCCTCCTGTCTCTCTTACAATTTCCCCTCCACTAGTTCCAAGATCTTCGCCTCTCGCTCGATCGCTTCCGCCTGGATTCGCTGGCCGCGCGCGAGGAGATCCTTGATTGTCTCGTGGTCTGCCAAGTCCTTGGCGTTGATGCGGACATTCAGGAACGCGCCCATCACCGCGGCCCGGGCGCAAATGGCACCGACGCCGGCATCCGAAACCGATGCGGGCAGGCCATCGCGTGCCATGGCCTCGAGCAGATTCATCGACTCGAGCGCCTGCTCCATGATGCGGAATGGTACTCGAATGGCACCCATGGTGGCATCCCGGATGGCGGCGCTTCGCTCGGCGCGTTCCGCGTCCGTGGTCTTGGGCAGGCGCATGGCTGCCAGGACGGCGTTGAACGCTTCGGTATCCTGATCGACCAGGCGGACCAGCTCCTCGTGGAGTGCCTTCCCTTTGACCGCCCAATTGGAGAACTCTTCCCAGCGCTCGTCCCAACCACGCTTGTGGGACGACAAGTTGGCCACCATCGTTCCCAGCGCGGCACCCAGCGCGCCCACGGTGGCTGAGACCGAGCCGCCGCCGGGGGCGGGCGATTCCGAGGCGGCTTCTTCCACGAAGGCCGCGACCGGGAGATCCACCAGCAGCTTCCGGTCCGAATCGGCGAGCAGGTATTCGATGATCTTCTCCTCCGGCTTGAAGGGGCCCAGGTCGTCGAGACCAAGCGACTTGACGGCGATCTTGATCAGCTCGCCGTCCGAGACGCCCAGCGAGCGGTGTTGCTTCTTGAGATAATATCTGCCGGCATCGAGCATGGCACCGAGCGGCACCAGGCCAACGATCTCCGAGCCCGTGACCCGGAGCCCGCGCGCCGCGGCCTTGACGCTTGCCTCGTCGAAGGCCACGTGCATGGGCGTCGTGTCGATATCGGTCAGGTTCATCGAGATTTGGGCGATGCCGTACTCCTCGATGTACCAACCGATGGCCTTGACCCCCTCGAGCGTCCCGGGGGTCCAGACCTTCTCGCCCCGGGCATCGAGCACCGGGGCGGATTCCGGCTTCCCGTCCACCGTCTTGACCCGCCCCTTCTCGCGCACGTCAAACGCGACCGCATTGGCCCGCCGGCTCGAGGTCGTGTTCAGGTTCACGTTGTAGGCGATCAAAAAGTTCCGCGCACCGACGGCAGTGGCGCCGGACGTGGGATTGAACTTGGCGGGGCCGAAATCGGGCTTCCATGCTGGGTCCGCGAGCCTCTGGGGCAGGCCCTCGTACTCGCCGGCGCGCACCGTGGCCAGGTTCCTCCGCTCCGGCTGAAGCGCCGCGTGCTCGTAGCAGTAAATGGTGAGCCCCAGCTCCTCGCCGAGCCGCTTGGCCAGCGCGCGAGCGTAGACGACTGTCTCATCCATTGAAATGCCCGACACCGGTACCAGCGGGCACACGTCGGTCGCACCAAAGCGCGGGTGCTCGCCCTTGTGCTTCGTCATGTCGATCAGCTCGGTAGCCCGAGCCACGGCCCGGAACGCCGCCTCAACCACCGCGTCGGGCGGCCCCGCGATGGTGACCACGGTCCGGTTGGTGGCGGCGCCGGGGTCCACGTCGAGCAGCCTCGCACCCTCAACCGTCTCGACCTGGTCCGTGATCTGGCGGATCAGGTCCAAGTCGCGCCCCTCGGAGAAGTTGGGGACACATTCGATGATGGGACGAGATGTTGGCATGGTCTCTGGGTTGAATGCTAACGGCTAACGGCTAACGGCTAGACGACAAGATATCGCGATTGGCTGATAGCTGATAGCCGATAGCTCTCACCCCCGCGCCTCAGCCTCCACAGAGACCTCATACGGCTCGCTCGGCTTGAGCAGCGAACGGAGCCCCGGGCGGCGGCGGAGTACCAGGATCAGGTCGCCATCTTCTGCCTTGGCATCTGCGTGCACGATCGTCAGGAAGGCGGGCAGTGTCATGTCTGGGGGTGGTGTGACACGGTAGGTCCGTCCGTGCCACTCGAATTCGACGTCATGAGGCAGGTCGGCAACGCGTCGGTCGATGAACACGTCGCCCTCGACGTGGTAGACCTCTGGCGCCAGGCGTTCGCCGTCGAGATAGAACCCCGGGTCGAACGACTCGCCGTCGCGCCGAGCGAAATTCTGGTCCGCGGCCCAGTCATACGTCTCGAGTCCGTATTCTCCGGCGCGCCGTTCCAGATGATGACGCAGCTCGTGGGTGAGCGTCTCCCACGCCTCTTCTTCCCAATCAAATTTGGGGTTCAGCTGGGCCAGGGCCGCAAACGAACCGTGGTACAGCACAATCCTGCTGCTGTCCGCTTCGTCGTCGTCCTCCATCACCACCAGCAGCGGCACGCACTCGCCCATGGTGAACACGCCGGAGCTCTCCGGATGGGGCACCGCCCGGGGCGAGACGGTAATGTCGGCGACGCCCCGCAGATAGTCCGCCGGAATCTCGCCTGTAAGGCGCTGGACCAGAGCTTCGAAGTCGGCCAGGATCAAGGGAGTGGGGAGTGGGAGAGTTGGGAGCAAGTAGAAGAAAGAAAAGAGCAGGAGGTAGGGCGGAGGCTCGAGTTCATCACAGATCGTAGCGGCGGGCCACCGACTCCCCACTCCCTACTCCCTCTACACCGCCTCCAGCGCTTGCTCCAAATCTGCCAAGATATCGCTGTAGTGCTCCACCCCTACTGACATGCGGACCATGGCCGGCGTGACGCCCATTCGCATTTGATCGTCCGGGGGCACGTCGGCATGGGTCATGGTGCCGGGGTGTTCCGCCAGCGATTCGGTGCCGCCCAGGCTCACGGCCAGCTTCACCAGCTGGAGCGCGTTCAGGAACCGGAACGCGCCGGCTTCCCCGTCCTTCACCTCGAACGCGATCAGCGATCCGGGCCCGACGCACTGGCGCCGGTACACCTCGAACATCGGGTCGCTCTCCCGGAGGAGGCCGAGGTAGTACACCGAGGTCACCTTGGGGTGATCGTCCAGGA
>DATHRW010000233.1:0-5249 GCA_035464955.1 Gemmatimonadales bacterium
AGCGCCCGAAGCCACGGCTCGAGACGCCGCCGAATGAGCATCGGCCTGGTCGAGCAGCGCGCGCAGGTAGCGGCCCGTGTGCGACTCACCAACCGCGGCCACCTCTTCCGGCGTTCCTTGGATCACAACTCTGCCACCTCCCGGCCCGGCCTCGGGGCCCAGGTCGATGACCCAGTCCGCCCGCTTGATGACGTCGAGATGATGCTCGATCACCACTACGGTGTGGCCGGCGTCGACCAGTCGGTCGAGCACCTTGATCAACACGCGCACGTCCTCGAGATGGAGCCCCGTCGTCGGCTCATCCAGGATGTAGAGCGTCCGGCCCTGTTTCTTCGCCCGCAATAGCTCACGCGCGATCTTGAGCCGCTGGGCCTCGCCGCCGGAGAGTGTGGTCGCCGGCTGCCCCAGGGTCAGGTACCCCAGCCCCACCTGTTGGAGCTGCCAGAGCGCCGCGCCGAGCTTGGGCTGATGGTGGAACCGCGGGATGGCCTCGTCCACGGTCCACTGCAGCACGTCCCGAATGGAGCAGCCTCGGATCGTGACGTCGAGGATGTCCTTCTTGAACCGGGCCCCGCCGCACGTGTCGCACGGCACGAACACGTCGGCCAGGAACACCATCTCCACCCGCACGTGCCCTGCGCCTTCACACTCCGGACAACGCCCCTCCGCAAGATTGAATGAAAACGTCGAGGCCGAGTATCCGCGCTCGCGCGCCAGCGGCTGCTCGGCGAACAGCTCGCGGATCTCCTGGAACGCCCGGATGTAGGTGATCGGGTTGGACCGGGGCGAACGGCCGATGGGCGATTGGTCGATGAGGAGCACACCGTCGAGCTGCTGCCAGCCGGTGAGCGATGTGACCTCGCCCACCGGCTCGCCCAGGTGCGACTTGGCGGAATGCGCGCCCCGGAGCTTGGCCTCGAGATTCCGGTACAACACGTCGTGGACCAGCGTGCTCTTACCCGATCCCGAGACGCCGGTCACCGCGGTCAGCGTGCCGAGTGGAATGTCGACGTCGATGCCGTCGAGATTGTGGAGCCGGGCCCCGCGCGCCTCCAGCCGGTGTGGTCCGACGACTCGCCGGGCACTCGGCACGCCGATCCGCTTCCGCCCGCTCAGGTATTGCCCGGTGAGCGATGCGGTCGCACCACTGGGCGGGCCTGCGTAGACGACTTCGCCGCCGTGCTGGCCCGAGGCCGGACCGAGCTCGAGCATGTAGTCGGCCTGCTGAATGGCGGTGTGGTCGTGCTCCACCACGATCACGGTGTTGCCGTGATCCCGGAGCCGCCGCAAGAGGCCCAGCAGGCGATCGATGTCGCGCGCATGGAGGCCGATCGACGGTTCGTCCAGCACGTACAGCGCATCGACCAGACGTGCGCCGAGGGCGTTGGCGAGGCCGATGCGTTGTGCTTCGCCGCCGGACAGCGTGCGGGTCTGCCGCGACAGGGTCAGGTACCCGAGGCCCACATCGCGCAGGAAGCTCACCCGTTCATCGAGCTGCTGCAGGATCAGGTGAGCGACCTGGCGTTCCATATCCGTCAGATCAAGGCTCACCAGCCACTCGGCGATACCGTCGATGGACCGTGCGGCCACGGTGGCGATGGTGTCTCGGCCGATGCGGACGGCGAGCGCGTCCTCGGTGAGTCGCGCACCGCCGCAGCTCGGACATTCACGGGCCATCTGGTACTGTCGCAGAAATACCCGGATGTACTGCTTGTAGCGCTTGACCTCGAGGTCTTTGAGAAACGGAAAGATTCCCACGTAGCGGCCCTGTCGTCCGTGGAGCAGCTGGCGGCGGGCGGCGGCTTTGATTGAGGTCCACGGGCGGTCGGGATCGACACCGAGCTGTTTGGCGGTCGTGAGCAGCAGGCGGCGCCGGCTGCCGTAGCGCGGCTTGGTCCACGGGTCGATTGCCCCATCGGCTAGTGAGCGGGACGGGTCGGGCACGATCAGGGCCTCGTCGTATTCGAGGACCGCGCCGAATCCATTGCAGGTGCCACAGGCGCCGCGCGGACTATTGAAGGAAAAGAGTGCCGGGGTGAGGGTGGGTGCGGCGAGGTCGCACCGGCTGCACGTCGGAGACTCGGTGAAGCGAAGCCTCCCGTTGTCATGGAGCACGACGGCGACGCCCTCCCCCTCGGCGAATGCGGTCCCGATCGATTCGGTGAGCCGGGCCCGCGCTGCGGTCCCAAGGGTGAGCCGGTCCACGACAACCAAGAGATCTGTGACTGCCGTCAAGTCGAGATCGGATGGGCACCGCTCGAGCTCGATGGGGGTGCCGTCCGCGACCGCACGCACGAAGCCCAGGGCCACCAGGTTCTCGACGATGGCTTGGTGGCTGGGCCGGGCGCTCGGGGGCAGTGGAAAGGCGACCTGGACCTTGCCCGTGGCCCGAGCCTGGATGACCGCGGCGGCCGACTCGGGCGTATCCTGGGTCACCGGGGTGTCGCACCGGCGACAGTAGGTCGTCCCGATCCGGGCCCAGAGCAGCCGGAGGAAATCGTAGACCTCCGTGGCCGTCCCGACGGTCGAGCGGCTCGACACCGTCGGGTTGTGCTGCTCGATCGCGACGGCGGGCGCCAGCCCCTCCAGCCGGTCCACCGCCGGCTTCGGCATGCGATCCAGGAACTGTTTGGCGTAGGTCGAGAGCGACTCGATGTATCGTCGCTGCCCTTCGGCATAGAGCGTGTCGAATGCGAGGCTGCTCTTGCCGGAGCCGGACGGCCCGGTAATGACGATCAGCTGCCGATGCGGCAGGTCGACGGTGATGCCTTTCAGGTTGTGCTGGGTGGCATTCACGATGCGAATGACGGAGCCGTCCATGGAAGAACAATAGCATGGCGGGTTGGCGCGGGCAGCTACCCTACCGCAAGCCTTCCTGGACCGATACGTTTCCACCTCCCATGGCACGTGTTCTCTCGCCCAAGCTCCTGGTCCGGGGATTCCAGATCTTCGTTCTGATCTCGCTGATCGGGTACATCGCAGTCCTCATCTACGGCAACAACATCCCGGCCTTTCTCGAAAGCCTCACCCGGATCCGCTGGCAGTGGATCGTGGTGGGCTTGGGTCTCGCGTCCATGGATTGGCTGGGAGGCGGGCTTCGGCTGTGGGTCGTGACGCGGGTGTTGCATCCCGATCCGCCGTTCAGGGGGATGGTGCTGGCCGGCGGAATGAGTGCCTGGGCCGCCTACGTGACGCCGATGCAATCGGGCGCAGCACCGCTCATGATCTACACCATGCGGCGCTATGGCGTGCCGGTACCCGTCGCGATGGCCGCGACGCTCATGAGTTTCATCGCCACGGTTGCATTCTTCGCGATTGCCGGCCCGCTCGCCATTCTCTTTGGGGCGGGGAAGTCCCTCGGCGAGAAGGGCAATGTACTGGGCTTGTCGCTGTACGATCTCTTCCTTGGCAGTCTCGGGATCTTTGCCGGGCTCGGCGTGTTGATGGTGGTCATCATCTTCTTTCCGCGGATCTTCCGAGACCTGATCCATCGGATTGCTGTGTTCGCTGGCCGTCGCAGCACGCGGGTGGCTAACAAGCTGGCCCAGCTCCAGGCCGGCATCGATACCGCGCACGAGAGCGTCGAGAAATTCAATACCCCGCGCGGGTGGCTCGCGCTTCTGTGGGCGACGATCATCTCCGGTCCCTCCCATGCCAACAAGTTGCTGGCCGGATACGTCGCGCTCCGCGCCGTCGGTATCGAGGCGCAATTCGTTGACGTGCTCCTGGTGCAAACGCTGATCACGTTTCTCCTGTACTTCGTGCCCACCCCCGGCGCATCGGGTGTGGCGGAACTCACCTCGGCCGTGGTCATGTCGGTCTATGTGCCGGTTGCCATGACGCCGCTCTACACCATGATCTGGCGGCTCATTCTGAGTTACTTCACGATCGCGTTCGGGTTCTTCGTGCTGTGGCATTGGGTCCAGCGTGGACTCCGAGGCATTGGCGGAGTGCCGGACGCGCTGGAACCGGATCCGGGGCCCGCATGACCGCCGCCACGGCCGAGATCGACGCGCAAGGCGACGACGCCCTCGGCAAAGTCTACGACCCGGCCCTGTTCGCCAGGTTGTTGAAGTACTTGCGGCCGTATCGCAGGCTCTTGGCCCTCGCGTCCGCACAACTCCTGATCGGAGGCGTCTTTCCGCTCGTCGGCCCGTACCTGACCAAGCAAGCCATCGACGTCGCCATTCCGGAGGCGAACGTGGCCCTTCTGGGTACGCTCGCCGCCGTCTATCTGCTCGCGTTGCTGCTCAGCTTTGCCAATGGCTACGCCGAGGTGCTGGTCACGACCGCCATCGGCCAGCGGGTCATGCGAGATCTTCGGCAGGAGTTATTCACCAAGCTGCAGCATCTCAGCATTCCCTATTTCGATCGACGCCCGGTTGGACGTCTCATGACGCGGGTGACCTCGGACGTGGAATCCTTGAACGAGCTGTTTACCTCGGGCGTGGTGGCGGTGTTTGGCGACGTGTTTACCCTGGCGGCCATCATGATCATGATGCTCGCCATGGACTGGCGGCTTGCCCTCGTCGCGTTTGCGGTCATTCCGCTGGTGTGGATCACGGCCACGGTGTTTCGCCGCCGTGTGCGACAGGTCTTCCTGGAAATCCGCCAGCGGCTCGCGCGAATCAACGCCTTCCTGCAAGAGCACCTGTCCGGCATGCGCGTGGTTCAGCTGTTCGGGCGCGAGGCCCGGGAAGCGAGCCGCTTCGACGACGTCAACCGAGAGCACCTCGACGCGCACATCCGCGCGATACGGCTGTACGCGGTCTTCTTTCCGATTATCGAGATCCTCACGTCGGTCGCGCTGGCGCTCCTTCTCTTCTATGGTGGAGTGCGGGCGCTCGATGCCACACTGACGGTCGGGACCCTCGCCGCGTTCATCCAGCTCACCCGCCGCTTCTTCGACCCGCTCCAGGACCTGTCCGAGAAATACAACATCATTCAGAGCGCGATGGCATCATCCGAACGGGTCTTTCGCCTGTTGGATGAACCCGTCACCATCGCGGAACCGGACGCCCCTCGCGCGTTGCCGACCCCGAGCCGCGGCGACATCCAGTTCGATCACGTGTGGTTCCGCTATGCCGACACCGGGCCGTGGGTGCTCCGAGATGTGAGCTTCCGCGCCTCGCCCGGCCAGACCGTCGCCCGCGTCGGCCCTACGGGGGCCGGCAAGACGACGATCATCAATCTGTTGCTCCGTGTCTACGACCCCCAAAGCGGCCGGATCACCCTGGACGGGATCGCTC
>DATHRW010000234.1:0-4666 GCA_035464955.1 Gemmatimonadales bacterium
CTGGCCGGCGCTACGGTGTCCGGGTCAACACCATCTCCGCTGGGCCCTATGCCTCGCGCGCGGCCTCGGCCATTGGGTTCATCCAGCAGATGATCGCGTACTATGAGGCGAATTCCCCGTTGCCCCGGCGCCTCGAGGCAGCCGACGTTGCCAACACGGCCGCATTTCTCGCGAGCCCGCTCGCAAGCGGCATCACCGGCACCGTGGTATATGTCGACAACGGCTATCACACTATGGGCATGGCGGTCGGCGCCCCCGGAGCAAGGGAATGACCGGTATGAGCGACGCACCTTCCGTCTTTCGGCCCGACCTACTGGGCGGGAAGGTGGCGGTGGTGACCGGCGGTGGGACCGGCATCGGATACGGCATCTCGAACTGCCTTGCCGCCGCCGGCGCCGATGTCATCATCACCAGTCGAAAACCCGAACATCTTGCCCCGGCCGAAGAATCCCTGAGAGCGCTCGGCGTGCGGGTCAAGGCGATCGAGGCCAACGTGCGCGATCCGGATTCGATTGGCCGGCTGATGGAGCAGGCCGTCGCGGCATTCGGCAAGATCGACGTCCTGGTCAACAACGCCGCCGGCAACTTCTACGCGCCATCCGCCTCGCTCAGCCCCAACGGCTGGAAGGCCGTCATCGAGACCGATCTCTACGGCACGTTCTATTGCTCCCAGGCCGCGTACCCCATCATGAAGGACGCGGGCGGCGGCCGGATCGTGTCGATCTCGATGACGCTGCACTACCGTGGCTGGCCGCTCATGGCTCACGCCACGGCAGCCAAGGCCGGGGTGGATGCGCTGACCCGCACGCTGGCGGTGGAGTGGGCGCGCGACGGGATCACGGTCAACGCCATCGCTCCGGGACCGATCCCGACGGAAGGCGTCCGCAAGGCCTTTACTCCCCCCAATCAGGATGCGCCTGACGTCTTCCGGATGGAGGAACACATGAAGCGCGCCATTCCACTCGGGCGGTGGGGAACACCGGAAGACATCGGCCAGATGGTAACGTACCTGGCGAGCCCGGCCGGGGAGTGGATCACCGGATCGATCTTCGTGGTCGACGGCGGCTCATGGCTGGCCGGCGGACGAGACTGACTCTCAACGAGGAGCCCGAATGTTCATCGGACACTACGGGGTAGCGCTCGCGCTCAAGCGGGCCGAGCCCAAGGTTTCCCTCGGAACGCTCTTCTTCGTAACCCAGTTCGTTGATGTCTTGTGGGGAGTGTTCCTACTGCTCGGCTGGGAGCGAGCCAGAATCGAGCCCGGTATCACCGAGGCAACGCCGATCAATTTTCTGTCGTACCCGCTCTCGCACAGCCTCCTCTCCGCGATCGTCTGGGCGGCCGTAGCTGCTGCCGTCTACTACTCCTGGCCCACCCGGGATACCGCCCGGCATGGCCGCGCTACCGTCGTCGTAGCCATCGCCGCAGCCTCGCATTGGTTCCTCGACGTGATCGTCCACCGTCCCGATCTTCCGTTGGCAGGGCCTCAGTCGACCAAGGTCGGGTTGGGCCTGTGGGACAGCCTTCCCGGCACCATTGCCGTGGAACTCCTCCTCGTGGCGGCGGGGCTCGCGCTCTACCTGACCATTTCCGTCAAGCGCCATCGGCCGCGCCGAGGCCGTGTCGCCGTGCTCATGGTCGTCCTCCTCGGGCTTGCGGCCGCCAGCTATTTCGGCCCCGTGCCGGAGAACATGACCATGGTCGCCGTGGGAGCCCTGGTCATGTATCTCGGTCTCACCGCTCTCGCAGCGTGGGCCGATCGCCGCCGCCACGTGTAGCGACGTATGCACCGACTCTTCACGATTCTCGGTGCCGGCTCGGCATGTATCGCCGTTGCCGCTGGCGCGTTCGGAGCGCATTCGCTCAAGGGGCACCTGTCCGCGGAGGCTCTGGCAACCTTCGAGACCGCGGCCAAGTATGAGATGTATCACGCGTTGGCGTTGCTGGCCGTGGCCTGGGCCGTACCCAAGTGGCCGGGAGCACTCACGCATTGGGCCGGCTGGCTGTTTGTTCTCGGGACGGTGCTGTTCTCGGGCAGCCTCTATGCCCTGGCCCTGAGTGGCACGCGCTGGCTCGGTGCGATCACGCCGTTCGGTGGGGTCGCGTTCCTGGCGGGGTGGATCTGCCTCATGCTTGCCGCGATTCGAACGGGGTAGGCCTGACCAGAACGGCCAAGGGGGCGTCACGAGATTCGTGACGCCCCCTTCCGGCCTCCACTCACGGCCTCACCTACAACTTGATCAGCTCGACCCGGCGGTTCTTCTGACGGCCTTCCGCCGTCTCGTTGTCGGCGACGGGTTCAGCCTCGCCCATCCCCCGATGTTCCAACCGACTACCATCGATGCCATGCGTGTCGATCAGGTATCGGCGCACCGAGGCCGCCCTCCGCTCCGACAGCCGCTGATTCGACGCATCGTCGCCCACGCCGTCGGTGTGGCCGACGATCTGGATCCGGAGATCGGAATGGGACTCGAGCATGTTGCCCATTTGCTCGAGCGTCGGGGTGGATTCCGGACGAATCCGATCGCTCCCGGTATCGAACAGGATCCCTTGCGTGGTGACGCGGCCCTCGGCCTCCAGGACATCGTAGAGTTCGCGACCGCCGGCCGCTACGCGAATGTTGCCAAGATAGGTTGGTCGTTCAGCACTTCCTACCAGATGGAACTGCAGCGTGTTGGTGCGGGGCAGGCTTGCGTTCGGGATATTCGCGACCCGCTGTTCGTTCACGTACATCTTGGCGTAATTCCCGTCCACGTGAATGCGAACAGGTGTGAGCTCGTCCCGCAGGCGGAAGGTGTGGGTGGTCGATTCCGGCCCTTTGCCTGCCACGCCTACGCTCGACGTCATTTGGAAGTATGAGCCCGGGTACCTGCTGAGACTTCCCTCCAACGGCGACGTCAGCAACACATTCTTCATGTGGACAGCGCCGGTATTGATATCGAATTCAATCGTGAACCGATCGGGCAACTGCTCAGGCAGCGTAATGTTCACGATGCTCGCAGCGTTCGATCGCAGGTAGCGCCCGCCCTGCCACTCCACGATTTCCATGTTCCCTTTCACGAATTCGAGGCGTTCCGGAAAATCCCCAACACGGTCTGCAGAGAAGTCCTCGGCGAAGAGGATGCGGTTGCCCGGCACGAAGTCGTAATTGGCCCACACGCCTTCGCCAGGCTTGGCCGCCACGACGGCGTCGGCACCTTCGGCGTCCACAACTTTCCCGTCCTGGTCCACGACGACGACTTGCTTGCCGTCCTTCTTCGCTTGCTCAATGCAGTCGGAGTCACCCGCGGTACAGCGGATCTCGTTTTCGGTCTTGTCCAACGCCTCATCGACCTCTCTATCTACGGCCCGGTCGACTTTGCGTTCGATCTGCTTCTTGAGGCCGCCAAGCTGGCCGGCGGCGGGAGTGGGAGCGGCTACGAGGCCACCAACCAGAAGACCAATGGCAGCTACGCGAAGGGTCAGCATCATTTCCTCCATTCCGGAATAGCCAGGTGGCTAAGGTACCCCCGGAATCGGCGAAGTGCCAACCCTGACTGGAATGTAGTGACGCGGGCGTGGCCGGTGAAATCATCCACCGACCGGGCGTTACGCCCGCCTATGAGGGAAGCAAGGACAGCGAGCCCGCCGTGGACCGGACTCTACGGGTGTTGGATGCCGAGGTACCAGAACAACGCGAGCAGGGCAAAGAGAATGATGGCCGCGATGATGATGGGAAAGACGAACACCGAGCTGAAGATCTTGCTGTCCTGCTTCAGGTGCATGTAGAACATGGCCACCAAGGCGAATTTTACCGCCGACAGTAGCAGCAAGATCTCCACGATCAGCGGCTCGACAACCGCAGCCAGCCCAGCCGGAGCCCCGCTGCGGGCGACTTCGTATGCGCCCACTTCGAGGGCCGTCAGGACGAACAGGGTCAGAGCGATCTTGATGTAGACCGCTGTCCCTGGGTGGGGCTTCTCGTGCGTTGTTGCCGCTTGCTCGTTCATATATCGGTCCTTACCGCATCAGGTACACGACGGGGAAAATCACGATCCACACCACATCGACGAAATGCCAATACAAGGCCGCAATCTCGAGGTTCAGCGATTTGTCGGGCGGCAGCTTCCCCCGCAGCCCGAGAATCCAGATCGTCACAAGCCAAATCAGCCCGATCGTGACGTGGGTGCCGTGGAAGCCCGTGAGGGTATAGAAGGTCGACCCGAACAGATTGGTGGTGTAGCCCAAGCCCTCGTGAACGAAATGATAGAACTCGTACACCTGCATGCCGACGAAGAACACGCCGCAAAAGATCGTGGCGCCAAGCCAACCCAGGAGGGCGCGTCGGTCTCCGCGCTGGGCCCCAGCCAGCGCCATCACGACAAAAAATGAGCTGAAGAGAAGCAGCGCCGTCCCCGTGGTGACGAGGGGAATCTGGAGGATCGGTTCGAATTCGTGGCCGGTCGGCGAGGTCCATGCCTCGTGCGGAAACGGCCCAACCAAGCTCTTCCCCTTGTACACCAGGTACGTGGAGATGAGCGACGCGAAGAACAGGCACTCGGACCCGATGAAGGCCCAGATCGCGAGCTTCCGGGACTCGAGGCCCGTGCTCGTCTCGATGGGAATCGCGTGTGCGGAGTCGTGTGACACGAACGGTCTATCCCAGACTGGAGTTAGCCGGCGGGCT
>DATHRW010000235.1:0-3018 GCA_035464955.1 Gemmatimonadales bacterium
GGCTCGAGACCGGTTCGGACCTGGTGGGGGAGATCGAGGCCTTCTGCGCGGAGCGGGACGTCCGGGCGGCCTGGGTCAGCGTGGTCGGGGCGATGCAGCGCTCGGCGTATGCCTATCGCGACCAGGTCAACAATCGCTACAGCGAGCTGGCAAGTGACCGGCACCACGAGCTGAGCGGCTTCGGCGGCAACATCTCCTTGCTGGACGGCAGGCCGTTCCTGCACGCCCACGCCAACTTCGCCGATGTCGAGGGCGAGACCGTGGGCGGGCACCTGCTGCGCGGCTGCACGGTCTGGGTGGCGGAGGTCACCATCCGCGAGATGACCGGCGTGGAGCTGGAGCGGACACCCGACGAGCAGACCGGCCTGGCGCTCTGGTAGTCCCGGGCTGGGATCCATCACCCAATCACGCGCGGATCACGAGGAGCCACCAGAAGATGCACCTGGCCAGCAGCCACCTGTCCGCGCGTTCGGCCGACCACCATTGAACGTCTTCTCGACGACCGGGTGTCTAGTGCCGTAATGGTTAACGAGCGCATCTCGGATCCTGTTGTCGCAGCGCGGTCGAGTGCGACATATGGGAGCCAATGCTGGAATCAAGGCTGGTACGGCCTCGACGCCATCCTGGACGCCGCCGATCGGGCCATCTCGGCCGAGGTTTTCGTGTGAAGCGGGAAGGGAACGACATGCGGAGACCAGTTGGCGGAGCGACAACGTGGCGCCAAAGCACGACCGTGACGGCAGTTGCACTCCTCGCGCTGGTCATCGCGTCATGTGGCGGAGACACAACATCGCCAAGTTCGGCCACGACAACGCCGTCGTTGGCGTCGTCGTCGACCGATAACCCAGTGCCGCCGGCTGCGGAGCACTGTGAGCGGCTGGCCGAGGTGCAACTCGCGGACGTGACCGCGATCTCTGCTGAGCTGGAGACATCGGGCTCGGCGGAGGGTCAAGGTGCCCTCCCTGAGTTCTGTCGCGTCGCATTGACGGTGGATCCGGCCATCAATATCGAGCTGTGGCTGCCAACGAACCAGTACAACCACCGTTTCCAGGGTGTCGGGGGCGGAGGGTATGCCGGCGAGATCAACTTCAGCGCCATGGCCGAGGCGTTGCGGGCTGGGTATGCAACCGCGTCCACGGACACTGGCCACGTTGGGACGGGTCTGGATGGCAGGTTCGCACTCGCCGCTCAAGGCGCCCTCAACATGCCACTCATCGAGGACTTTGCGTCCCGATCTCTCATCGAGCTGACCGACAAGTCAGAGTCGCTCGTGGATGAGTTCTACGGCGAGCCCGCGGACTCCGCGTACTGGAATGGGTGTTCCACCGGTGGCCGCGAGGGTCTGATCCTGGCGCAGCGCTATCCAACAGGCTACGACGGGATTCTTGCCGGCGCCCCGGCGATCAACTGGGACCGTTTCATCCCATCGCTGCTATGGCCCCAGATCGTGATGGATCAGGAGCTTGGTCGCCCAATCGACGACTGCAAGCTCGCTGAAGCGACCAACGCGGCCGTCGCAACGTGCGACAGCATTGACGGTGTCAGCGACGGCGTGCTCGAGGACCCAAGGCAATGTGACTTCGACCCGGTCTCGCTTGTGGGGGTCGACACGCCGTGTGGCGAGTTCACCGAATCCGACGCGGCGGTCATTCAGTCGATCTGGGACGGCCCACGAACCTCGGACGGCCAGTTCATGTGGTACGGGTTAGCTCCGGGCGCCCCACTGAATGAGGTCGCCGGGTCCCTCCCGTTCCCCATCGGTTTGGATTACCTTCAGATCTGGGTCCAGCAGGATCCGACGTTCGACTGGCATGGCCTCGGCCATGCGGGCTTCGAGGACGCGTTCCGAAGCTCTCAGGCGCAGTTCCACGACGTGATCGGGACCGATGACCCTGACCTCACCCCGTTTCGCGACGCCGGTGGCAGACTCCTCATGTGGCACGGGTGGTCCGACGAGCTGATCCCGCCTGAAGGGTCGATCGACTACTTCGAGCGGGTTCTGGAGCAGCTGGGCGATGCAGGCGATGTCTCCGAGTTCGCGCGGCTCTTCATGGCCCCTGGCACCTTCCATTGTGGAGGTGGCCCCGGCCTCACCGGGTTTGACGCGTTCGGTGCACTGGTCGACTGGGTCGAAACAGGTCGGGCACCGAACACGATCACCGCGTCCCGCGTCGAGGGAGGAGAGACCGCTTCCCGACCACTGTGCCCATATCCCACCGTGGCCACGTACGACGGCACGGGGGATCCGGATCGGGACACCAGCTTCGACTGCATCCAATGATGGCAAGATAGGGACGGCGCCTGTAGCTCAATGGATAGAGCATCTGACTTCGGACTATCGCCGTGGATGCCCTGTGGCACCGCGCGTGGGATGCCGAGCGAAACGCACCGAGTTATCTGCTGCGACGTCACACTCGCAGGGTGAGGAGGCGGATCACGCATCCATCTACAAGGTGGTTTCCGCGTTCTTCGACCTGCGACGCTCCTCTGCCAACTCGGTCCGGTTACGGAGTAGGGCCAGGTACCGGTAGACGAGGTGCGAAAATTTTCCATAGGGCATCGCGGCAAAGAGCCCGGCCGTTACTCCCAAGTGGGCGGCTAACAGCAGGCCCATAAGCGCCGTCTCGCGAAGTGCCAGGAGGATCAGGCCCGTCACATTTACGGCGAGCAGCGCAGCCATGAATACGATGTCCATGGTCCTCATTGGCCTGCTGATTCGCTGTATGGGGGCGGTCGACTTCTGGGCGAGAAGGCCAACGCATCCGACCACCATGCCGAGTCCGCCGACCGTGCCCAGCACAACGGGGGCACTCAGCAGGTCATACGGTGGAAGGATCCCGAAGATGTCCTGGTACGCGGCCGCCATGACGGTTGCCAAGAAGGCCAAAACGAACCCGAACAGCACAAGCTGGTGGTAGATACGACGCCGCTGGGTCGGTTGCGGGTTCGGATACGCGCACCCAGGCCCGCCACCGCTGAGGTTGCGCATCAGTAGAACATCACCAACGGATGTCAATA
>DATHRW010000236.1:0-2741 GCA_035464955.1 Gemmatimonadales bacterium
GGTATCGTCTCTATGGTCATAGGTTGTTTATTATCAATCATTTACAGATAAACGAAACTTTTTGAAACGTTGAGCCGTACTGCGGATCGACGGCATACCTCGGAGGAAGATACCATGTTACGGAATCTGGTCGGTTACGCGGTGTTTGCAGTGGTCGCGCTGTTTCTCGTCAAGGTCGCGTTCGGGCTCCTGGGCATCGTGTGGAGCCTCTTCTGGACCGTGGTCGTGTTCGCGGCCATCGGATTTGTATTCTACTTGATTCTCCGGTTGATCAGCCCGCGGAGCGCGGACAAGGTCGAGGACATGATCAAGGGCAAGAAATCCGCCTGACGGAACTCCGACTCCGAGGTACGAGCGCCCGCACGGTTCCGTGCGGGCGCTCGCGTATGGATCAGGCGCATCGGGCGGCTAGGAAGGCGTCGCCCGATCGCCCGGCAGCACGATTTTGGTGAGCTTGAGCGTGATGGTCCCGAAGTCGAGTTTTGATCGGATCTGCACCGGGATGCGAAGCGAGTCATCGGTGACCCAGACGCGCGCATCGGCTCGTTTAGAGAACATCCCCTGATCGCCGATCGTCGGATGCAAGACCAGGCAGGCGACCTTCTCTCCGTTCGGTAGCCTCATGGTTTCGCGCTTTTCCACCTTGACCACTAGCGGATTCTCGCTGTCCATGAAATACCGGTGGTATCGATACGTCTTGCCCAGGGTGAGCGGCGTGGTCCGCATGAAGTACAGGAAGGCCGTGTCATCGAGCGGCATTTTCGGGGTCGGTTTGACCCCTTCCTTGCCAACCCGAATGTAGTGGCCGGAATCGGGGAAGATCTCGTAGGTATATTCGCGGCGCCGCTTGTTCTCCTCCAATTCCTTGTGCAGCCTGAGGGAGACCAGATCCTCGGTGGTGGTCCACGACTGGAGTTTGTCCCGAAGCGTAAAGCCCAGGACGCCACCTTCCAGACCGAATTCGAAGAGGAAGGTTTCGACCCCACGCAGCGTGTCGATGGCCGAGACCTCCATGTACCCCTCGCCCAGCTTCAGAAGGCCGATCTTGGCGTCATATTCGAACCGCTCTCCGACAGCAAACGGATAGTCGGAGTGGGTGCGAGCCTGCTCCGGCATCGGCGAACCGGGCGTGGCGCCTGCGCCTTGGAGCGCCAGCAACAGCACGAGTCCCGTCATGATGTCACCGCCGGCTTGCGCGGCCGCCGAGTGCTGCCCGCGCCGTTGGCCCGCTCGAGTTTGGCGGGTTTGGGAATGACGAGCTCGCGACTCTGGCGCCAGAGTCCACGGGCCGTCTTCCATGGGTCGATGCGGGATGGACGCTGGCGGAGATCGTGCCGCTCGGTGGTCGAAACGGTCTCGACCCGGCGTGCAAATGCCCCAAGCCGGCCCACCAACTCCGCGTTGGCCCCCCAGCCGTCCAACATGAGCAGTTGTCCATGAACGGATTGCAGGAGACTCCGAACCGTGAAGAGACGTGCGGCGAGATAGCCGCTGCACAAATCAGAGACGCCCGGCACCGCGACCTTCTTCCGGAACAGCCGCGGCGACCAGCGCCGCACCCAGCGGTAGGAGCGCGATGGCACCCCGGCCAACTCCGCCTCGGCAACGACCAAGTCCGCCCCGCTCTCCATTCGCCGAACCAAGTCGGGAATGGTCTCCGCGTCGTGGGTGAAATCGGCTGACAGCAAGATGAGAGAATCGCGCTTCGGCTTGTCCGTCAGATCGACGGCGTGACGGAACAGAGTCTCGACCGCGGCGGGATATCCGCGATGGGTGGCCTGCCGATAGATCGTCAGCGGCAGGACCTTGGCGTATGGCTCGAGCACCTCGGTAGTCGCGTCGGTCGAGGCGTCGTCACACACCAAGAGCTGGTATTCGCGTGGAAACGCGTCGAACACCTTTCGGATCTTCCAGAGGAGGACCCCAACGGTGCTGGCTTCGTTGTGACACGGTATGCAGACATAGATCATGGGCCGCCAACCTCTTTCTGCATCGAACGATACACGGACGCGAGCGCCTCGGCCATCCTGACATCGGTGAAGTCGGTGACGCGCTCGGCCGCAAGACGCACCATTGCTCGGCACTCATCACCCTGAGTCAAGATCCGGACCACGGCGTTCGCCAGGTCCGCGGGTGACCGCGGAGGCACCAAGAGTCCCGCCCCTCCGCTCACCAACTCCGGGATTCCGCCGATTTCCGCCGCCACAACCGGGACTCCCAAGGCCATCGCGTCGAGGATCGAGGTGCCGAGGCCCTCCTGAAGAGGGGTGGCGACCATCACGTCGCAACCGCCAATGAGGGCCTCCGCGTCGGTGAAGTGTCCCAAAAGATGGACATATTCGCCCAGCCCGAGACTTTGGATCTGGCTCTCCAGAGCCGGCCGTCGGTCACCCTCGCCCGCCAGGATCCAGTGAAGATTCGGCAGCCGGGCTCGGGCCTCCGCCGCAGCCGCGATGACGATGTCCTGGCCCTTGTGGCGGTCCAGCGCCCCGACGGCCACGGCAATGAGGGCATCGGGTCGGAGGCCGAGCAGCGTCCTGGGATTTATCCGCTGCAGCACGTGGAGTGCATCGAGATCGATTCCCGAGCGGATGACCGTGATGCGATCGGCGGGCAGGCCGCTCTCTCTGAGCATCTGACCCACGGCGTCCGAGATTGCGATCACCCTGTCTGCCCGGTTCCAGAAGCCTGGCGTGCTGAGCGGGAACGCTGTGCGTCGGGTCGCGACGAACCGGCAGCCC
>DATHRW010000237.1:0-10227 GCA_035464955.1 Gemmatimonadales bacterium
TACACCCAGCAGCGCCGCGAGGGTCGGAGCGATGTCAACCGTACGGACCCGGTCGGTATGCCGGCCCGGCGCGATGCCGGGGCCGGCGAAGACGAGCGGCACGTGGGTGTCGTGCGGGAGCGAGCTGCCGTGCGAGGTCCCGTTGGCACTATTGGTAATCAGGATGTCCTCCCGGGACACGATCATCACGTCCGCGGAGCGGCCGGGGTAGAAGCTGCGGCGATAGGCATCGAAGTACGGACGGGTGCTATCGGGTCCCGCGATGAGTTCGTCTGCTGTGTAGGCCTCGAGCACCGCGGGCGATTGGCGGAGTGCCGCGGCCACCGCGCGCCGGGCCTCGACTTGGGCCTGCTCCGAGGTGCCGGGCGCGAACTCCATGACCACGCCGCCGGACATGGTGAATGTCGGAGCGTCTGAGTTGGTTGCGAGGGCCTGCATCACGAGCGAGTCCAGGCCATGCCTCGATGCCCGGGCCCCGCCGAAACCGCGGCGGGCCGATTCCTCCGGCATCGTCATCACCCCGTGATCGGCGGTGAGGGTCACGAGATAGTTCGCTCGGCCGACCGTTTGGTCCAGAAAGACGAACAAGGAGTCCAGTTGGAGATCGAGCCGGAGATAGTAGTCTTCCACTTCCTGACTGTATGGGCCATACGCGTGGCCCACGTAGTCGGCGGCGGACAGCCCGATGAACAGGAGGTCGGGCCGATCGTCCGTGCCGAGCTGCTCGTTGGTGACCAGGTCTCGGGCGAACGCCAGGATGATTTCATTGGCGAACGGTGAGCGCAGGAACGTTCCGTGGTAGAACTCGTGCCACCCGCCGTCGTCTTCACGGGCCTCGATCAAGTGGGGGAAGGTAGTGCTCCGCCCATCGAACTCCGGGGCGAAATCGTCCTCTCGTGAGGCCACGTAGGTCGACTCGGGATAGACTCGCTCCCAGCGCCTGCCGTTGTAGGCGGCCGATGGCTCGGCCGCATTGAACCGGACCACCCAGTCCGGGTAATCGGACCGGTAATAGACCGAGGTGACGAAGTGGCCGGTGTCGGCATAGTACCAATAGACACCATCCGGCCGCTTCCCGCCCATCGCGATCGCCGCCCGGTCTTTGATGGCCACGGAAAAGACCCGGCTTCGAGGGGAGCGCCGCTTGAGCCAATCACCGAGCGCGGTGGCCTTCATGTTGGCCGGCGAGCGACCGTGTGCCTCGGGAATGCCCACGATCGGCGCCGCGGGATCATCGAACGAATAGTCCACCCGATGAGTCGCACGATCATACCAGTGGTTCTGCACGATTCCGTTGCGAGAGGGAAAATCGCCGGTCGAGATGGCCGCGTGTCCCGGCGCGGTTTCCGTCAGGGCGTGGTCCTGGTACGCATCGGTGAACACCGCTCCGTCGCGAAGGAGCCGTGCGAGTCCGCCAGTGAAGCGGTCGTCGAAGCGATCGAGGTAATCCGGCCGCATCTGGTCGACGGCGATGACGACGACCAGCCGCGGCCCCTCGAGCGGCGGTCGGCAGGCGAGGAAGGCGACCAGCAGAACGGAGCACCAGCATGCACGAATCATCGATCGTGGCTCAAGGAGGGTGAACAGCATTAGGAAGTAGTAAGTAGTAAGTAGTGAGTGGTGACTAGTGAGTAGTGAGTAGCTGACCATGGGTAGCTAATCAGTGCCCTACCTCCCTACCACCCTACCACCTACCACCTACCACCTACCACCTACTTCCTCTTGACCTGCCTTTCCTCTCTTCCACACGATCCAAACATAGACCGGAATGCCCGCCAGCAGCAGCAGGAATCCCCAGTAGACCGTCTCCTGACCGGAGCCGCCCACGGCCCAGAGGCTGTAGAGAAACGCCAGCACGGCGACGATCGATGCACCGGTCAGCCGTTGCCCTTCGAAGCGCTTCTTCTCGCGGATGAAAATGATCAACTGGGCTGCTGCCGCGAACACGAACGGGATCAGACTGGTGAGTGTCGCGAGCAGGATGATGAAGGTGAAGAGCCCGACCAGCCCGCGGGTGAAGTTGGTGGCCAGGAGGATCGTGACGAAGATGCTGGAAATGACGAGGGCAGTATTTGGTGCGCCACTTCGGCCCACCTTGGCGAACGGCTTGGGAAACAGTCCGTCGCGCGCGGCTGCGAGCGGGATCTGTCCCTGGTTGAGGATCCAGCCGTTCAGGGCACCGAAGCACGACACGGCGGCGCCGGCAGCCACAAAATAGGCCGCCCACGGGCCGAGCATGCGCTGGGCCGCATCGGCGAAGGGGGCGGTGGAGGCAACCAGGTCGCGCGGGGCGATGATGCCCATAACGGCAGCGGTGGCCAGGATGTAGAGGACCGCCGTGAAGATCGTGCCGAGCACCGTGGCCTTGGGAATGGTGCGCTCCGGGTCGATCACGTCGCCGGCCGGGATGGTGGCCGATTCGAGTCCGAGGAAGGCCCAGAGGGTGAGGGTCGCGGTCGCGGTGATGGCGGCGAAGTTCGACTCGCCGCTCACGTTGAGCGGCACGAAGTTGCCGGGATGGAAGAACGCGTACCCGACGGTGGCCACGAGAATGAGCGGGATCAGTTTGAGTACGGTGGTTACGACTTGGACCCGGCCCGCCATCTTGACGCCCATCACGTTGACGATCGTGAGCGTCCAGACCGCGGCCCCGGCGACCGCGGCCGCGACGCCCGAGCTATTCGACAGGGCGGGCCAGAACACGCCGGCATAGCTGACCATGGCCACCGCGATGGCGGCATTGCCGCACATGAGCGAGATCCAATAGCCCCAGGCGATGAGAAAACCCATGAAGTCGCCGAAGCCTTGGCGCGAGTAGGTGTATGGTCCGCCGGCCCGCGGGATCATGCGGGCCAGCCGCGCGAACACCAGGGCCACCAGAATGGCGCCGGCGGAGGTGAACAGCCAGCCGAACATACTGATGGAGCCGTAGGTGGCGAGCGAGGCCGGCAGGAGGAAGATGCCCGAGCCGATCATGTTGCCGATGACCAACGCAGTGCAGGTCCAAATGCCCAGGCTCTTGGTGGTCGGATGGGGTGTCGTCGGGGTGGTCATGCGGCCTCGGTAGCGTAGCTGGAGTGGGGGAATGCCCGCGAGCGCACGCATCACAATACCCTGACCGGGCGGTTGGGGCGAGGCCTGATGGTTGAGCGCTAGCGTCCTGCCTCGGCCCGCAACAACTCGCCCGCGCGGAGCGCCAGGAAGTCGATCGCCATGTCGAAGTGGTCTTCGAGGATGTCGTAGAGCGCCGCCGTATCAACCCGGAGGGCGCGGACCGCACGCACAGCGGCGAATTCAGCCCACCGGGGCTCGGCGGCGATAGCCTCTTGCATGCCCGCGGTGAGAGCCCGGCCGAGCACGACCGGCTGGCGGCCCTCGATGCCGCGGCATTCGAGCTCGCCTTGCAGGATAATGAGGAAGTGATCGGCTTCTTCCTCTCGTCGCCACACGACCGCGCCCCGCGGGAACTCGGTCTCTCCCACATGGCGGGCCAGCTCGTTCACACGGTGATCGTCGAGCGTGACGGCAAGAAGTACGTGGCCGTGGCGCTGCTCGAATCGTCATCCGCCAAGGGCGTCCTCTCCAAGCTCATCCTGCGATTGGATGACCTCATCCATCGGCCTGCTGGCGGGTCAGGAGCGGCCGGGCGTGAGGGGATGGGCGGCCCGTAGCGGTCCACGCGCGATCATTCGAGTCGCCAGGCTCGCCCGGGGGCGGCGGCGGGCTTTCTTCCTCCAAATCTCACGACGTCTTCACCCTTCGAGAGACAACATAGCGGACTAGCAGCCGGTCACACGCGGAGACCGGTCGAACACCCCGTCTCGCCTCTTCTGCTACTGGGAGGGAGTATGAAACTCAACGTAAAGGCCTTGGCGCTGACCTGTGGGCTTTTCACAGGCGGGACGTTGTTCCTCGTGGGTCTCGCCAACGTGATGTGGCCCAGCTACGGTGGAGCAGTCCTCAACATGTTCGACTCGATCTACCCCGGCTATAAGGCAGCTCAGGGGTTCGGGTCGGTGATCATGGGCACGCTCTACGGTTTGGTGGACGGCGCCATCGGCGGGGCGATCTTCGGCCTGCTGTACAACGCCTTCCGCGGATCGGAGGCCTAACCGGGAGTTGTTGCGATGGTGCGGCACGTTGTGGTCCTCGGAGTGATCGGTGTCATGGGAGCCGCCTGTGGCGACTCCACCGGCACCGACGACCAAGTGCAGAATCAAAACTTCGTGGCGGAGGAAGCGCTCCAGTTCGATCTCGATGCAACCGGGCGCACCACGTTCAGAGTGGAAGGCATCAACGGCAACATCGACGTAGTCGGCGCGGCCGGCACCGAGATCTTTACCGTGCGCGGGGAGCGGCAGGTCTGGTCGGAGAGTGTCGTGGACGCCCAGGATTATTTGGACCGGCTCGAGGTGGTGATCACCGAGACCGTCGATGAAATTCTCATCCGGACGGTGCAGCCGCAGAATACCGGCGGGCGGAACCTGGTGGTGAATTACGTGCTCACCGTGCCGGAGCGCCTGGCCACGCGGTTGGTGAACGTGAACGGGAACGTGACCGTCCGCCAAGTGCTCGGCTCGGTCACCATCGACGACGTGAACGGCAACGTCACGCTGGATGATCTGTCCGGCTCGGTCGATGTAGTGCTGGTGAACGGCAATATTGCCTGCCAGGCCGTCATCGTGGCCACCGGGACGATCGACCTCGAAACGGTAAACGGCAACGTGACCCTAGACATTCCCCAGAACACGTCCGCCGAGTTCGCGGCACACCTGGTGAACGGGACGATCACGACGAGTAACCTGGTCTTCCAGAACGTGACGGGCGGGCCGACCTCTTTGATTGGAACACTCGGCAACGGCCAGGGCATGATCGATCTCCGGACGGTCAACGGGAACATCCTGGCACGAGGGGTCTGACCACGCCCGCGGCCAATGTGTGATCGCCGCCCGTCGGTCGGACGGTGGAAGACGAATGGATGAAGCTATGCCTGCAACGCGGGTGAGTACGTCCGCATTGGTTACCCTGGTGGTCGTGATGCTGTCGTGGGCCCTGGAGGGCGCCGCCCAAGTACCGGCGGTGGCGTACCCCAAAGCGCTCGAGCGCGCCGTAGCGTTAGCGGAACAGGTGGAGCAGTTCCTGGAAGGAAAGGGTGAATTCGACTGGCGCACACTTTCCACCGCGCTGGATTCGGCCGGGACACAAGTGGCGGGCTACCAGAGCGCCCACCCGGATGACCCCGGCGCCCTGATCCTGACGGCCCGGCTCGGCCGCATCATGGCACTCCTCAGGCCCGCCATGATCGGCGGGAAAGACGGACAGCCCCTCCTGCCCGACACGGTCGATCACTTGGCTCCGCTCTATGCCGCCCTGGATCGGGCGCTCGAGGCCGAACCGCGCCTGGCCGAAGCACAGTATTGGAAGGCCAAGCTCGCGGGAACCGTGCGACCCACGCTGGAAGAGGGAAAACTCGTCCTCCAGGCCGACTGGCCGCGCGCCGTCGAGTACGCCACAAAGGCGGTGGAGCTGGCCCCGGCCGAGGACCGCTACCGGATCATGCTCGGCACGGGCCTCGCCCAAGTGGGCCAATTCGATCGTGCTCGCGAGGTGCTCCGCGACGTCGACAAGGGTTCGAATCTCTTGTTTCTGATCCTCGAGGACTTCGCCCGCGTGCCGACGCCGGGCACCGCCTACCGGTGGTCGTTCGGAACCGCGATGGCTTCGGAGATGTTTGCAGGCGCCCCTGGGAGCCTTCGGGCATATGGACCGGAGCGGGTGCGGGCCCTGCTGGTGCCCGGGACGGCTCAGGACCTGGAGGCGTTCTACCGGACCGTGTGGCCCGAGTTCAGGCTCTTCTCGAATGCGGGGGAACCGTTTGTGTTCGGCCAATACCTGGAGCCGAAGGGCGCCACGTTCGTGCCGGCGCGATCCCCCAAGGTGCTCGAGAGCCAGGCCCCGCCCGCCAAGGGAGTCATGCTGATTGTGACCCAGCGAGACGGCTTTCCCGCTGAGGAGCGTGCCCGATATCCCGATGCCATGCAGGCCGGCGACACGTTTTGCGAGCTGCTGCTCATCAACGTCCGCCGGGAGTAGCCAGACGCACCCCGAGACCGCATCTTCCACCCACCACCCACCACCCACTACCCACTACTCCCTGACTCATCATGTCCTATAACATCGGCGTTCTCCCAGGCGACGGCATCGGCCCCGAAGTCACCCACGAAGCCCTGAAGGTGCTCGCGGCCGTGGCGGCCATCGAGGGGTTCGCCTATCAACTGGTCGACTATCCCTACAGCGGCACCCATTACCTCAAGACCAAAGAGCTGGTGCCCGACCATGTGATCGACGAGTGGCGCACCCTCGATGCGGTGCTGCTCGGCGCCATCGGCCATCCCGACGTCGAGACCGGATTGGTGGAGCGTTCAGTCATCCTGGGCCTCCGCTTCGGCCTGGATCTCTACATCAATCTCCGCCCCATCAAGCTCTACTCGGCGCACCTCTGCCCGCTCAAGGACAAGGGTCCCGAGCACATCGATTTCGTGGTGGTACGGGAGAACACCGAGGGGGTGTACTCCCAAATCGGCGGGCACCTGAAGAAAGGCACGCCCGACGAGGTGGCCATCGTGAACGGAGTCTATACTTGGAAAGGGTGTGAACGGGCCGTGCGCTATGCTTTTGGGCTCGCGGAGAAGCGGGGCGAGGAACACGGCAGGACCCACCAGCCCAAGGTAACCCTGGTCGACAAGGCCAACGCCATCCGGCCGCAGGACATTTGGAGCCGCGCCTTTGCCGACGTGGCCACGGAATATTCCAAGATCCAGACCGATCACGCCTACGTGGATGCCTGTTGTATGTGGATGGTCAAGAACCCCGAATGGTTCGACGTGATCGTCACCACCAATTTGTTCGGCGATATCATTACCGACCTGGGCGCCATGCTCCAGGGCGGCATGGGAATCGCCGCGTCGGGCAACATCCACCCCGGGCAGACTTCGATGTTCGAGCCGATCCACGGTTCCGCACCGAAGTACGCCGGCAAGAACGTCGCCTGTCCACTCGGGGCCATCTCGGCCGTGGCCATGATGCTCGACTTCTTGGGCGAGCACACCGCGGCAGGCCGGATCGAAAGCGCGATCGCCGGGCTGCTGCAGAGCGGTACCGTGCCGTCGGCCGATGCCAGGAGCGGCATCGCAACTGATGCCATGGGGGACATGGTGGTGGAGAGGCTGGGGGGCGGCTAGCAGGGTGGATTGGGTGAACCTCTACCGAAAGGCCGCCAGCTATCAGCTAACGGCTGACCGCAACTCGCCATTGGCTACTCGCATGAAGCGATTGGAAAAGAGGCCGGGATCGGCTGTCGGTCTCAGGGGGTTCGCAACGCGAGGCTGAGAGCTGATAGCTGAAAGCCGATAGCCGATAGCTCTTCCCGACCGGCCCCTTCCCGTTAGTACCCCCTTCCCGAATCCCCACGCAACGTTTTCTCGTAGGAAGGCGTCTAAGGAGGAGAACTCCGAACTCTCGCTGACGGAGCCGTCATGCACAGCCTGATCCCCGGACTCCTGTTGAGCCTAGCGGCTCAGGGATCTGCGCCAGACGCCAGGCCCCCCGCCCCGGATACCCCCCAGCGGGTCCAGGCAATTCGGTTGAGTGAGCCTATAACGATGGACGGCGCCCTCGACGAGGCCGAGTGGCGGCGGGCCACCCCGTTCAGCGCCTTCACCCAGCGGGATCCCCACGAGGGGCAGCAGCCCAGCCAGCGCACCGAAGTCTATGTGCTCTATGACGATGAGGGCCTCCTGATCGGTGCCCGGCTCTATGATACCGCCGTCGACTCGATCGTCGCCCGGCTGGGACGGCGCGACGATTGGACCAACTCGGACTGGTTCGGCGTATTTCTCGATCCGTATCGGGATGGGCGGACCGGGTTCTTCTTCGGCCTGAACGCGGCGGGCACCCAGTACGACGGGGTGTTGTTCAACGACGACTGGGACGATGACAGCTGGGACGGGGTGTGGCAAGGCAAGGTTCAGAGAGACGCCGGTGGCTGGACCGTCGAGATGCGGATTCCCTATTCGCAACTCCGGTTCAAGAACGGGACCGAACAGGTGTGGGGCATCAATTTCAAGCGCGAGATCGCCCGAAGCAACGAAACCGACTACCTGGTCTTCACGCCCAAGAACGGAAGCGGATTCGTTTCTCGCTTCCCCGAACTGCGCGGCCTCCAAGGAGTGAACCCACCGCGGCGGCTCGAGATCCTGCCCTACGTCACCAGCCGCGCAGCGTTGCTCGATCACGAACCCGGCGATCCGTTCAACGACGGCTCGCGAATTACCAGTAATGTCGGCGCGGACGTGAAGTTCGGGCTGGGAAGCAATCTTACCGTCGACGCGACCATCAATCCCGATTTCGGCCAAGTCGAGGTCGATCCGGCGGTTGTGAACCTGAGCGATTTCGAGACCTTCTTTCCTGAAAAGCGGCCATTCTTCATCGAGGGCCGGACCATCTTCGACTTCGGCTTTGGCGGTGCCAACAACAACTGGGGCTTCAATTTCGGCACGCCGGACTTCTTCTATAGCCGACGGCTCGGCCGGTCGCCGCAGGGCAGCCTGCCGGACGTCGATTACTCGCACTCGCCCGACGGCACTACCATCCTGGGCGCGGCGAAGATCTCGGGCAAACTCGGGGGGAATACCAATATCGGCATGCTGCACGCGTTGACCGGACGCGAGATGGCGGATATCGACCTGGGCGGGGTGCGGCAATCGGTCGAAGTCGAGCCACGGACCTACTACGGGGTGGCCCGGGCCCAACGAGAGATGAACGACGGGCGGCACGCCGTGGGGTTCATCGCCACCTACGCCAAGCGCGACTTCGGCGATCCACGCCTCGAAGACGAAATCAACGGCTCGTCGGTCGCGCTGGGGCTCGATGGCTGGACCTTTCTCGATCAGGATAAGGAGTGGGTGATCACGGGGTGGGCCGGCGCGAGCCGGGTGGCGGGAACGCCCGCGCGTCTGCTCGATCTCCAGCAGAGCTCGCTCCACTACTACCAGCGCCCCGACGCGGATTATATCACGCTCGATTCGAGCCGAACCTCGCTCGCGGGGTACGGCGGCCGGGTTGCCCTCAACAAGCAGAAGGGAGACTGGCGGATCAACACGGCCTTTGGACTCATCAGCCCAGGCTTCGACGTCAATGATGTCGGTTTCCAATGGAATTCCGACGTGGTGAACGGGCACTTTGTGGTGTCGCGCCTCTGGTCCCAACCGAGCCGACTGTTCCGGTCGGTGAGCAGCAACGTGGCGGTGTTCCGAAGCTGGAACTTCGGGGGCGACGTGACCTGGACCGGGCTGTTCCAAAACGGTCGGTTCCAATTCCTGAATTACTACCGGCTGAACTATTTCATGGCCTACAACCCGGAGACCGTGAGCTTCCGTCGCACCCGCGGGGGGCCGCTCACGGTGAATCCGGCCGGATGGGAAGGCAGCATGTTCCTGAGCTCCGATGACCGGAAGTCGCTGGTGTTCGGCGTGGGATTTCATCGCTCGGACTACCAACAGGACGCCGATCGGAGCTGGGGCCTCGATACTGAAATCGAATGGAAGCCGTCGAGTTCGCTGTCACTATCATTCGAGCCTGGCTTCAGCCGCAGCTTCACGTCGGCCCAGTATGTGGGCACCTTCGAAGACCCGACGGCATCGGCTACCTTCGACAACCGCTACGTCTTCGCCAGCCTCCAGCGGACCACCCTGTCCGGCGGGCTCCGGCTCAACTGGGTGTTCACGCCGAAGTTGAGCCTCCAACTCTACGCCCAGCCGCTCATCGCGTCAGGCGATTACACCGATTACAAGGAGTTGGCCCGCCCGAGGAGCTACGACTTCAACGTCTACGGGCAGAGCGGCAGTTCAACTTTCGATCCCACCACCTTCACCGCGGACCCCGATGGGCCGGGCGGACCAGCCCAGCCGCTCGAGATCGGCAACCAGAATTTCAACTTCCGCTCCCTGCGCGGGAACGCGGTGCTGCGGTGGGAGTACATGCCAGGCTCGACCCTGTACCTGGTCTGGACCCAGAGTCGGAGCGATGACGAGGCCATCGGCGACTTCCGCTTCGGCCGTTCGTTGAGTCGCCTGTTCAGCGCCAAGGCCGACAACATCTTCGCCATCAAGATGACGTATTGGTGGAATCCGTGATGGCAGGGAGCAGGGAGTAGGGAGTAGGGAGTAG
>DATHRW010000238.1:0-7001 GCA_035464955.1 Gemmatimonadales bacterium
AGTGCCTTTGGCGATCACTTCGAGCCGTACATCGGTGGCCAGCGGAATCTTTCGCGTGTGGACGCGGAGGATCCCTTCCCGGCCCCGCACGTCGGGCGCATCGACCACGATCTGCCGGTCGAACCGTCCCGGGCGGAGCAAGGCTGGATCGAGCACGTCGGGCCGGTTCGTGGCCGCGAGAAGGATGACGCCCTCGGTCGATTCGAACCCGTCCATTTCGACGAGAAGTTGATTCAGCGTCTGTTCGCGTTCGTCATGACCGCCGCCCAGCCCCGCACCGCGGTGGCGGCCCACGGCATCGATTTCGTCAATAAAGATGATACAGGGCGCGTGGGTCTTGCCCTGGTCGAACAGATCGCGCACCCGGCTTGCCCCGACGCCGACGAACATCTCGACGAAGTCCGACCCCGACATCGAGAAGAACGGGCGGCCGGCTTCCCCGGCGACAGCCCTGGCAAGGAGGGTCTTCCCTGTGCCCGGCGGCCCCACCAGCAACGCCCCCTTGGGGAGACGCCCGCCGAGGCGGGTGAACTTGTGGGGGTCCTTCAGGAATTCGATGATCTCCTGAAGCTCGACCTTGGCCTCATCGGCGCCAGCCACGTCCGCGAACGTCACTTTCGGCGTGTCGCCGGTGAGGAGCTTGGCCTTGGACTTTCCGAATGAGAATGCCCGGCTGCCGCCGGCCTGCAACTGCCGGAGCAGGAACACCCAGAGGCCGAAGATGACCACCCACGGCAGGGCGGTGATCAGCAGCGTCGTGATGCCGCTCCTCGGCTCGCGCGCACTGATGGGAATCCCGCTGTCCTCGAGCCGCTTGAGGAATTCCTCGCTGTCCGCGATGGGGAGCAGCACCGTGTACCGCTTCGCCTGGCGCTCCTTCTGCATAACAGGGGTCCGGAAGTCTCCTTCCAGGCGTTTCCCGTCCAGTACCGTGACGTTGGCCACGTTACCGGATTCGAGTTGCTTCGTGAACTCGGTGTACGAGAATTCCTGGGTCGGATTTCGCTGGTTGTTCATCACCTGGAACAGGGTCAGCCCCGCGAAAATGACGAGGAGCCACAACGCCAGGTTCTTGAACACGCTCGTCCAATTGGTACCGGGAGTTCCCGGGGTCTTCGGGCTCTTACGATCTGCCATGCGATCTATTCCAGTGCTGCAATGAACGGCAAATGCCGATAGTTTTCTGCGTGATCCAATCCGTACCCAACGAGAAACGCCGGCGGCGCCGTGAAGCCCACGAATCGGACCTCGGGCGGGCTATCCGGGGCCAGCTTCTTGTCGAGCAGGGCGCAGATGGCGATGCTCTTGGGCTCGCGCTCCGTCAGCACCTTCATCAGGCGCTGCACCGTCTTTCCCGTGTCAATAATATCCTCGACCAGCACGATGTGTTTCCCCGCGAGATCGGTTTCGGGATCGTACAGGAGGCGCACCATCCCGCTCGACACCATCTCCGCGCCATATGAACTCGCTACGAGGAAGTCGACCTGGAGCGGACGCTGGATGTGCCGCACCAGATCGCCCAAGAAGATGAAACTGCCCTTGAGCAGCCCGAGCACCAGGAGATCGCCGTCGGGGTAGGCGGCCGTGATCTCGGTGCCTAATTCTTCTACTCGACGGGCAATGACCCCCGCGTCGTAGGCGATCGCCTTGATGGCTTTGCCACCGGTCCGGCGCAGGACGTCAGTCGTGGTCGGCATCGACACGCACAGCCTCCGTTCCCGCTGCCGGCATGAGAGCGCCGGAGCGACACACCTCAGGAATCCAGACTACCTCACCCGCAGCCGACACGACCGGCCAGTCCACACGGCGGCTCCGCGGCACGCAGGCCTCCTGAAAGCACCGCACCACCTGCCGACGGCCCACTCCCCCCAGCGGACGAACGCGCTCGCCCGGTCGAGCGGGGCCCACCATGAGCTCCGCTGGCCGGAACCAGGCGGAACGGGCGGCGCGCCGTTGTTCGACCGGCGCGGTGTCCGGGCGGCACCGGAGCGTCCAGTCACCCCATCGAAGGTCCCCCTGTCTGGGCAGCGGGAGGACGGCCCGCGGCCCCGGGACCCTGCTGACGGCCACGACCCGTAACCGGTCGAAGGCGAGTTCTGCCCGCCACGTACCGCCGAGTTCGATCATCTTCCCCGACGTCCCACGGCGGACCAACTCCAGGACCCGTGCCGCCCGGGTCCGCCCCAGGACGCACCCAACGCGTCGGGCGGCGGCTTGGAGCAAGGTCAGAGCCAAGCCCTTATCATACCGCGCCAGGATTGGGGCAGCAACGGAGCAGCCATCGGGCTCGGTCCGGATATCCAATTCCGGCAGCGCATCCAGCAACGAGTCCCACGCGGCGCGATCCGCCGCCGCCTGTGCTCCGAGCTCGAGCAGACGCGAGTCGATATCGGGCATGCGCGCCCGGAGCACGGGCATGAGCGACGCACGGACCCAGGACCTGAGGTGGCGCGTATCGCCGTTGGCCGGATCGTTCCACCAGGACAATCCCCGATCCACGGCGTAGCGCTCCAGCTCCTCGCCGTCGAATCCGAGCAGCGGCCTTACGAACGGGCCTTGCCTGAGCGTCATCGCGGCAAGTCCCGCAGGGCCCGATCCGCACAACGCTCGCATCAACACCGTCTCCGCCTGATCGTCCGCATGATGCGCCAGGAAGACGATGTCGGCTCCGAGCGCCATGCCTAGCTGCTCGAACCACTGGTATCGTCGCGTCCGGGCCAGCGTCTCCGTGGCGCTCTGACCGAGCGTGAGCCGCGCCCGCGCGAACGGGACGCCATACCCTCCGGCCAATCGCTCGACACCGTTGGCGACGCTGGAACTGTCCGGGTTGATGCCGTGATCGACATGCGCGACGGTCAGGTCGAGGCCGTGGCTTCCCCGCGTGGCCATGAGGAGATCCAGTAGGACGACGGAGTCCCGGCCACCGGAAACGGCAACGAGCGCCGGACCAGGCTCGAGCTCCAGCGAGGCCAGCGCATCCCGGAATGCATCAACCAATCTCATTGTGCTGGAAGATAACCAAATGGCGCGGGCGATCGCCTCAGTGCATCTGTCCTGGCGGGGTTCGGGCGTCGAGGACGAACCTGGGGATCTCGGCCTGAAATCGCGAACCGTCGGGGCGAACGAAGTCATAGGAGCCCTCCATGGCTCCCTCGGGAGACTTCAGGACCACGTAACTCTGATATTCGTGGACACCGCCGGGCTGGATGTCTGGCTGCTGCCCGACCACGCCCTCGCCCTGCACCTCGAGGTCTTCTCCCACTGAATCGCGAATCACCCACCGCCGCCAGAGCAGTTTGGCGGCGGCCGCCCCGGTATTCTCGATTCGGACGAAATACGCGAACACAAACTGTCCTTGGTCCGGGTCGGATCGATCGGCCAGATACGCCGGACGCACGGATATCCGGATCGCGTCCGTCATCTTGTAGAAGAAGGGAGCGGACACGGTGTCGTGATTACTGCCAGTCCCACCGGCGGGTGACCCGGCGGGTCCAGGTTCCATACATGGGATTGGGCATGAGAAAGAATCGCCTCCCAAACGCCGCGTCGTTGCCCGCCTCGGCGATGTCCTCTCCGGCCGCGGGGACGTCCCCGAGCGCGTCACCGATGAAGGCAAGGACTCGAACAGGGCGGCCGTCCCAGCTGCAGCGGCCCGTACCGGTCACAACTTCACGGCGACGAGCCGCCTTGGTGTCCTCGCGACTCGACCGCGGACAGAGTCGGTCGGAATCGTCCCACAAGCCGACCCGCCGGAGGTTCTCGCGCGTGTCCTCACGTACGATCTCATCGCGGTTGGTGATCCAGGCGATGCGTCCTCCCGC
Organism: Gemmatimonadales bacterium; assembly: GCA_035464955.1. GTDB lineage: Bacteria > Gemmatimonadota > Gemmatimonadetes > Gemmatimonadales > GWC2-71-9 > JABDII01. The sequence continues at coordinate 3,822 of DATHRW010000238.1, forward strand.
GGCTCGAACGCTCCGAACGAACTCGCGCGCACCTGGTACCGCTTCCGATGCCCGCCGAGCGACGTACGCGTTCCAGGTTTCGTCATCGAACGGGACCCAATAGGTCTCGCGCTCGAGTTCGTAGGCGGAGTTATCGAGCGCGGTCTCGTCGACATCCAGCACGACGATCCACGGCGTCTGATCGGCATTGCTTCGATTGGCTTCGAGCACGGCGGCAAGGGCGGTGCGATAGATCTGCCGCGTGAGCGTCGCGTACTCCTCGCTGTCGCGGACGTACTTCACGTGCAGACCGTGCAAGGCGGGGGGAGATTGCGCCGCCGCCGGATGCGCGGCGGGGCCGAACGACAGCGCCCACGCCGCGACCACGGCGCCGCGGATCGCTCGGTTCATGCCGGTCCTCCACGAGAGAGTGGAAACGTTCGCATGCGATGGAACCTCGCCGCCCCAGGTGCCTGAAGACAAGGGTTCCGACTCCGCGGACCCGGTCCGGCTAGAGCGGCACGGCGCCGGCATAGGAGACGCCCGTCAGATAGGCGACCTCTCGTTTCCAGGTCGTGAGGTCGTCGCGGGTAAACTCACTGAGATGGGCGTGGCCGCAGGCACGGGCGAGGGTCTGCATGAGGTGCACGGATGCCTTGAGGAATCGATCCAACCGCCCCGCCGCCTCATCGACCGCCAGGCGGGCCCGGAGGTGCTCTTTCTGGGTCGCGATGCCCACCGGACAGTTGTTGGTGTGGCACGCCCGCATGCCAAGGCAGCCAATAGCCTGGATCGCGGCGTTGGCAATCGCCACCCCATTCGCACCCAGGGCCAGAGCTTTGGCGAAATCGGCCGGCGTCCGGAGCCCGCCGGTCGCAATCAAGGTGACATCCGAGTGACCGCATCGATCGAGATGGTTTCGGGCACGAGCCAGGGCGGGCAGCGTGGGTACCGAGATGTGATCGCGGAAGATCAGCGGAGCGGCCCCGGTCCCGCCGCCGCGGCCATCCAGAATGATGTAGTCGACCCCCACCTCGAGCGCGGCATCGATGTCACGCTCGAGGTGCTGGGCAGAGAGCTTGAACCCGATGGGGATCCCGCCCGTGCGCTCACGGACTTCCCCGGCAAAATCACGGTACTGGGCGATCGAATCCCAATCGGGAAACCGCGCGGGCGAAACGGCCGGCTGGCCCGGTGTGAGGCCTCGAACTTTGGCGATCTCAGGAGTGACCTTCTCCCCGGGAAGATGCCCGCCGGTGCCAGTCTTGGCCCCCTGACCACCCTTGAAATGAAACGCCTGGACCCGGGCAAGCTTCTCAAAAGAGAACCCGAACCGACCCGAGGCCAACTCGTAAAAATATCGGCTGTTTTCCGCTTGCTCCTCCGGGAGCATGCCGCCTTCACCCGAGCAAATGCCGGTGCCTGCCAGCTCGGCCCCACGCGCCAGCGCCGTCTTGGCCTCTGCCGACAGCGCACCGAAGCTCATGTCCGAGACGAAGATCGGCAGATCGAGTGTGAGCGGCTTCTTGGCTCGCGGCCCAATGATCAGCTCGGTCCCGACCCGCTCGCCGTCCAGCTTCGGAAGCTTCCAGAGCTGTGCGGTCAGGAATTGAAGGTCGTCCCACGACGGGAGCTCGGACCGGGGAACTCCCATCGCCGCCACCGGGCCGTGTGAGCCCTCGGGCAATCCCTTGGCGGCCAACTGACTGATGTAGCCAACGAACGGCTCATCCTCCGTTCCGTGAGGGTCCTGGTATTGCCCTTGGTAGTCGTCTCGATCGTACGGCTGTGGATTGGCCTGCGCCCACGCCGCGATCTCCTCCTCGTCCACCACCACCATCCCGTCATCGATCCAGGCCGTGAACTTCTGAAGACGTTCGGCGGTATTGTATTCGCTCACCCCGCTGTCGAACCGATAGTCCCAATTGTGCAGACCGCAAATCAGGTTCTTGCCCTCGATCCGGCCATCGGACAGGAGCGCTCCGCGGTGAAGACACCGCCCGTACAGAACGGAGACATCCGAGCCGTCACGTATCACCACGAGATCCACGTTGGCCACCAGCGCGTGGGTCGGCTGCCGATGGCCGAGGGCATCGAACGGCGTGAGGGAAAGCTTCTGCATCGATGGTCAACCACTCCTTCCATTCAACGGGTGTGGACAGCGAGCTCCGAAAGACGTCGGCGCGGAGCTAACCCAATGGCCCGATCGTGCACCGGGCGGGAGAGAGGCTCATGCCGCGCCTGCGCCGAGGATGGTCCGAGCCGCACGGACAGCAGCGCGAAGGAAGTCGTGCACCGCGGTGGCCTGCCCTTCCGCCGTCAGGGAAACCAGCTCGGTACCGGGCAACACGGCTCCCAGCCAGCCTTCGGTGTGCCAATGCCCGTGAGGCAGCGTCGGCCGATCGGCATCGTTGGTGGGTCGAGGCCATGGATTCACGTACCAGTAGGGCTCGTCATAGCTTCCATCGCCCGGACTCAGACCGATACCGATGGAGCGGGCATGCTCGGGATCCGCGCCCGGATCGAGCTGTATCAGCATCCCGAGATCGAAGTGGTGGGGCCAGCAACGCACCGGGGACCCGGTTGGTTCGTCGGCCTGAAGCCGCATAAGCATTCCGTGCGCATTGCCGAACCACCGCTCGAGCTCCATGAGGGCCGGGACAGGGTTCGCGCGAAACGGCTCACCCGAGGACACGGCATGGGTGGGCATATCGTAGTCTCGTCGCTCGAGCGTGCGTGCGGCCAGCTCACCTGCGAAGCTTGCCACAGCCTGCTCCATCCAGGCGTAGGCTTGGTCGAGGGTCCTTCCGTCCAACGCACACTCGGCGAGCGCTTCCCCAGCCTCGGTCATGAGCAGGAGGGTGAGATCCGCCGGGCGAAGGGCGGCGCGTATCGGGCCTGGCGCGCCAACCGGTTGACCCGCCAACACCCGGCCGACGGCGTCCCACCGGAACGAACTCTGACTGTCATCCGGCTGCGGGGTTCCAAAGGTGTGGCCGACCGCGGCCGGCACCTGCGCCGCCCAGTGCAGTTGGAGCCTCGCCTCGGTCAACGACCGGGGCCGAGGACGGCCCACTTCCTCCCAAGTCGGGGCGCCCACTTAGATCAGCTCCGGGTCGGCGATGATCTCGACCAGGCTCGGTCCGTCATGCTCGATCGCGCCTGCCAGGGCGTCGTCGAGCTCCTCGACATGGGTAACCC
>DATHRW010000239.1:0-4512 GCA_035464955.1 Gemmatimonadales bacterium
ACCCTCCCCCTAGCAGTCCCCCAGCAGGAGCGCCGCGTCGGTGACCAGGGCGGAGTCGCGGCTGGAGAAGATCGCATCTTGAAGCGAAGGAATCGCCGACGGACAGTCGTTGCGTTTCTTATAGGCCTTGCCCCGGAGCAACATGGCGTCGTCGGCCCACTTGCTCCCGGGATGGCGCACCAGAACCGACTCGGCGCGCACGGCCGCCTGCGCCCACAATCCGTCGGACTGGAACGCCCGGCCTTCCCGCTCCGCCTTCTCGGCTTCGCGTGCCAGTCGGTTGGCGTTGTACATGCCGTTGTAGTAGGCGCACCCCGCACCGGCCATCAGCAGGGTCAGGGCGGCGACGCGTCTCACGGTGCGGGGCGGGCCGCCTGCTCGAAGCCGACCTTGCGCTCGAATTCGAGGAGATAAGCCACGATGGCGTCGGCCAAGGCTGAGGCGAGTCGCTTCTGCTGGGCACGCGTGGTCAGGAACTTCGCGTCCTCACGATTGGTGGCGTACCCCATCTCGAACAGGACCGCGGGCCTTCGACCAAGGTTGAGGACCGCGAGCCGATTCGATTGATGGACCCCCCGATTCTCTCCAGGGTGGATCCGGTCGATATGTTCCTGAATCAACGCTCCCGCGCGTTCGGACTCACGCAGGTACTCGTTCATCTGGAGGTCACGCAGGATGAAATCGAGCGCGCTCCTCGAGTTCGCCTGCTCGGCAGTTTCGTATCGGAGGGCCTCGTTCTCGACGCTGGCCACCCGATCGGCGTCTTCGGTGTTCTCGTTGCCGATGATATAGGAGGAGAACCCGCTGATCGATCGATAGTCCGAGCGGCGTCGCGGATCCAGCGCGTCCACGTGGAGGCTCACGAACAGGTCACAGTCGCGCGAGCAGAGCGCCGCTCGGTCGCCGAGAGCCACAAAAGCGTCGGAGGTCCGCGTCATCCGCACGGTGATCCCACGCAGGACGAGCTCATCCCGAAGCAGAAGGCCGACCTCGAGCGTAACGTGCTTTTCTTTCACGCCCGCGGGGAAGAATTTCCCGGGATTCCCGGGGTGCCTCCCTCCGTGACCCGGGTCGATGGTCACCACGTGACCGGGGAGCAGGCCGCTGGGCAGCCGTTCAGCCACGGGCGCCGGGCGGGCAGGGCCGGTCTCGACGAGACGCACGGAGGCACCGTCGTAGCGATAGCGCTCGCTCAAGAACCGCGGCAGCACCTCCGACACGAACTCGAAGGGGAGGTAGACGGTGTCGCGGATGACCGTGGCCGCCGCGGTCAGCGTTTCGAGACGGTCGTTGAAACGATAGAGCGGAGCGTCGAGCAGGAATTCGAAGGTCTGGCGGGCGACCACGAGCCGGGTCCAAGGATCGCTTCGGGTGAGATCGCCGTCCAACGCCGCTGTCAATTCCTGCGCGGACAGGAGAGGCGCACCCGTCACGTCCTGGCGGACTTCGAGACGAGTCTCCCCGCGTGGAGTAAGAACAACCAGCGATGCCGGCGGGGCATCGCCCGGCCCCGAAAGGAGGGCCAGCAGCAGCGTGATCATGTCCGGGACTTCCTCGACAACGCGCGAGACATTTCGCGCTCCGCGTCGCGGCGCTTGAGATCCTGGCGCTGATCATGCTGCTTCTTGCCCTTGCCGAGGGCAAGCGTCACTTTGGCCCGCCCATCCCTGAAGTACACCTCCAAGGGAATGAGCGTCAGTCCCTGCCGTTCCACCGCACCGATCATCCGCTCGATCTCCCTGCGATGCAGTAACAACTTCCGTGGGCGCTGCGGCTCGTGGTTGTACCGATTCCCGTGCTCGTAGGGCGTGATGTTCATGCCCTCGAGATACAGTTCCCCGCGCCTGACCTTGGCATAGGCCTCCTTGATCGAGGCCTTGCCGTGCCGGAGCGCCTTGACCTCGGTCCCGGTCAGCACCATTCCCGCTTCCCAGGTTTCCAGGATGTGGTAGTCGTGGGTGGCCCTGCGATTGCGGGCAACGATTCGCCTGGATCCGTCGGGAACAGCCGCTTTTCCCCCCATGGGTTCTTCCGTAACCGCAAGATAGACAGCGAGTTCCACGGAATCAATCGGATCCTTGACGGCGCGCCGCATCAACGGGTACTTTGCCGCCAGGCCGAAGTGGTGGAACTGGTAGACGCGCTGCGTTCAGGGCGCAGTGGGCGTAAGCCCGTGGGGGTTCGAATCCCCCCTTCGGCACTGCATCTCCTTGCAAGGCCTATGCCCCTGGGCGGGCCCTCTCTTGCCCGCTCCGGCGCTGTTTCCGGCCCGCGTCTCTCTCCCGACCGTCCCCGTTGCAGGACATCACAACGGGCCGCCGCCGAATCATCCGGCGACCCACAACCCGACCTGCGGCGGGCTAGGAATGGCTCAATACCGGGGCATCGTCCGGTCAACTTCCCGGGACCACGCATCGATCCCGCCCGCGAGGCTTCGCGCCCTCCGAAACCCGGCGCTCAGCAGGAGCTGGACCGCGCGCAACGACCTGACGCCGGTATGGCAATAGGCGACAATGTCGGGGTGGTTGTCGAGCTCTGCTAACCGGCTGGGAAGCTGACCGAGAGGAATGAGCGTGGCGTCGGCCAGGTGGACGAGGTCCCATTCACGAGGCTCCCGCACATCGAGCAGCAGGACCGGCCGGCCATTCTCGAGCTCACCCGCCAGGGCACGGACGCTTACTTCCGGGCTTACGTTCGCGGGCGCCGACGCGACGCCGCAGAACGCCTCGTAGTCCATCAACGCGGTGATGGTCGGGTGCGGACCGCACATGGGACACGCCGGATCCTTCTTGAGAGCGAGTTCACGGAATCGCATGCCCAACGCATCGAACACCACGAGACGCCCCAGCAACGACTCCCCCACGCCCAGAATGAACTTCAGGATTTCGAGCGCCTGGATGCTCCCGATGATCCCCGGGAGCACCCCGAGCACCCCAGCATCGGCGCAACTCGGCACGAGCTCGGGGGGCGGCGGCTCCGAGAAGAGACAGCGATAGCAGGGGCCCCGGGCGGCATCGAACACGGATGCCTGGCCCTCGAAGCGAAGAATGGCACCGTATGCGTAGGGCTTGCCGGCCAGGGCGCACGCGTCATTGACCAGATATCGGGTGGGGAAGTTGTCCGACCCATCGGCCACGATGTCGAATGCCCGGACGATCTCCAAGGCATTGGCCGAGGTGAGCTTGTCGGCAATGGGCTCGAAGTGCACGTAGGGATTGAGGTCTTTGAGCCGGGCCTTGGCGCTCTTGAGTTTGGGTCGGCCGATCGCCGAACTCCCGTGGAGGATCTGGCGCTGGAGGTTGGACACATCGACCGCGTCGAACTCCACCATGCCCAGGGTTCCCACACCTGCCGCAGCGAGGTAGAGGGCAAGCGGCGAGCCCAGTCCGCCTGCTCCGACCAGGAGCACCCGCGCGGCCTTGAGCTTGCGCTGTCCATCGACGCCCACCTCGGGAAGCATCAGATGCCGCGAGTAGCGCAAGACCTCGTCATGAGACAATGACGGCAGGGCTGCATCGCCCATCGCGGGGTGGTGCCAGTAGTCACGCTTCATTGTGCGGTCGCTCCACGTGCTAAAAAACAAAGACCCGGCCGCCAGCCGGGTCCGCGAGCCCAATGATCCCGTTGGGTCAACCGCCGGACCCGAGCCCAACCAAGGCTTCGACCTCCTGTTCGTCCTTCAGGAGATCCGCAAGCGTCACTCCGACCAGCAGGTCGTCGATGCGCCGTTGGAGCGCATGCCACACGGGTCGGATGCTGCAGGCCGCTCCTGGGTCGCACCGCTCCTCGTTGACTGGACGGGTGTCGCAGTTGATCGAGAATGTCGCGTGCTCGCAGGCGTTCATCACGTCCTTGACAGAGATGTCCGCCGGGTCCTTGGCGAGCAGGTAGCCGCCCTTCGCGCCCCTGACACTCTGCACCAGGCCGGCCCGTCTCAGGCGGAGACAGATCTGCTCGGTGTAATCGGCCGGCAGCTGTTCTTCGTCGGCCACGACCCGCGCCGGCACCGGGCTCGACCCGTTCCGGGCCAAGTGGAGCGTGATGAGGAGGCTGTACTCTGTCCAGGTCGTGACTCGCATGCCCGAAACATATGTTCGGGAACCCAACCGAACAAGAAAAAGTGTTGTGAATATTCTGTGAAGGCTGCTTCAGGGACGCTGAGCCTCCCGACCTCAGCCGCCTGCACGCCCGAAGGCAGCCCCATCCAGGCCCGCTCGTCACGCAGAGACGGCGAGAAAACGAGGCCCCGGGAAGGGGCCCCGTCTTGTGCCGCTTGGACTCGTGATCATCCAGCCTAGGGGGTGCCTGAGACGGGCGAACACCCCTGGGAGGGAGTGGGCACCCGAGCATCGCACTCGGCGATCGGGAACGGGTATCGGTCGAACACGGTGTGGGTCGGCAGGTCGCGGGGCAGTTCGCCGAGCTTACCATAGCGCCGCAGGTCGATCCAGCGATGCCCCCCTTCGAAGAGCAGCGAGTACCGCTTGTTGTACAGCAGCTCGTCGAGGAGCG
>DATHRW010000240.1:0-8133 GCA_035464955.1 Gemmatimonadales bacterium
TGAGTTCGAGGACATGGGCTTCCGGCTGGCGGTGGCCGAAGTCAGCGTGCGCTACCTCAAACCAGCCGAGTACGACGATCTCATTCGGGTCCGCTGCTGGATCCGGGATCTTGGCTCGAGGCGGATCGTGTTTGCCTATTCGATTGACAACGCCACAACCGGTCAGGTCCTGGCCAAAGCCGAGACCAACATGGTGTGCCTGAATACCGAATTCACTCCCACCCGGCTCCCGCAGGAAATCATGACCATCCTTACCCGGCCTCCGGCTCATGGGGAGCAGTAGCGCCATGACGTTCTCGACCCACCGGTGGACGGCGTGCCGCTCGGTCGTCCTCGTCCTCACCGTGGCGGTCTTGTGCGCTACCTCTCCCTCCGCGGCGCAGGACAACGCACTGGTCGAAGCCGTGGCACCGCTCCTGGCCGTGGAAGACGCCAGGGAATGGGCCCCTGCCACGCTCGAGAGCGGGATTCAACATCCCGACCCGCTGGTGCGGCGCGTGGCGGCCATGGCCATCGGCCGCGTGAGGCACCCTGCTGGGCTCGAGCTGCTGATCCCGGCGTTGGTGGATCAGGACAGCACCGTGCAGACGGCCGTCCTCTTTGCGCTGGGGTTGTTGGGGGACTCTGCTGCGGTGCCGTTTATCCTCGACCGCTTCTCGACGCAACCGCCGCTGTCGTCGGTCGCAGCCACCGAAGCGGTCACGGCGCTGGCCAAGATCGGCGGCCGACAGGCAGCCGACTTCATGTCGAATCTCCTCCGCGGCACGGCGACCCTCACCACCGAGCGTGACCCGGCGGTGCGCCAGGCGGCGCTCGAAGCCTGGCGACTGGGCGATCTTGCTCCGGCCAACGACCTGGTCGCGTTCACAAGTGAAGACGACGACCTACGCTGGCGCGGCATGTACAGCCTGGGGCGCCTCAGGTCGACCGCAGCGGCGCAGCGCTTTGTCGACGGACTTCGCGACATCTATGTGCCGGTCCGGAATGTGGCTGCCCGGGCCCTGTCGGCGCCGTATGTCGAGCAGGCTGGTCTCGACCCGGACGCGACCATCGAGCTGCTCCGTCAAGCTGCCGAAGACCAAAACGCGGGCGTCCGGATCCAGGCTATTCGCTCCCTTGGGACGTACCACCGGGCAGATCTGTCCCCTTTTCTCCGCCTGTTCGTCGAGGACTCGCACAGCGGCGTTCGGGTACAGGCCCTGATGTCATTGGCACGTTGTGGCGGACCGGAAGCTGTCGCGGAGTTCACGCGGGTGCTCGAGAACAGCAACCAATTCGCCATGGAGCGCGAAGCCCTGATGGGACTGGCGCAAACGGACTCGGCCGAGTTCGTCCGCATCGCGAGAGCCTGGGCCGGCCACGCCGATTGGCGCCGCCGAGCCACCGCGGCGCGCGCCTGGGTGGCGGTCCTACCGGGGCCCGGAGAAGAGAAGCCCGATTTCCTTGGCGATCGTGACGGCCGGGTCGTGGCGGCCGCGCTCGAGGCCTGGAACGACGCGGCAGACGAACCCGGCCGCGCCCTCCTCGCAGAGGCTCGGCGGCTCCTCTCGCATGACGACGCGGTGGTACGCACCGTGGCCGCAACGGTGCTGGCCCGCGTGCCAGACCCTTCGGATGTCGCGAAGCTTGCTGCGATGTTCGACCACGCGCAGCGCGATTCGATCCCGGACGCGGCACGGGCCGCCCTGGAGGCGCTGCTGGCCATCGCCGGCGACTCGGATGAGGGCCAAAGTGCCGTCGTATCGCGATTCCTGGTGCTCGCGGCAACCCCGGACAACTACCTGTTGCGCGGGTGGGCCGAGCAGCACTGGCCGGCGCTCGCGAGCCGGTGGGGGCCGCGCTCGCCGATTGAGACCGGCCGCACATTGGAGGATTACCGTGTATTTGCGCGCCGGTTCGTCGTCAACCAAACAGCGGACGCGTATCCCCACGTATTCATCGAGACCTGGGAGGGCCGGACCATCGAACTCGAGTTGTTTGGGCCCGATGCCCCAATGACGGTGGCGAATTTTCTCAATCTGGTCGATCGCCAGTTCTTCGACAGGAATCGATGGCACCGTGTCGTGCCGGATTTCGTGGTACAGGACGGCGATCCGCGGGGTGATGGGTGGGGCGGCCCGCCGTCGATCACCCGCGATGAAATCAACATGCAGCGCTATAAGGCCAATGTGCTGGGCATGGCATTGTCCGGCCCGGACACCGGATCCAGCCAGTGGTTCATTACCCTGAGCCCCCAGCCCCACCTCGACGGGACCTACACGGTGTTCGGCAAAGTGGTGGGGAATGCGGCGGGCATCCAGCGTATCATGCAGGGCGATCAGATCAGGACCATCCATCGATGATGCGATGGTGGGTTGGGGTTGGGCTCACCCTGCTCGTGCTGGTCCCGACGCCGGCTCCGGCCCAGTTCTTTGCGTTCGGCAAGAACAAGATCCAATACCGGAAATTTGATTGGCGGGTGCTCCGCGGCCCGCACGTGGACCTCCACTACTATCCCGAAGAGGCGGAGCTCGCGACCATCGCGCTCGAGTATGCCGAGGTCAGCTACGATAGCCTCCGGCTCAAGTTCGGCCACGAAGTGCCGCATCGGGTGCCGCTGATTCTCTACGCCTCGCACGTCGATTTCGAGCAGACCAACATCCTTCCCTTCACACCGCCCGAGGGGATTCTCGGCGCGACCGACTTCGCCAAGCGGCGGGTGATCATGCCATTTCGGGGGAGCATGGCGGAATTTCGCGCGACCCTGCGGCACGAAATGGTGCACGTCTTCGAGCTGAGCCAGGTCACCGAGAGCTACCTGCGCGCGCCGCGTGCCACCCGTCCCAGGTTGCCATTGTGGTGGACGGAGGGATTGGCCGAGTGGTGGTCTGCCGGCGAAGATGCCCGCGACGAGATGGTCCTGCGCGACCTCGTACTCACCGGCCGGCTGCCGCGGCTCCAGGATCTGACCAACGCCTCCGGCGGGCTGGTCTATCCCATTGGCGGACGCATCCATCGCTGGCTTGCGGAAACGTATGGTGATTGGCGTCCGGCCCTGCTGTATCAAGAGCTGTACCGCTATGCCACCTTCGACGAGGCCATCGAGGGCGTGTATGGCCGGTCGCTCGAGCAGCTGAACGAGGAGTTCCAGTTCAGCATGCGGCGCGACTACTACCCGACCGCCGCCGACCGCGTGCCGCTGACGGTCGCCGCACGCGAGGTGGCCCAACAAGCCGTGAAGGCCGCGTACACGCCGGGGCCCGCCAATGAAGGGGAAGCCGTGTACCTGTCTCCCCGGAATGGCTACATCAGCATCTTCCGCAAGAACCTCGAGACCGGCGAGCGGCATACCATCGTAACCGGTGGGCGCTCGGAGGACTTCGAGTCGTTCCATCCGTTCTCGTCCCGTATCGACGTCAGCCGGCCCGGCTACCTCCTGTTCTCCACCCAGCGCGGCGACCGCGACGCTCTGATCATCTGGGACCTGGCCGAAGGGAAGCCCGCCGGCCGATACCAGTTTGCCGACCTCGTGTCGGTCCTCTCCCCGGTGTGGGCCATAGACGGGCAGAGCATCTTCTTCAGTGGGCTTTCCCTGGGCGGCATCTCCGACCTGTACCGGGTGTGGCTGCCTGATGGCCGCCTCGAGAAACTCACGGACGACCGGTATCAGGATCTCGATCCGTCGGTCGGGCCGGAGGGCCGGCGGGTGGTATTCGCGTCCGACCGGACCGCCGACGGCCTGGTCGGCGCGGTCAACCTCTTCGTCCTCGACCTCGAGTCGCGTGATATTCGTCAGCTGACCAGCGGGCCCTGGGTCGATGAGACGCCAAGCTGGGCCGCCAATGGCCGGATTTACTTCACCTCCGGTCGGGACGGCAACCTCAATGTCTTCTCGGTAGACTCACTGGGGGCGGGACGGCGTGAAACGTCGGCCTGGACCGGCGCCTTCGACGCCGCCCTGGTGCCGGAGAAGGACGCGCTCCTGGTGAGCGGCTACAATGGTCTCTCGCTCAACCTCTACAACTATCCAGCAGACTCGGCGGCGCGGGCCGACAGCTTCCCGGCCCCCGCGCGTGTCGAGGCTCACAGCACCTGGCAGTGGCCCGGCCCGGCAGATGCGGATCAGGGCCAGGCAAACGGCCAGCCCTACGCCCAGCGCCTGACCATCGACATTGCGGCAGGAGAGATCGTCGCCATCCCCGGCTTTGGCGGAGCGCAGGGTGCGGCGGTTCTGATGAGCGACATGCTGAACGACCATCTCCTCTTCGCCAGCGTGTCCTCGTACCAGGGGTCCGAGTTCGGCAGCATCTTTTCGAACATCAACGCCGACGTCATCTACATCAATCAGAGTCACCGGCTCAACTGGGGCGTCGGCGCGTTTCGCCACCAGGGTGCGAATTTCGAGGGCGACCGGACCGTAGCCTACAACGAGGAGACGGCCGGCGGCATGGCCGTCGTCCGGTATCCGTTGAGCCGGTACAATCGGGTCGAGGCCTCGATGGTGGTCGAGTATTCCGACCGGCTCGACTTCACCCTGCCGGTCGACGAGTTCCGCCGCAAGGGACTCATCACGTCCCACTTCGTGAGCTTCGTGCGCGACAATTCACTGTGGACGCTTACCGGACCGATCGACGGCGGACGATTGAGCCTGACGGCCGGCATCTCGAGCGATTTCTCCAACGCCCGGTTCGACAGCTTTCTCCTGACCGGCGACTGGCGGAAGTACCTCCGCCTCGGCTCGAAGAGCGCCTACGCGGTGAGGCTCATCGGGTTCTATAGCGGGGGCGACCGGCCGCGCCGGATCTACATGGGCGGTACTAGCGGCATGCGCGGCTACCCGCTGTACGGCCGGATCGTCGGCTCCCGCGCCTTCATGCTGAACCAGGAGATCAGGTTTCCTCTGCTCGATTACCTGACCTTCGGCACCCCGCTCGGTGCGCTCCGATTCCCGGAAGTGCAGGGCGCCTTGTTCTTCGATGTCGGCAAGGCCTGGTTTCCCCAGGGCTCCGAGCGCGCCACACTGGGCAGCGTCGGCCTGAGCCTGCGATGGGCATTGTGGCCGTTCGCGGTGGTCCGGCTCGACGCGGGCCGCCGGTTCAGCTCCAACGATTTCGTGGGCTACAGTCTGACCGAGGATGAGAAGACCTCCGGCTTCGTGAGCGTGTGGTTTGGGTTCAACTACTAGCCCAGGCGGCCCCTAACCCCAAATGCCACAATACCTTTTGCTTGACCCCCGTCGGGTGCCCGTCTACATTGGCTTGGCTCTCGGGGCGTGCCGGCCCATGCCCGTGTCGTTGGTACCAGCGCCCGCCACTCCGTTGCCGGCCGAGCAGGTCACCGCCTGGGCCGATGCAACCGTCCCTCAGGGACATCAGTTGCACCGTTTCAAGTGGCTGTTTCAGGACGACCGGGCCAGCACGGGGGGGCGGGGCAGCGCGCGCATCGCGCCGCCGGATTCGCTTCGGTTCGACGTGATGGGACCGTTCGGCTCGAACCCCACTGCGGCAGTGGTCGTGGGAGACAGCGCGCGATGGGTCAGGCCCGCCGACGCGGTCGAGAAGATGATCCCGAACTACCCCTTGATGTGGGCGATGTTCGGCGTGGCGCAGCATCCGGAGCGGGGCGCGGTGGTGCGTGGGTTCCGCGGCCAGCGTGCGACGGTATGGCAATATGTCAGCGGGGTGGATACCGTTGAGTATGCCCGGCTCGATCGAGGCGATCCGACTTTCGTCGCAATCGTCCGGCATGCCGGCGAAGTGATCGGCCGGGTCGAGACCCGGCTTGCCCCGGACGGAACACCGCTCAAAGCGAGGCTGATTGTTCCCAGCATTCCGGCTCGGCTCGACATCACGTTTCTCTCGACCGAGCTCTCGGCCGGGTACCCGCCGGATACTTGGTATCCTGACGATCGGTAGCCTTGCGATCGGAGGGTGCTACGGCTTTGCCGGCGGCGGGCTGCCGTCCGAGATCCGAACGGTTGCGGTCCTTCCGTTCGATAACCTGACGTCGGAACCCACCCTGGGCCAGGAGATCCTGACTGCGGTGCGGGAGGCGGTCGAGAGCCGACTAGGCCTCCGACCCGCCGGCGAGAACCAGGCGGATGCCATAGTCCAAGGCAAGATTACCCGGTATCAGCCCGACCTGCCGGTGGCGTTCCAGGGGGGGCCGGGCAATCGGGTCGACGTGACGCGGCGACTGGTGCAGATCACCGTTTCGGTCGAGATTATGGATCAGCGAGCGAGCAAGCCTCTATGGCAGCGGAGCAATCTCACGGTCGAAGGCGATTACGAGACCGGCCGTGAGCTCGAGGGACGCGAGAAGGCACTGGAGAAACTCATCACCGATATCGTCGACGGAGCCCAGTCCCAATGGTGACACGCTCGCATAGACGACGCGGAGGCAGCAATGTCGGCTGCCTCATTTCGCTCTTGATCCTCGCCGGGGCCCTGTATTACGGGATCAACATCGGCGAGGTCTATTGGCGCTATTATCAGTTGCTCGACGAAATGAAATCACAGGCCCGGCTGGCACCGAGCCTAACCGACGCCACCATCCGCCGCCGGCTCATCCTCCAAGTCGAAGAGCTCGGCCTGCCGCCGGACGCGAGCAAGTTCACCATCCGCCGCTCCGGTCGGACCCGATTGATCACCATCGAGACCGAGTACAACGAAAGTGTCGATCTTCCGTTCTTCAACCACACCTTCCGGTTCACCCCCAAGGCGGAGGCCGGGCTTTAGCCGCCGCTACCTCTGGCTGGTGGTCCCGGGCGCGGTACTCCTCGCGCCACCGCCCCTGTGGGCGGCGGAAGGTGCCTCATCCATTCCGAATCTGTTGCTGGTCCTGGCCGCGATGCTCATCGCGGCCAAGCTGCTCGGTGAGGCCGCCGAGCGTATAGGCCAGCCAGCCGTGCTCGGCGAGCTGGTGGCCGGCGTCCTGTTGGGCTCGAGTGCACTCGGCATCATACCCAGCGCCGGACCATCCGGCGAGTTCATCCACATCCTGGCCGAGCTGGGCGTCATCCTGCTCCTGTTCGAGATCGGACTCGAGACCGACCTGAAGGAGATGTTCCGGGTCGGGACCAGCTCGCTGGCCGTGGCGCTCGTCGGTGTCGCGCTGCCGTTCGCGTTCGGTTTGGTGTATTGGTTGTTCGCCCCGCATCCGGGCGCGAACCCGGTGGGTGGCGAGTTGGTCACGGCCGCGATTTTCGTCGGCGCTACCCTCACGGCCACGTCCGTCGGCATCACCGCCCGGGTCCTGTCGGATCTGGGCCAGATGCACACCGAGGAGGCGAAAATCATCATCGGTGCCGCGGTCATCGACGACGTGCTCGGGTTGGTGATCTTGACCGTGGTGTCCGGGATCGCTGCGGGCACGGCCGTGTCGGTCGCGGGGGTGTCGACGGCCCTGGCCCTGGCCTTCGGGTTCCTGATCGTCGCCGTCGGGCTCGGCAACTTCGTTGCGCCCAAGTTGTTCGACTTCATCGACCAGCTCAGAGTGCGGCACGTGCTGGTGGTGTTTGCCTTCGCCTTCGCCCTCACCCTCGCGGCATTGGCGACGCTGGCAGGCTCGGCGCTCATCATCGGCGCGTTCGCCGCCGGCATCATTCTCTCCGGCACCAACCAATTCGATAGCATCGAGAGCCGGATCCGGCCGGTGGCCGGCATCTTCGCCCCGATCTTCTTCGTCTCGGTGGGATCGTCAGTCAACTTGAACTTGTTGAATCCCGCGACACCCGAGGCGAGGGCCACCCTGGTTATCGCGACCGTGCTGACGGTGCTCGCGATCGCCGGCAAGGTAGCCGCCGGGTGGGCCGCGCCCTGGGCCAAGTTCCGCCGGGGCCTGGTTGGGGTGGGCATGGTGCCGCGGGGTGAAGTCGGCCTCATCTTCGCCGATATCGGCCGCCGGACCGGTGTGCTGTCGCAGGAATCGTTCGGCGCCGTGCTGCTGATGGTGATGGCTACCACCTTCGTGGCGCCGCCTGCGCTCAAAATCCTTTTCAAGGGCACGTCGGACACAGCCGAATCCAAGCCCACCAAACCGCCGATCCACGAGCACAAGGACCTCGAGTGAGCGGATCCGCGGACAAGATCCGGACCCGCGCGGCCGCAGTCGATTGGCGGCAGCAGCAATCGGGGCCGGTGGTGTTCACCAACG
>DATHRW010000241.1:0-8155 GCA_035464955.1 Gemmatimonadales bacterium
ATTATCCCGGGGCCGCCGTGGTTTTGGTTCCGGGCCAAGGGCCGCTACGTCCGGGCCCGCCAGAGCAGGACGATCCCGGCCAGGAAGAAGATCCCGTTGGGGAACCAGGCGGCCGCCACGGGATGCATCAGGCCGCCGGCCCCGACCGCCTGCGAGATCTGGATCATCAAGAGGTACACGATCGTGGTGGCTAGGCTCACCGCGATGCCGAACGCCATGCCCGAGCGGGCCGACGTGATGGCCAACGGCGCGCCGAACAGCGCGATCACCAGGCACGTGGCTGGCAGAGCAAGCTTGAGCGCCTGCTCCCCCATGAGCTTGTTGACGTCATTGCCCGAGCGCCTGAGGGCGTCGATATAGCGCCCCAGCTCGGCGTAGCGCATCTCCTCGGGATCCTTGGGCTCGGCCATCAGGTCGGTCGGTGTCTGGGTCAGGGCCCGAAGCCGCATGCTGGCATAGGAGAAGGCGGCGTTTCGCTCCCCGTCCACGACCATCCGGCTGGTTCCGTTCCAGAGCCGCCAACTCATTAGGGAATCGACATAGGAAGCGCTGTCGGCGGCGATCACCAGGGCGGGATAATCAGCTCCCGACCCCTGACGCTCGAACACCACGTCGAGCAGCCGGCGGTTCCTGGTATCAAGGGCGCGCACGGTATAGACCCAGCCCTGGTCGGCGCGGTAGACGAAGTCGTATCGCACCGTGGTGGGGCGCACTTCGTCCTTCTTCTGGATTTCGAGTTGCTTTGCCGTGGCCCCTGGCGACACTTCGCCGATGAAGATGGCGAGAAAGGTCGCCAGGGCGCCGCACACGAAGATGGGGAACGCGAGGCGATGGAAGCTGACACCGCTTGCCTTGGCGGCCGTGATCTCCGAATGGCGGCCCATGGCGCCCACGGTGAACACGGACGCGAAGAGCACCGCGGCCGGCATGACCAGGAAGATGTTCTCCGGGAGTGAGTAGACGTAACTGATCAGGATCTCGCCCCACGTGAGCCCGCGGTCGAGCAGCTTTCGCAGGTCGTCGGTCAGGCTGATGAGAATGCTCACGAGCGGCAAGCCAATGGCCGTGAGGGCAAAAATGCGGAGCCACGTGCGCACCACGTACCCATCGAGGGTTCTGAGCGGCCGCATCATCGCGCGGCCCGCCGGCGCCAGACGCCCCGCACGGTCTCCCAGAGGTCTACGAGATCACCGCCGCGGGTTGAGCCCGAGGCCCGGCGGGCCCAGAGGAGGCCCAGGACCCCCCCGATCAGCAACACCAGATTCGGGGCCCACATGGCAAAGACCGGCGACACGCGGCCTATGTCGCCCAGGCTCTCGCCCGCGGTCAGACCTATGTAGTAGACGCCGAAGACGAATAGGCCACCGCCGATCACCAGGCCCATCCCCCCTCGAGGGAACCGGAGCGCCAGCGGGACCCCCACCAATACGAACACGAGGCAGGCCACGCTGATGGCCCACTTCTTATGAATCTCGACCCGATAGCGATTGGCCTTGCGCGCCGCCACCTGGACCAAGTCGCGGGACATGGAGATCTCGCTCCAGGACGCGATCGGGAGCCGGCGAGGGCGGAACTGCGTCACTCCGCCCTCGGGAATGCGGCCGTCGGGGAGCTCCGGCGGCGGGGCAAGCTCGAGCCGGTTCACTTCCGGCCCCGGGGCGGCCCTCCCCTGCTTCTCGCGGAGCTGCTGGAGCAGGCGGCGGGCGTGTGTGGTGTCCTGTGCCTGGGCCGTCTCTGGGACTAGCCACCGGGGCAGCGAGGGCCACCTTCCGCATCGGACCTCCTTGAGGGGAACCACGGCGGCGGGCCCGGCCGGGGGCAGCGCGAGCAGGCTGCGGAGGTCCTGGCGCAGCACCCGCCGTCGCTCGCCCTCGGCTACGTCCCGCTCCCGCTCCGACTCGGCCACCACCGAGCGCATTTCACAGGTCGACATTTCCCGGTCGCCCCGGACTGCCTCCACGGTGCCGCGCTCGAGCTCGTTGGCCACGTTACGCACGAGGATGTTATTTGTCAGGAAGGCCGTGAGTTGGAAGTCGTGCGGGTCGGCATTTTTGAATTCGTGGATCTCACCGCTGTGGAGCCGGAGCAGGAGGTCGGTCTGGTTCTGGGCAAAGGCCATATGACCGCTGTCGGCATAGATTACCCGCCGCCCGTCCTGAGCACTCATGTCGAAGATGGTGACGTCGCGGAGCCGGCCGCTGGTCGCGTCGATCCGGCTCGCCCTCAGGAAGAGCCGGGAGGGTGGAATCTCGTTGATGGCCTGCTCGCGGAGGTCGAGCGTCGGCTTCTTCCGGCTGATGTCGATGAGCAGGCTCCGGAGTTTCGCATTGGTCCGCGGGAGGTATTGATCGACCAACACGAAGTTCCCGGCTGCAAGCAACACCCCGGTCAACACCACGGGCCGGAGGAGTTGGCCCACGCTGACGCCGCTGGCCCGCATCGCGGTGATCTCGTTATCGGCTGCGAGGTGGGTAAAGGTGTAGAGCACGGCGAGCAGGATCGCCATCGGCAAGGTCATCGCGATGATGAACGGAATGCTGAGCGCGAACACCTCGATAATGACGGACCAGGGCAGCCCCTTGCCGACCAGCCGGCCGAAGCGACGGGCAACCTGGTTGAGCAGCATGATGCTGGTCAGGGCGCCAAGGGCGAAGATGAACGGGGCCATCAGCTGCGCCAGGATGTAGCGATGCAGGAGTCGCAAGCGCTAACTCACTGAGTTGTAACGATTTGGATCGACGGTTATATTGCCCAATGCCGCTTCCAACCAATCTAATCTACTGAAACTGAATCGCGTGGTGCGCCGTGTTCTCCTCCTGCTCGGCCTGGTGCTCGCACCGGGCGCTGTCTTCGGGCAGGCCGATTCGACGTCCGTCCGGCTCCGGCTTCGATTCGACACGTCGTCGCTCCGGTTGGTGGAGCCGCCGGCCTTCCGGGCCCGGTGGCTCGGGGCGCCGCCAGGCCGTGCCGTTGCAGCGTGGGACAGTACCCTGGCCGATCGGTTCGAGCGGGCGCGCCGGGCGCGGCGGACCCAGTTCCGGCTGCTGGCGATCTACCGCCGCCGGACTGCGATACCCTCGAAGGAACGGACGCTAGAGCCCACCGAGCAACGTGGAATCCTCGGCATCTCCCAGAAGTATGCCGACCTCGACCTCGAAGGCCAGGCCCGGCTCGAGATCCGGACCGACCGGCTCCGCAACGAACGGTGCACCAGCGCCGCCTTGCTCGATCCGAATTCGGGTTGCCGTGGCGGCTTCAAGGCCCCGCGCATCGACAACGAATTCTCGATTCTCGCGGGCGGGCTGATCGGTCGGCGCATCCACGTCGACGTCGACTACGATTCCCAGCGCGAGTTCAACGCTAACAACAACATCCAGGTCTACTACCAGGGCCTGCAGGACGAGATCGTCCAGCGGGTGGATGTCGGCACGGTAACGTTCCGGCCCCCGCCCTCGCGGTTCATCACGGCGGCCATTCCGTCCAACAATTTCGGTGTCAACGCGTTGTTCGAGGTGGGGCCGGTCCAGGTGCAGACCCTTGCCGCAACCCAGAAGGGCAGTGTGGTGGGCGAGCGGGTCTATACCATCGGGGCCACCACCAGCCAGCCGCAGGACCGCCAGCAGCGGGATAAGGATTTCGAGGCCGGGCGGTTCTTCTGGGTGGTCGACCCGATTGCGTTGCCGGGCTATCCGGCCGTCGACATCCTGAACCTGGCCCAAGTTCCCGTGTCTAGTGACGTGGCTCCCGAGGACGTGCTGGTCTACCGCTATCGGCCGCGTGCGGGCAAGATCGGGATCGACGAAAACTTGGCCGGCATCAACGCCTTCGCGACCGTGCCGGGAACCTCGGAGGGTGTCGGCGCGCGCTGGGAGCTCTTGCTCCAGGGCACCGATTACTACCTGGACCCAAGCGGCCTCTGGTTCGCGCTCGGTACCAAGCTGAGCACCGATAACGACTACCTCGCCATCAGTTACGTGACCCGCTCGGGCATTCGCTTCGGCACACAGCCGCGGCGGGATCGCGGGCTCGGTCCCGGCGGCGAGTTCCTCGACACGCTGGTGGTGATCGTCCGGCCGCAGACCGGCCCGCAGGAACAGATCTTCCGGCGCGAAATGCGGCAGGTCTATCGCATTGCCGGGACCGACCTCGATCGCTCGAGCCTGACGGTCGATCTGTCGCTCAATCGGTCGGAACGACCCCAAAATGCCCCGCCGGACACCTACCTGGCGCTGTTGGGCCTCGCCATCCCGACCGACCCCGACGTGTTCGACATCGACAATCGGCTCTTCCCCCGGACTCGCGACCCCAACGCGGACCTGGTGATCCGCGAGTCCTACATCATCTTCCCGCACCTGACCCCGTTCGCGGACTCGACCAAGCTCAACGCCGCGGAGCGGACCGATTCGCTTTACCGGACGCCCGGATACCTGGTGCTCGGCACGCAGGGCCCGCCCTCCAAGTTCCAGTTCCGGCTCCAGTATGAGGCGGCGGGCGGCGCGGATCGCTCCACGCTCAACCTCAATGCGCTCCAGATCCGCGAGGGCAGCGAGTCGCTGATCTATAACGGGCGCCGACTCGAGCGGGACATCGACTATTCGATCTCCTATGACCTGGGGCAGGTCACCTTCCTCAACCCCGACGTGCTGTTCGGCTCGGGCACAGCGCAGCTCGTGGCCCGGTTCGAGGAGCGTGGCATCTTCGCCATCGCGCCCACCACCATTCTGGGGCTCACGACCCGCTACTCGCTGGGCCAGCGCGGCTCGATCAACCTCATGGGCCTGTATCAGCAAGAGAATACGGCCTTTACCCGTCCTCCTCTGGGATTCGAGCCGACCGCCAATCTGATCGGCGGCGTCACAGCGGACCTGCACTTCGAGCCGCGGGGTATCACCCGGTTCCTCAATAGCTTGACCAGCCGGGAAACGACGGCGCCGTCGAGACTCGACCTGAACGCGGAGTACGCCTTCTCGCGGCCCGTGGCAAACCGCATCGGCGAGGCCTTCCTCGAGGAATTCGAGGCGGACGCGAGTCGGCTCATTCCACTGAGTGAGGCGGCGTGGGAATTCGGCAGTGTTCCCCAGCGCGCCGATGGCATTACCCTCCCTGGGTTCCAGGCCGGGTTCGACTCCACCGACGCCGTGCAGCTTACCTGGCAGAACCTGGTGCTGCAAAACGGCCAGGTGGTGGAAATACGCCCGCAGGACATTGACACCAACATCGTCATCATCGGGCGCGGCGAGCGGCAGGAGACGGTGATGTACCTGACGTTCCACGCCGACACGGCCGGCGGGGTCGTCGAGCGTGACAATAGCTCGCGCTGGAGCTTGCCGGCCCGGCCCAACCGGCCCCGGTGGCGATCCATGTCGACTGCGCTCAGCCCGTCGGGCATCGATCTCTCCGCGTCGGAATTCTTGGAGGTCTGGGTGTTCCGGGAAGGCGGGCAGTCGCTCGAGAACGCCGGCGTGCAGTTGGTGGTCGATCTGGGCAATGTGGATGAAGACGCCCTGGCCATCGCCCCGGACAGCCTGCTGGTGAACGGAGCGGACTCGACATATACCGGCCGCCAATTCGTCGGGGTGGGGACGTTGGACACCGAGCGCTCCTCCATCGGCATCTTCAATGCCGATATCGACGACATCGGCATTCTCGGTGACCGACCGCCCAGCCTCGAGACGCCGGCGGGCCCCATTGGCGAACTGGCGCTCTGCCGGCGCCAGTTGACCACGTCGGTCGAGGTATTCCCCTGGGGCGACCTGGGCAGTCGCTGCACCAACGGAAACGGCCTGCTCGATACCGAAGACCTGAATAGCGACGACCTCCTCAACTTCAACTCGCCCACCGTCGTTGAAAACGTCTTTCGCTGGGTCATCGAGCCCACCGACCTGAGTCAATATTTCGTGCGCGACGGGGTTTCCACGTCCGACAGTCAGGGCCGGGTGTCCAAGTGGAGTCTCTTTAGGATTCCACTGCGAAGCCCGGAAGCCACGATCGGCACGCCGAACATTCGGCTCATTCCGCACCTCCGGATCACGGCAATTGCCCCCCCGGACAACGGCGTCGACCCAGATGTCGTCGCCCGATTCGCCCTGGCGCGGGCACGGTTTACCGGTGCCTCGTGGATTCGGCGCTCCGAGGCACCCGTGGCCGGGATCGCCGGGAACGTCGGCCTGCCGGATGGGGAAGTGGTGGCAACCACGGTGACGACCGAGGACGTAAATTTGGGGTATGAGCCGCCACCCGGCGTGATTCAGGGTGCCAGCCGCAAGGATGCCGGACAAGAGGCGCAAGGAACCCAGGCCAACGAGAAGTCGCTCCGCATCTTGGCCGATGTGGTGGATCTGGGCGAGCGAGCGGAAGCGTATCTTCGCTTTCCGTCGGGTGCCCAGAGCATGCTCAAATACCGGCAGCTGAGGGTGTGGATGCGTGGTCGCGGGGAGGGCTGGGACACCGGCGATCTCAAGGCGTTCATCAAGCTTGGCAGCGACGAGAACAATTTCTACTACTACCAGACTGACGCGCGCACCACCACCTGGGAACCTGAGGTGGCCGTCGACTTCGAGGTTTGGCGGCGGCTCCGGAGCGAGATCGAAGTGCGGTGGCTGCAGGGCGAGGCGCCCAGCGGGGCGGGCACTTGCGGCCTGGGCGATTCGACGGCGTACGTGGCGTGCGACGGCCCCTATCTGGTCCACGTGCTCGATCCAGGAACCAACCCGCCGAATCTGGCGGCGGTGCAGGAGGTCTCGGCCGGGGCGCTGCGGGTGGCCCAGAGCGGTGCGTCATCGAGTGTTGAACTCTGGGTCGATGACATCCGGCTGACTGAACCCGAGTCACAGGTCGGCACGGCCCTGGCCCTCGAGGCGCGCCTGTCGGCCGCGGACGTGGCCGATCTTTCCGTGGGATTCATCCGCCAGGACGGACAGTTCCGGCAAATCGGCCAGGAGCCCACCTTCCGGACCACCAACCGTCTGCAGATCGGGTCCCGGGTCCAACTCGATCGCTTCCTGCCGGCGTCGTTGGGGTTGGCGGTTCCTGCTACCGTCACCTACATCCGCAGCACCGTGGGGCTCGAGTTGTTGAGCGGATCGGATCTCCGCGGCGCGGACTTACCCGGCCTCCGCACGCCCGAGTCGTGGACCGCCACGTACACCCTGTCCCTCGCCCGGCGCGAGCGCGGCACCGACTGGGTCACCCGCGGGTTCGTCGACCCGGTGTCCGTGGCGGCTTCATTCACCAACGGCCGGTCCCGCACCGAATTGTCGGAGACCACGGCCAAGTCTTCCTCGGTAACGCTTGCCTACAACCTGTCCATGCAACGGCGTGGCTCGCGGCTTCCGCTCGGGGGCTTGGTGTCCTCGCTGCCCGGCTGGTTCCAGAACAGCGAGCTGGGCAAGGGACTCCGCACCGCAACATTCGCCCTGGCGCCGGTCAATGTTCGGTTCCGCAGTCAGCTGACCCGCAACGAGGCCAACAGCACATCGTACCTGGTCTCGGTAACGCGTCCGGATGACGGGCTCATTCCCACGGTGCAATCGTTGACCCATTTGTGGCGCAACTCGGCCGGCCTCACCTGGCAGCCCTTTGGCATGCTGGTTCTCGGCGCCGACCTGGTCAGCACCCGAGACCTCCGTGAGTACTCGGACTCGACATCGCTCGGTCGCCTCGCCGGCGAGTCCCGCCGCCAATTCCTGGGCCTGGATGTCGGCGTGGAACGCGACCGCGCCCTCACGACGACGCTGGGCCTCAATCCCAAGGTGTCGTCGTGGCTCCGTCCCCGCTTCTCGACGTCCAGTTCGTTCATTCTGTCGCGGAGCCTGACGAGCCGGCTGCCGGTTCAGGTGGAGGGAGACACGGCGGGCGCCTTCGTGTTGCCGCAAACGCTCAACAACTCCCGGCAGCGAGAAATCGGTTTCGCGATCGAACCGAACCAGCTCGTCCGGCTGATCGCCGGCGACAGCAGCGGCCTCACCACCACCACCGCGCGCCTCAGGCCGATCGATGTCAGCTTCCGCCGCATCCGAAACTCGACCTTCGACCTTGCGGCCTTCGATCCGAGCCTGTCCTACCAGCTCGGCCTGGGCGGGCTCGGTGACTTCCTGTTCCAGGAGCAGACGCCTGCGCTGGGGGCGTCGGAAATTCTCACCACGACAGTGAGCTC
>DATHRW010000242.1:0-2624 GCA_035464955.1 Gemmatimonadales bacterium
GGGCTGCCGCGATCACCCGCTCGGTCCCTGACCTGGTTCGGCGCCAGTCGGTGTTCGTGACGACACCGGGCGGAGCGGAGGTCTACCGCGGACCGATTGAGCTGCTTGTGGTGAGCACCACTCCCTGGTACGGCAGAGGCCTCCGCGTGAACCCCGGGGCACGGCCGGATGCGGGCACACTGACGATGCGGGTCTACCCCGGCCCGCTTCCCAGCTTTGCGGTCGAGGTCGCACGCTGGCTGGCACACCGACAGCCGTCGGTGCCGGCAACTGCGGGCACGGAATTCCTGGTGCGGGCTTCCGACGGCCAGCCGCTGATCCTGCAGGCTGACGGCGATGCGATTGGACGCAGGACCGAGTGGAGCTTCCGGCTTCGGCCTGCCGCGGTGCGCCTGATCGGTCGGTGGTGAGGGGGCGGTGCAGGCGTGCACCACTGACGGCCAGATTGCGTTGCGGTTGCGGTTCGTTAACCACTATCGTGTGCAAATCTCCAAAACCGGGCACTACGAGAGGCCACAGGCGGCAGTTCATGTCCGTCGCTGCCGGCCGCTTGGGGGAAGGTGCCGCAGAGCACGGAGGTGACATCGCAGCCGATACCCATCGGATTCCGCTTGAGCACGTGCTCGCGGAGCGACCCCATCCATGAGGAGGAATGGAGATCGTGAGTTCTACAGCGCAGGTCGCCAGCTGGCGCCTGCTCGCCCCGTTTGTCGTGCTGGCGCTGGTCGCCGGCGCCCTGTTTTCCGCTCGGGCTGCCACGGTACGGCCAGATGCTCGCGTGGACGACGGCATCCAGATGGCGGCGAGCGACTACTACCTGACTCTTTCACCGCCCAAGATGGAGCTGGCCACGTCACAGGATGTGCTGGTCGACGGAACCCGACCTTCCGGCTCCGCATCCACCGGCCCGCTGGACGACCTGAGCGCGTGGTGGGCCCAGACGTCCGCCAAGCATTCCAACGGCTTCCCCCGCGCTGCTGCCCAGCTCGGCGCCTTGGAGCAGAAGGCGATTGCCACCGGGAAGAACCCGCGCCAGATCAAGCATGCCAAGAGCACGCAGACGGCCAAGCTGCTTACCGTTCTGGTGGAGTTCAATCCGGATGCAAACGATGACTTCTCTGGTTTCAACCGGATCATCGACATCAACAGCACCGCTGGCCTTGACTGCGTCACCGAACCGGCCGGCACCCTGTTGAACGGCCCGCTACATAACGAACTGGCCGATCCGGCCACGATCGGCGCCGGGACGGACAACAACACGTTCTGGGTCGACGACTTCAATGCCGAGCACTACCGTAACCTGCTCTACACCAAGGAGGGCATCACCGAGCGAGTCCGGACGGATCTGACCGGGCCTGACGGACAGCCCGGCTTCGACATCAGCGGCTACACCATGCGGAACATGTACGAGGAGATGTCGAAGGGCGCCTACACCATCAGCGGCGATGTGGTCGGCTGGGTTGAGCTTCCCCACTCAGAGGCCTACTACGGCGCCGATACGTGCGAGGCTGGCCGTGCCAGCAACCAGGGACATCCCGACAACGCGCGCGGCGTGCGCCAGATGGTCGTTGACGCTGTGGATGCCATCGCGGCCGACGATCCGAGCTTCCCCTGGGCCGACTACGACCTGGAGGACCAGGGTGACCTTGACAACGACGGCAACTTCTTCGAGCCCGATGGCGTCATCGACCACTTCGTGATCGTGCACGCCGGTTCGGGAGAAGAGGGCGGCGGCGGAGAGCAGGGCGTGTATGCCATCTGGTCCCACTCGTCGGTCGTCGACGCATCGACCGGTGGGTACGAGATTCCCGGGTCCGGTGGGATCAAGGTCTTCAACTACATTGCCCAGCCCGAGGATGCCGGCGTCGGTGTCTTTGCGCACGAGTATGGGCACGATCTGGGCCTGCCCGACTGGTACGACACCAGCGGTTCCGGTGACTCTGACGTCGACTTCTGGGACCTGATGGCGTCGGGGTCGCACTCCGGCCCGATCTTCCAGTCGATGCCGACCCACATGGGCCTCTGGGACAAGTGGGTGCTTGGCTGGGCTGATCCGCAGGTGTTCGCAGTCGGTTCGTCTGCGCACGCCGTGCAGCTGGGTCAGACGTCAAACACTCCGGTTGGCACCAAGGATGGCATCCGCATCCTGCTGCCGCGCAAGGAGATCAACCTGTCGGAGCCACATAGCGGCTCGAACATGTGGTGGAGCAACAACGATCAGGACTGGGCGGATGTGAAGGTCAGCCGCTCGGTGGACGTCCCGGCCGGATCGACGGACGCTCGCTTCTGGGTTTGGAACGACTACACCATCGAGGAGGACTGGGACTTCGGCTTCATCGAGGTATCGACCGACGGCGGCTCCACCTGGGAGCAGCAGAAGGTCTACGACGAGACTGATGTGCTCGTTTCGACCGATGACGCGTACACCGACCCGAACGGCCGACTGGGTGACTACGGAAACCTGAAATACGGTTTGACCGGTGACTCAGGTGGCTGGCGCCACGACTACATCGACCTCACGCCGTATGCCGGCACCACGATCATGGTCCGCCTGCGGCTCGCGACGGATGCCGGCTTCCTCGAGCGAAACTGGTTCGCCGATGACTTCGCCGTCACAGACGGCG
>DATHRW010000243.1:0-6654 GCA_035464955.1 Gemmatimonadales bacterium
TCGGAGGTGGTATTTGTGCCTACCAGGCACGTGCGTCGAGGGGAGATCTACGAACGACGGGGCGAGCCGGAGCAGGCGCTGCGCCACTATGGCGAAGCATTGGAGTACTGGCGCGATGCGGATTCCGAGCTGCATGATACGAGGGAGAACGTGTCGGCGCGTGTGACCCGACTCGCGGGTGAGCCGGTAGCGCACTGATTTCAGTCTCTGTGTTCCCTTACTGGAGGTGACCATGGCGGTTCGAACACAAAAGGTCAATTACTCCTACCTGAAGATCCCGAGCCGAGCCGGCCAGGGCGCCAAGGTCCTGGCTGCGCTCAACGAGGCTGGCGTCAATCTCCTCATGTACTCCGGATTCCCGATCGGAGGTGGGAAGGCACAGCTCGACTTCGTGACGGATGACATGGGGGCGCTCAGGCGCGTTGCCCGGCGCGAGGGGTGGCGGCTCAGCAAGAACAAGAAGGCATTCCTCATACAGGGAGATGATACACACGGCGCGGTGTGCCGCATCGTCGATCGCCTGGCCAAGGCGGGCATCAACATTATCGCGGCCCAGGCCATCGCCGCCGGCCGCAAGCGGTTCGGGATGATCCTGTGGGTCAATCAGAAGGTATATGGCAAGGCGGCCAGGGTCTTGAATGCCAAGTAAGAAGTCGGGGCACGCGGGGCCGAACGGGGCGGGCTCGGACGGCACGCCCCCGTTCTCCCGGCTCCGGCCCGACCGGCTGGTGGCCTCGCTTTCCCGGTGATATAGTTGCCATCATGGAAAACATCCGGGACGATATCTTCGGTGCGACCGACACGGGTAAGATCCGCAAAGAGAATGAGGATCAGTTTCTCATCGCGGGCATCCACAAGGCCCTGGATATTTCGCAGACCAGCCTACCGGAGCGAGACCGGGCCAGGCTCTTGGGCGGCAAGCTCGGCGCTCTCCTGGTGGTGGCCGATGGTGTGGGTGGGGCCGCGGCCGGGGCGCAGGCAAGCGGCCTGGCGGTCGACGCACTCATCTCGTACATCACCTTCACCATGCCCTGCTTCTTCCATTTTGCGCAGGACATGGGTGGCGATGTCCTGAGAGAGGTCTCAACGGCATTCCAAAAATCGCACGAGAAGGTGCAGGCGGAAGCCTCGGGGGTGCCAGGCCAGGAAGGCATGGCCACCACGTTGACCATGGCCTACGTCCTCTGGCCGCGAGCATTCATTGTCCAGGTCGGCGACAGCCGGTTGTATCTCCAACGTGAGGGCTGGCTGGACCAGATCACCCGGGATCAGACCATGGCGGAGGACTTGGTCGATCAAGGCATCCTCAAGCCCGACATGGTCAAGAAATCACGCTGGAGCAACGTGCTGTCCAGCGCCGTCGGGGGCCGCAACCCGATCATCGACCCCGTTCTCTATGACCTAGGCCTCTTGCCGGGCGATACGTTGCTCCTGTGCAGCGACGGGCTCACCAAGCACGTGAGCGATGAGGAGATGTCGGAGATCCTGACTAACGCACCGTCGGCCGAGGCGGCCTGCCGAACCTTGGTCCAGGCAGCACTCGACGGCGGTGGGACCGACAACATCACCGTGGTCGTTGCCCGGTTTCCGCAGCGATGATCCAGGAGCGAACATGACCCCGGGACGCTCAGGTGCCAGCGGTGGCTGAGCGTCCTCAACTCCGAGTAGATCGATCGTGTTTGTTCAGTCATCACGACACCTGCTCGTTCGCCGCTGGATTCATTCCGCCATCTCACGAGAGATCGAGTAGTTTCCGTTCGGTCGGTTGCAAACGGCCAGGCTGACTTGGCTCGGTGGCTCTCAACGCTCGTGAGGGCGTACGTCCGCACCAGTGACGACCCTGGATCACAACAGGACATTCTCTCATGCCAGACGAAGTAACGAAGGAAGTGCACCGCTTCATGCAAGACGTGAAGCGACAAAATCCTCATGAACGCGAGTTCCACCAGGCCGTATTGGAGGTCGTCGAGAGCGTTATCCCCTTCATACTCGAACATCCCAAGTACAGAGACGCGCGCATCCTGGAGCGGATGACCGAACCCGATCGGATCGTCATTTTTCGCGTGACCTGGGAGGACGATCAAGGCGGGGTACATGCCAATCGAGCGTGGCGGGTCCAATTCAACAACGCCATCGGCCCCTACAAAGGCGGCATGCGTTTTCACCCGTCCGTGACCCTCAGCGTGCTCAAGTTCTTGGGCTTCGAACAAACCTTCAAGAACAGCCTTACCGGACTTCCCATGGGCGGCGGCAAAGGGGGGTCCAACTTCGATCCGAAGGGCAAATCCGATCGCGAAGTGATGCGCTTCTGTCAGTCGTTGATGATCGAACTCCACCGCCACATCGGCGACAACACGGACGTCCCGGCGGGCGACATTGGGGTCGGTGCAAGAGAAGTGAGCTACATGTTCGGTCAGTACAAGCGGATGAAGAACGTCTGGGCCGGTATCCTCACCGGCAAGGGCCTGAGCTTCGGCGGGAGTCTCATCCGGAAGGAGGCTACCGGGTACGGCGCCGTCTATTTCATGGAAGACATGTTGGCGAGCCGTGGCGACGGCCTGAAGGGCAAGCGCTGCGTGGTGTCGGGGTCGGGCAATGTGGCGCTCTACACGATCGAGAAACTGAACATGCTCGGGGCGAAGGCTGTCGCGGCATCGGACTCGAGCGGTTTCATCTACGATCCCGACGGCATTGGTCCCGAGAAGCTGGAATGGCTCAAGGATCTGAAGGAAGTGCGCCGAGGACGGCTGGTGGAATACGCCGATCGCTTCAAGTGTGAATACCATGAGGACAAGCGACCGTGGTCGGTGCCGTGCGATCTGGCGTTTCCCTCCGCCTCCCAGAACGAGATTTCACTCGATGATGCGCACCAGTTGGTTGAAAACGGAGTGATCGGAGTCGCCGAGGGGGCCAACATGCCGACGACCATCGAAGGCGTGCGGACCTTCTTGGACGCCCAAATCCTCTTCGGTCCCGGCAAGGCGGCCAACGCCGGCGGTGTTGCCGTTTCGGGGTTGGAGCAGAGCCAGAATGCACTGCGCATCAGCTGGTCGCAGGAAGAGGTGGACCAACGGCTTCGGCACATTATGCGCAACATCCATCGCCGCTGCGTGGAATACGGCACGGAGAGCGGCGGCTACGTCAACTACGTGAAGGGCGCCAACTTGGCCGGGTTCGTCAAGGTAGCGGATGCGATGTTGGCGCAGGGCTTGAGCTGATTTCGGCGGCGGCGCCCTAGTCTCCCAGCAGCGCGAGCAACGGGGTCACGATGCGCTCGGTCATGCCCCAGACCACCCGCGGCCCCAGCCGGTATGCAGGGTACGCCCGCCTGGCGCCGCCAACCCCAACCATCAGGGAGTGATTGGCATCAGGCCCGAGCAGGGTCTCCACCGGCGCCCAGATCGCCTCCGCCGCCTCTTCGCTCAAAGCCAGCCGGGGTCTTTGGTCCAGGGCAAAGACAAACGGACGCACCATGATCGGCGGAAGGTGGGTCCGTCGCGGGGCAACATCGTCCAGCGTGCCCAGCAGCTGGCCGGGCCGCAGCACGACGCCCACTTCCTCCATAGTCTCCCGCACGGCAGTCGCGAGCAGATCGGAGTCCCTCGCATCGCTGCGGCCGCCGGGGAACGAGACGTGTCCCGACCACGGATCGTCCGCTCGCTCGGCCCGCTCGATGAAGAGGATCGCATCCGGGTCGGGGGCGAACACCACGGCTACCGCAGCCTGGATCAATGTGTCGTCATCTTCGGTTTGGGGGTTCCGCGAGGTGAGGCGCTCTCGGAGACGAGCCTGGAGCGGGGTCAGTTCAAGCCGCATCCACCACCACAGCACCCGCCGGCCGGGGAATCCGGCAACTCAGAGGACGGAGCGGCCGAGCTGCCTTTCGCCAATGCCGCCGGCACGGATAGCCGTCGTTGGACCCGGGAACTGGCGCATCGCGGACAGGCGACGGCGGTATCGGATCGGACGAGGAGCTCGAACAGCTCTCCGCACGCCGGGCAGGCATACTCGTAGATCGGCATGGGTGGACGTTCGTCAGCCTCGGCGCGACAGTCAAGGGCCGATCGATTGACTGGGAGTGCTTATGCGAGATGCCGCCCCATCCACGCTACCGTGGCATCGATGGCCCGCTCCAGCTCCGGCGTCGACCCTTGGTAGGGATGCACAGCGCCGAAGGTGTGGCCGCCGCCTTCGATACGAAGCAGCTGCGCGTCGCCTTTTCGGTTCGCCTTGAGCAGCGTGTCCGCCTCTTGGGGAGCGACCGTCTCGTCCGCTCCGCCATGGACGATGAGCCACGGGATGAGGATGCGACCGGCGGCGGCTGTAATGTCGAGGCTTCCGGAGGCATTGGCCTCAATGTCATCGAGCGCGTCGCAGTAGAGCGGCAGGATCTGCCCCGTTCGACTGTTGACGATCTCGAGCGCACCATCAGTCCGCCACTGCTCGATGACTTCCGGCGACCATCGCGACACCGTACTCACCGCTGACCAGGTTACCAACGCTCGCACGCGGGCATCGTAGGCGGTGTGGAGCACCGCGACTCCTCCGCCGCGCGAGTGCCCGACGATCCCTATGCTGGTTGGGGCCGGCACGCCGAGGCTCCCCTCACTCAGCGCCATAACCACTGCATCGAGATCATGCAGGTCGCCGCTGAAGGTCGCGTGGCCGAATCGGTCGGGATACGAGAAATTCCCCGTATCATCGACGCCGCTCCCGCTCATATTGAACGACACCGCCGTCATTCCCGCCTGGGCCACGCGCTCGGCGAGGGCCGGGAACATGCCCCAATCCTTGAAGCCCTTGAATCCGTGCAACACCCAGACTGCGGGGCGCGGAACTCCCCGACTGCCCGATCGGACGTCGATCAGGATCGGCCCGAGGGTCCCGGGAATGATGTGTGTGGTCAGGGTCGGCGTGGACATATTGACTGGCTTTGACTCTTGGCTGTCGACCGATTGAAGGAGCGTAGCAATGTAGGTGGTGGGTCGGTCGGATGGAACATTCAACCGGCGGCGCCATCACCTCCTGCTTCCTACGTCCTACCTCCTGCGTCCTACCCCCTGCTTCCGATCTCCTCACTTCACCCCGGCCTCCAGCAACTCGAGTTCCCCGCCGTCGGCGTCCAGTCGAGCGCGCACACCCAGCGGGAGGGTCCATTGATCGTCTACATGGCCGATTGGAAAGCCGTATGCCACCGGGATCCCGAGCGGCCCGAAGTAGGTTTCCAGGATTTCATGGAGCCCCAAGGCGCCGTCGGAGGTGGCTTTCTTCATTTCGGTAAACTGCCCCACAGCTACTCCCGCCAAGCGGTCGAGGGCACCAATCGTGCGGAATTGGGCCAGCACGCGATCCACCCGGTACAGATCCTCTCCCACATCCTCGATGAACAGAATCGCGCCGTCGAGGTCGGGAAAGTATGGAGTCCCAATCAGACACTGGAGCAGCGTCAGGTTCCCACCGGCAAGCACCCCCTCGGCGACTCCCGCCTCGAGGGTTGCAATCCTGCCCTTACGGGCGCCAAGTACATAGCTCGGTGACCCGATCCGCCCCAGACGGCCGGCGGGGGCCGTCCGGCGCACAGCCCGCTCGAGATGCTCGCGGCTGAACCCGGTCAATTCAGCTCGAGCCACGGGCCCGTGGAACGTTACGACCCCGGTGATCCGGGTCACCGCGTTCAACAGGGCGGTGATGTCAGAATAGCCAATCAGCGCTTTCGGGGTTCGCGCGAAGGCATCGTAGTCCACGCCGGGAAGGATGCGGGTCGTGCCATAGCCCCCGCGCAGACACCAGATCCCGGCGATGTCGGGGTCGCGGATGGCCGCATTGAGGTCGGACAACCGTTCTTCGTCACTACCGCCCAGGTACCCGTAACGCCGTTCGGCATTGACGCCGATGGCGGGTTCGAATCCGAGTCCACGGCAAATCTCGGCGGCGCACCGGAGGTCGTCGTGCTCGAGCAGAGCCCCGGCCGGTGCCACCAAGCCAATGCGGCTCCCGGGCTCCAGCGCCTGGGGCCGTTCAATTGGTTTTGACCGCACTCGCCCTCCTGACTAAGTTTCCTCCGCTCAACCTTCAGCCTGGAGCATCGCGCTGCGCGTTTTTCACCCCACATTACTGGAGGCGGGTCGGGCCATTACCGACCTGCGGGATACGCTGGTGCGGGAATGGGCCGATTGGCTCGGCGACCGCATGACCACGTCTACCACAATACCCCGTTCGTTGGTTGAGCGGGAGCTTCGCTTGATCATCGATGTCCTGGTCCACCTGGTCGGCCCATACCGGCGTGAGACCACCCCGGTCTGGGAACGCCTGTGTGAGCACTACGGCCAGACGGCCGCGGCCCGTGGACTGGCCGCGGGCGAAGTGGTCGAAGAGCTCCAGTATCTGCGCGAACTCCTGACCCGGAATCTGGCCCCGATGGTCGCCGCCATGCGGGCCCGCCATGGGATGGCCATGCTACTCCACCTCAACCGCATGCTGGATCGGGGCGTGGCCGCCGCCGTGGTCGGATACACCAATGCGCTGGTGGCCACCCTGTTCAGCCAAAACGGTGTGCCTGCTTCCGATGCCGAATTCGACGCGGGCGATGTCGAACGCCGGCTCAAGACCATTGAGGAGAAGCTCGTCTCAGTTACCGGACTCAGCTGACCTGCC
>DATHRW010000244.1:0-7825 GCA_035464955.1 Gemmatimonadales bacterium
AATGACAGGACGACCCCCGACGCTGGCGGCGTTGCCTCAGCCGGCTGGATCTCCGGGAGGCCCCGGTTGAGCACCGCTAGGCCGCGTCCTTCCCCCTCCACCAACGAGAAGTCCTGCTGAGGGTAGGTCCCCGATGGCGACTGCGTCCAACCGGCTCCATCGGGCTGGGCGACCGGGCGGCGGTTTAGATAGAAGTGGCCGTCCGAGACGACCGTGCCACTTTCGATTCCGGTGGGAAGGGCGACCCGAAGCCGGTGGTCTTCGGCTCGGTTGTCGATGGTGGTCTCGATGTCGACGAGTGGGCTGCCGCGTGTCAGCCGCACGCGGGTGGTGACCGTACAGGCGACGCGTTCCTCGCTTCTCCGGCGGCGATCGTCTTGAATGCGCGCCGGCAGCATCCATTCGAAACGGGTCTCCACGGCCCCCGCAAGGCCGGTGGCTTCGACGATCGTCATTTGCCCGCTCAGACCTTCCGCGGTGACGGTTTGCGACTGCTCGGACGGCGAATAGTCGTACTCGTCACCGACATCCTCCGTGTCTTCCAGGAGGTTGAGCCCGCAGTAGCGGTGCCCGGTGACCTTATCGACCAGATCGAACGTTCCGTTCGGATAGAGGCGGAGCGCGCAGCATTCGTTTTCGATCGTCTCGTTGGTGACGGTCACGCCACCCGCAAGCGGTGCGGGCCCATCCGCTGTCGTGGTCTCCCGCAACCCGAAGGTGGCGTGTCCCAGCGCCGGAAGATCCGGTGCCAGGAACTGGATCGTCAGGAAGCAATCGGTGGCGGGGGTTGTCTCGGGCTCCGTCCGCATACGGTCGGGAAACCGGTCACGATAGACCCGGAATTGCTCCCGCTGGTCACTGAACCAGAGCTGGGTGCGATAGTCGATGCCCCAAAACCGTTCCATGAAATGTGTGTCGACCACCACAAACGGAACCCGTCGCCCGGCTTCATCGAACAGGCCGAGCCGCTCGAGATCGTAGCCCAGCGGCTGCAACACGACGAGCCGGTCGACGACCTCCGTCCGGTCCGCTGGGAGTGGATTGGCAACGCAAAGGACCGTGTCACGATCCGCGGCGGCATGGCGCCCGAACGAGGGGGTTAACCGTGTCAGCTGGGTTCGGAGCTCCTGCTCCGCGGTCTGGGTGACGCCGTCGAACCGCGGCCCCATGTCACGATGGACCTCGTCGGTGCTGCAGCCACAAATGGAATCGTGCGGGTGGTTCTCGAGCAGGAGCTTCCAGGCGTACCCGGCCAGCCCCGCGGGATATGGCAGACCATGAACGAAGTGCGTGTA
The DNA here is from genome assembly GCA_035464955.1 of Gemmatimonadales bacterium. Taxonomy (GTDB): domain Bacteria; phylum Gemmatimonadota; class Gemmatimonadetes; order Gemmatimonadales; family GWC2-71-9; genus JABDII01. The sequence goes on from DATHRW010000244.1 coordinate 1,296, forward strand.
GGACGACCATGGCTCCAGGTACTGGGTCAGCATGGCCTGAGCGGCGTCGTTCTGCTGCTTCAGGTACATCCGGGCGGACCAGACCCCGGATAGGATGAAGTGGAGCCTGCCCTGCACCAGCTCGCCTGTGTACCGGCGGGTTACGAAACCGGCGGACCGGACGGCCTCGAGGTAATCGGCCAAGCTCGCATGCCGGAAGGCCGTACCCGGAAAGGCCTGGCGCAGCGCGTCGAGTATCGGCCCGAGCTTTCGCTGCGGCGGATAGTGATCGCAGCCGTTGCTCACGAGGTAGATATCGCCCGCGGAACGCACGGCGAGCGCGGCGAACAGCTTCCGGACTTGGTGCACCGCCAGGGCCGGATCCACCTCGCGCTCGGTGTGGGCGTGCCATCCCTCTTCGAGGCCGAGTGCTCCGGCATTGCAGTAGCCGCCACACTGGTTGATGGCCAGCACTTCGCTTCCGTCCGGCGCTCGCCACCAATACTCGTGTCCCAGATCGTCGATCTCCGCCCCGTTGCCCCGCGTGTAGATGAAAGAGTCGATACCAGCCTGCCTCAAGACCTGGGGCATCTGCGCGATATGGCCGAAGGAGTCCGGCATATAGCCGACTTTCTGCACCGGCCCGACCCTCCCGCCGGCAGCGTGGCCCAGCATGAGATTCCGGATCGTCGCTTCAGCGCTCACCAAGAACTCGTCGGGTAGGATGTACCACGGCCCGATGGAGAGAGAGCCCCGGCGCACGAGAGCCGCAATGCGCGACTCGTCCTCCGGGCGGACTTGGAGATAGTCATCGAGAATGATCGACTGCCCGTCCAGTAGGAAGTGCTCGAAGGCATCGTCACCTTCCAGCCGCTCCAGCACCTCTTGGACGACGTTCATCAGCATGCCGCGGAATCGATGAAAGGTCAGGTACCACTCGCGGTCCCAATGGGTGTGGGACACCACGTAGGCGGCCTTCGGGGCGGGACTCACACGTTCCTCAGCCATGGCAGGCGGCGAGCAGGTCGCGAATGGTCGTGGTGGCAAGCCCGACACAGGTATCGGCCGCGCCATAGTACACCAACACCCGACTGTCAGGCTCGGCGAAGCCTGCCTCGTCGTATCGCTCGACGATCATGCCGCTGGGAAAGACGACGTTGGGCACCTGCCCCACCAGCTCATAGAGCTCCCGCGGTTCCAAGATGTTGTCCCGGCTCCGCCCAAGCACCCGCGACGGATCGTCGAGATCCAGGAGAGCGACGCCGGCCTGGTAGATGTTACCGCTTCCGAAATGCGTGGCGATCCCGTGGTAGAGATGGAGCCAGCCGTGTTTGGTCTTGACGGGTGGCGGACCGGACCCGATGCGCTCGTCCCAATAATGTGGGCGCCCTCGCATCACGCTTCGGACCGCGGTCCAGTCTACCAAGTCGGTCGACTCGGACAGCCGGATCTCGTCTCCCGACGTCGGCCCGCCCGGGAGGGACACCACGTTGGGACGGTCTAGTCGTACATACTTGCCACCGATGCGCTCCGGAAACAGCACGCCATTTCGAATCTCCCGCTCGGCACCGAACCCCAGGAATTCGAACCGCTCGAACGTCTCCGTGCGCGCCACGCCGAGCCGGCATCCGTCGTCGGTGTCGGCCGCGAACATCACGACGTAGGCGCCATCGATCTCCGTGAGCCGGGGATCATAGACGTGATGGATAGCTTCGTGAACCCGCTCAAGGCCCTCGAAACGAACGAGCGCCGGTGCCACCTCGAACTCCACCCCGTCATGGCTATCCGCGAGGAGTAGGAAAGTATTCCGTCCACGGCTTTGGACCCGAAGCATGAGCCGATAGCGACCACGGTAGCGAACCGCCCCCGGATTGAACACCGACGTAACATCGTGCAGGGCCGGCCCGACGTCAGGGATATCTCGCCGCGTGAGAATCGGGTTCTTCGGGCTCCGGGTCAACACCACGGCTATTCTCCCGCCTCGACGTAACCGTCGTCCTTCACGTCGCGTTGCGTGATGCGCAGCTGCGTCAACATGGCCCGCAAGTCCGCGATTCCCCCAATGGCAAACCACACCAGGACGATAATCGAGAGGACCACCTGGACGTAGAGATAGAGTCGCCAAAACTCCGCCCAGCGCATGTTGTCCACAGTATGGGTCAGGCTGTATATCGTGCCGGCAATGAAGACAGCCACCCAGAAGAAGGTGTGGGCGTAGGTCACGATGTACAGGATCTTGTCCCGCCGCGTAAACTCTTTCCCCATGCCCAGAACCTTCCAGCCGCGGGTCGGCACCTCGGTCACGACCTGAGTCTCGGACGTTGCATGGGCACCTCGATGCAGCAAGCGGTCCAGGTCAAAGGCCTCCGCTCTTCCAAACAGTGAAACGACGATGTACACGACGACCGATGCCCCGATGGCGATCGCCGCAAAGACCTGCCCGTTGATGAAGAAGTCCTCGATAATGCGATGGATGATGATGCCGCCTACCGATATCCCGGAGCCCACGATCATGGCGGCCCATGCAGCCGCCGTCGTCCCGCGCTTCCAGTAGAGCCCGCCGATGATGACGGAGCCCGCCCCACCGAAGAAGATTGCGCCGGTGATCGCGAAGAAGAGGAAGATGTACTCGCTCTGCTGGAACAAGAGACTGAAGCAGAATATGAAGCATGCGACGCCCAGGATGCTCCACCGGAGCGCGCGAAAATGCTGTTCCGGGGTAAACGGCGTCGTTCGGAACGGCATGACGACGTCCTGAATGAAGATGCTCCCCCACGAATGCAGGTAGGTATCGTGCGTACTGATGAACGCCGCCAGCATGACCGCGGCGAAGGCCCCGAGCAAGCCGACGGGGAGCATGACTTTCAGCACGAGGGGCACGCGCATCTGGTTCTGGAGCGCTTCCGTCCCCACCGAACTCAACATGGCATTGACCTGCCCCGCCTGCACGGCAAAATCTGGATGATGCATGACGGTATAGGCGATGATCGGGACGAAGAGGATCAAGAGGTTTTGCGGGTAGTTCCGCCAATTGGTCAGCACACTGCCCATCTTGGCCTCATGCGCGCTCTTGGCGGATGCGTTGTAGGCCTGGGTCCCCTGCCACGACATGGTCCCGTACACGTAGATCAGCACGCCGATCAGGAAATACCAGAAGTTGAAGTCTTCCACGTAACCCGTTTCGAACGGATTGATCAGTGACTTGTTGTCCGGTGCCATCGCCAGGGCTTCGACGACCTGCCCCCAATTGACAACGAACATGAGGTAGAGGGGCACGGCAATGAACACCACGTTCATGAACAGGCCCTGGATGAAGTCGGCGATGATCACCGCGACCTGCCCGCCCCAGAAGACGAAGAAGAGCGCAATGCTCAACAGGACGATCATCGTGAGCGGAAAGGTCGAGATGGCGATGCCGAAGATGGTGACGGCCGGCGGCAACCCGGTAAAGGCAATGAAGAACCGGGCCCCGACCGCGGGGAAGATGCCGAAGTTGACCACACCGGACGTGAAGGCGATGAGCCCAGCGAAAACCCGAAATCGGCGACTGTAGCGTCGTTCGAAGAATTCGGCCAACGTCAGCGCGCGCGTCTGGCGGTACCGATAGATGACCCACCCCGACACGGTCACAATCAAGACCACGACGCTCATGGTGAAGCCCCACCACGTCATGGCAAAGCCGGCCACATAGTTCATCTCCAGCAAGCCCACCACGGTGATCGCGCCGAGGGCGGCGGCGCCCTGTGAGAGGCTCAGGAGGTAACGGCCGGCCGTGCGGCCGGCGGCCAGGAAGTCGGCTACGCTCCGCATGTAGGTGCGGCTCAGGACCACGCCCGCGACCATAAACGCGAGGACCGACAGGACGATGGTCCAGTCGAGGGCGGTAAACGTCATGGGTTGGGGCCAGGCCGTGGGATCACCAGACGCGTCCGTCTTGTGCGATGTGGAGAGCCCCGCCGCGTCGATCCCGAAGGCTCGCCTCGAAGAGGTGGGCGGTGGCCTCGAGCACTATCGGTCCCTCGAACCCCTCGAGCACCGGGGTCTCGAGTCCCAACGCCCGGAGATCATCGGTAAAGCGTCCATGGCGAGCGTGCCAGCGACGTTGGGCGTAGTACACCTGCCGGAGGAACCAGCGGGCACGATCTTCGGGGCGCTCAACAAACGCGTCACCGCCATCCCCGACTTCGGCCGCGGAAAACTGCACCAGACCCCACATCTCGGGATAGTGCATGTTGATCAGGCCCTGCGGCGACCACACCCAATTGTCCTCCGGGCGCGTGCGGCCCGGCATCGTATCGATGCGCACCACGTAGCCATCGCTCATGGCGTCGGCGCGCCATTCGACGCGCGAAAAATTCATCCGCCATTGGTCGCCCGGCTCGGGGGGCGACGGCCGATGGGCCGCCTCCGCCAGGGCCGGCCACGGCAGCGCGATCTCAACCGTCCAGCCGCGATCGATATCGGAAGGCTGGTTGAGCGTCCCATCCACGCGGACTGCGGCCTCGAGGTTTCGGATGTACCAGCCATTGATGGCAGGGCCCCCATCGCGGTAGGGCTTGACCAGGAACAAGTCCCACAGCGTACCAAGCGCGTTGATCTCGAGTTCGTAATAGTGATGGGTATCACCGTCGGGGTCGATGAACACCTCGAAGTCGTTGTCCCGGTAGATTACCGCATCCCGCTCAACCAAGGTGGCCCATACTTGCGGCTCCTCCAGGAATGCCCCGATGTAGAGGCTGGCGTCGTCCCAGAGCAGTTTGGCTCGCGTGCGGAAGCGCGGCACCGACCCAAGCGGTCCTTCGATGTCCACGAAGTCGGCGGTCCAGGCAGCGGCTTCCCAGGCCGGCTCATCCAGCCGGCCGTCGATCTGGAGCGGGGCCGGCGTCCGGTACGCGACGTAGCGCTCCGGGTCCCAGTCGATCGCGGGAACCGGGAGGTCATCTCCAGGAAGATTCCCGGGCCGAATCTCCGCTCGGTCGTTGCACGCGACAACACCGGCCGCCGCGGCGAGGATCCAGGCCATGCGCATGACCCGAGTCGTCACGGCTCCCCAGCCCCACCACGAACCACGACCGGCGCTGCGTTCATCATCCGACAGGCTTCGAGTGCCCGCGGAGCGTCCGCCAGCTCGGGCCCCCACGAGACGGCGTACCGGAATTCATAGAATCCTCCGAGACTCGCCGCGAAGTTGGTCTCCCAGTAATTGGTCATGACCCAAGCGTACATCTCCGGTTGGATGTCCTCCAGTTCGGGCGCGCCAGCCAAGTGCCTCGGCCCGGGGTCGAGCGTGCCAAGCTGGATCAGATTGGTGTCGGGCATTGCGATGGCGATACCGCCCTCCGGCGACGTGACCGCAACCCCCGCCTGGATGCTGTAGAAGTCGGTCAGCGTGCCGGGCACCTGGTCCACCCAAGGCCGGAGCGTTGCCCCCGCCTTGTCGATCCAAAGCTCGGATGGGACGCGACCTTCAACGCCGAATGGCAGGGCCACATAGAGATTCTCGGGCTCCCAGACACTCTGCTTGTGCAGGCGAATCGTCACATCCACCCGCGGCGTATCCATCGATGCCCGAAGCAGCACATCATATAGGGTCAGACCGTCAACCGCATAGCGCAACTCCGCCGCGGCGAACACGGCCCCGGAGGAGAGCAGCCCGCCGTGCACCAGGCGGCCGACGCTGCGCTGGACGTTGGGGCCCTTCCGGTTCAGCTGCATGGCACCGCGAACCGCACACACCTCACTCCGGTCGGCCACCGGCGTTATCTCGTACACGGGAGCAAACGGCGTGTGATGCCGGCCGGCACGGAGCAGACTTCGATCGGCGCGGCGATCGTGCCATGCGGTAATGCCGTCCGGCCCCCACGCGATCCGGACGAAGGGTGTCTCGAGCATCGGAGCGCCGTGCGATTCGGATTCGTCGGACATGACTGGGTCGGGTGCCGTGGCGGGGCGAAGCTCGAGCACGCACTCGGACCTGGGGGCGAGCACGAGGTGCACACAGAAGTCACAGCCACCGGGGACGAAGTCCCGCTCCACCGCGATCTCCCGGTTCGCAGTGGTGTCCCAGGCGATCGTTGGCCGGTCGAGTCCCAATTCCCGATACTCGAAGTGGCCCACATGGAGCCGCGCAACGCCGGTCAGGGGCGTCGTCGAGGCATTCAAGACACGGTAGCGGAGCGGCCGGCCGACGGCGAGGTCGGCTCCACCCAGGGTCGCCAGGGCGCGATCCGTCAGCCGCCCAACCGCCTCCAGAGCCTCGCTGGCATAGGCGCTCTTTCGCCCCGCGATGACATGCACCGAGGGATGCCACGGCTCGGACATCGCGACAGCATGGCTGAACGTGTGCTCGGCGTAGCGGGCAAGGTCGTACTCGACGTGGTCGATGGCTTCCCGGGTCAGTCGCGGAAAGCAGTCGAGCAGCTGGTGATAGGCGCGGAGATCCCGTTGAGCTTGGCGAAAGAGCTTGGTCGCCGCCGGGGTACCGGCACAGCCGTCGGACCACCAATCGGGCCAATCGCCACGATACGTCGGGATGTCGGCATCCTCGCTCC
>DATHRW010000245.1:0-3966 GCA_035464955.1 Gemmatimonadales bacterium
CCGTACAGATCGAGTGCACCCGCTTCACCGTAATTCCCCCCATAGAGGACGGCATCCGCTTGCTCGTCCGGTGTCAGGGCTTGGAACACTTGAGCGACCGCCTCCGCCTGCTCCTTCCAGCCGAGCATATCGGCGTAGTCCTGAGGCAACGGCAGGATCTCACCTCTGTTGGTTGTGACGCCTGCGGTGATCCCGGTGGCCTTGGCGTAGCGCGCCATCGGCTCCGGCGACAGCACCGGCAGACCGAACGGCAGCGTGCCGAGACCGTACCCGACCAGGAGCAAGGATATCGTCCAGGCAAGAGCCGACCTGACTCGAGGTTGCGACAGGCGGTCTGCCCACACGGCGCCGGCTGCGTAGAGCACGGGATAGATCGGGCCGACGTAGTACGACTTGCCCTTGGCGAGTGTAAAGAGCACGAACGCCGCCGCGGCAATGAGGCCCAGGAGGCGATACCGGCGGAGAGCCGGGTGCAGCATGAACGCGATCAGGCCCGCCCCGGCAAACAGAAAGCCGACGGGGCTCCACAGGACCTGGCCCATGACGAACTCCCCGAATGTCATGCGGGCCAGCTGCATTTGGTGAAGCCCTTCCATCTGTTGGGACAGTGGGAATCCGAGGGCGATCTGCCCAATGACGCTCGGGGCTCCGACCAACAGCGCGATGCCGGCCGCGGCCCAGGGCCAGGGGCCCAGGAACTCTCGCCGGCGGCGAGTGAGCAGGAGACCGATGAGCACGGCAAGCCCGAAGAACAGGATCGAGAACTTGCTCAGGAGTCCGAGCCCGCCGGCCGCGCCGAGCAGGAGCCACCACTTGGGCTCGTCGGTGGTCTCGAGTCGCGCCAAGGCGTGGAAGCCGAGCAGCCACCAGAGTTGATCGAGGACGACCGGCTGGAACAGGTTTGCGGTGCGGAGAAAGAGGGGATTGAAGATGATAGCGAGCGCGGTGAGGACCTGGGCCAGCCGGCCGCCGCCGAGTTCCCTCACAATGAGCAGGGCGAGGAGCAGGACGACGCTTCCAGCGATTGCCGGAACCATGCGAAATGCGAAGAGCGACGTACCGGCCACCGCTCGCACGGTTTCGGACAGGAGTGCGATCAGCGGTGGGAAGTCCATGTGAAACAGGCGCAGGTGGGTGCCCATCGCGAAGTACAGGAACTCGTCGCGGTGGAATTCATATGGCGTGATGAGATTGGTGACGACGTGGATCGAGAGCGTCAGGCCCGTCAGGAGAGCGATGAGACGCCAGTCGATCGGCGGATGGGCGGATGGGCGAACGGTAGTCATTTCTTGCACTCCCCAGCGTGCCCGACGCCCAAGGCGCTGCTAGTCTCCAGTCGCATCGCGACCGCCGTCCGCTTCCATTGCCACCTCGGGTCCTCGTTGCTTGGGCTATTGCTTATTGGCGAGCCGAGAGCTCGAGCCTGCTGACCCATGCCTAACAGCGGCACGTTCTGAGGCGGCTATTCTGCCGGGTAATGATCCGCGTCCGCGTAGGTGATCAGCCAGTCGGTGCCGCGCCGCTCCCAGAGTAGCGTCGTCGACCCGCGGAAGCTGAATGACGCGCCCGTTCCATCGATGATGCTGTCGCGAAAGGTGAAGGTGGCCAATGCAGCGTCCCGGCCCAGTACCTTGATCTCGAGGTTGGTAAAACCCGGATCCAGATGTTGGAGCGTGCCGAAGTTCTGCCGAATCATCTGAACCGTGGGATCGTACCCAATGCGGACCCCATCATTGTACATGTAGAAGTCAGGCGCGATATGCGCCAAGGCCGCCTCGGCATCCAGGGCGCGTTCCGCGTCCTCGAAGGCGTGGGTGGCCGAGTCGACGCTTGCGACAATAGCCTGTCGCTCCGCATCAGTCAGCGGAACTGGTTGAGCTTGGGCGCAAGCCGCTGCGAACGCGACGGTACCGAGAGCGAGAAGGTGAATAGATCGCATGTGTGCTCCTGGTTGCTGTTCGGCTATCGGCTATCGGCTCGAGAAGCTACAGCTGTTAGCTGTTAGCTCTCTCTCCCTCCACCCGATGTCTCTCCTTCTGGCCGAGTACCGCGCCCATCCCGATCGTAATGACCGGAATCATGAGATACGTGACCCCGATATCGGCGACGTATTCCCAGAGCGTCATTTGCATCGGCCCGCCGAGCAACATGAGCGGCATGTCGATGAGGAGGCACATGATCAGCCAGATGAGACCGATCAAAATGCCCTCACGCAGGTACTTCGAAGGGACAATTCGGAAGTAGAGCATGCCGAACACGACCGTGGCGATGCTGATCGTGACCGGCATGATCGACTCGAACAAAGGCCGGGACGATCCACGTATCGGGAAGATGACGAACGCGACGGCGAAGGGAATGAGCCAGATGAGGAGGCCAAATAGGAGGGCACGCTTGATGGAGGTCATGGGAAACTCCGTGGAGGTCCAACAGAACCGCGACTCACGAATCGGGAGGCGCGATCCCGATAGGCTCAAGATGCCCTCCCGCAGTGTACCCCGCCAGCCGCCCGAGCAGCGTCACCCCGATGGCCCCGACCACTGGGGAGGTCCAGAGACCCGGGAAGTAGCCGCCGGCGTTGAGGGCCAGGAGCGGGTGGCCTACCAGGTTCACGGTCATCCCGATGGCGAAAAACCAGGTCGGAAAGAGCGCTGCCCGGATGCCGGCCCGAAGACCAGCCGCCGAGAGTGCCCACACGGCGATCCAGCTCACGTTGAAAGCCACGAAGAACTCGGCCGACCACGGGCTCAAGCCCAACAGCTCGGGCCACCGGCAGTGAAAGCCGGTGACGAACTCCTCGATGAAGTGGAACGATTGGGCCGCGATCCCAACCAGGAACAGCGCGATCACGCGGTCGCGCGACGCGGGGTCGGTGCGAGGGCGTCGCGCCAGGGTGAGCCCGAGCGCCACCAGCAGGATGATCTGGAGCGGGATGAGGCCGAGCAGGATGCTGCGCAGGGCGTCGGGCATGCGGGTCCTAGCTATTAGCTATTGGCTACCACACCTCGCCCCACCCCCCGCTATCGGTCGCAGGCAAGGAGAGATCGCGGCGAGACTGCCTGCTATCGGTCATCGGTTTCGGCCCCTCCGTGCTGCCTTGCAGAGACCGATAGCTGATAGCTGATAGCCGATAGCCGATAGCATTTCGGCAGGTATACAGGATTCTACTCGACCGTCTCCCGCCCCTTGAACTCGATCAGCACGGCCTGCCCTGCCTCAGCGCCCATGTTCTGTGGCTGGTGGACCTCGGCGGGCACACAGGCGAATTGGCCGTGTGTCGTGGGAAGCTCGGTGGCCACGCCCGCGCTATCGGTCATCTGCCACATCCCGTCGTTGATCGCCACGAAGCAGTAGGCGGGGTGGTGGTGGAGCACCGACAACTCGCCCGGGCCGTAGTTGGCCCGCACCAGCCGGACCGCGTCGTCTTCCCATTCCACCGAGTAGTGAGCGGGGTCGGCGGTGACGGCATCGGGAACGGTGCTGGTCGAGGTGCCGGGGGCGGCGGCCTTCGTTTCGATGATCACGACCTCACCCGCGGCACCGGTCGTATTCTCGGGCAGGTGGGCGCCTTCCTCAACGCACACCACCTCGCCCATCGGCGTGGAGAGCTCAGCCACTTCGCCCGCCGGATTCTTCATGCGCCATGTCGCATCGTTGAGTGCCACGGCGCAGTGGGCTGGGTGCGTGTGCATCACAGACGATTCGCCCGGGCCGTAGTTGGCGCGGACGACGCGAACCGCGTCGTTCTCGAACTCGACGGCGTAGTGATCAGGATCGGCGGTGACGGCATCGGAGTAGCTGGCCTGCTCGGCTCTGCCGCACGCGAGGGCACCAACAACAGCGGCGACGGTGAGATGCTGATAGTATCGCATGACTCGGACCTCGTTAGGGGGAAGACGGACAGCCGTCTCATCGAACTCCCCCATGATGAAGCGGGGTCCACAGCGGGGCAAGGGCATACAAGGGCCG
>DATHRW010000246.1:0-4860 GCA_035464955.1 Gemmatimonadales bacterium
TGAGCACCATCGTGGTGACGGTGCGTCGTCCGCTCACGTCGCTCGCTCGACAGATCTACGGCGTGGTCGCCTTGGGGGTCGTCATGGCCGTGATGACCAGCGCGATATTGGTATCGGCCTGGCGCCTGGCCGACCCTCGCGGCCCTAAAGTGGAGCCGCATCCGGCGTATTGGGAGCTGGCCGACCTGGTGAGCCAGCGTGCCCGCGGGGGACCGATCCTAGTCTTGTCCTGGGCGATGGGGTCGGCCTGGCCGCTGACCTACGCGACGGGTGCCGAGTGGTCCATGCGATTCCCCAGCCTGTGGATGCTCTGGGTGCTCTACGCCGACCAATTCGCGGAGCCCGGTAGCCTGCGGTATCACTCGCCCGCCAACGAACTCCCGCAGGAGGCATTTCTGCGCGACGCCGTTGCCAGCGACATGGAACGATTCGAGCCCGAACTTCTCATCGTGTTCTCCGCGGCACCGGACACGCCGGAGAGCGGACTCAGCCGGCTCGATTATCTGGGGTACTTTGCGCGCGACCCGAGGTTCGCCGCGCAGCTACCCTACTATCGGTACCTTCGCACGATCGGCGTCCACGACGTGTACCAGCGCGTCGCCGAGGCCGCGGTCGAAGGCCCGCGCCGGCCGCCAGCCCAGGAGGTTGGCGCCCCGGCACCCGAGCTGCCTCCGGAGAGGCGGGCCGCGCTGTTCGGCTTTGTCGGAATGTTCCAGGTGTTCGTGTTCCTGGTCAGTGGCATGCTGGCACTCGCCTTCACGTGGCACCGGGGAGCGGGCGAAGCCTAGCCATGTCCTGGAGCGTCGTCCCGAAACAGCGTTGGGTCCTGGCCGTGATCCTCTCCGGCATTACCATCCTCGGCATGGCCGCCGAGTTCGTGGCCCCGCCCGACCCGGACAACGCCTTCTTGCTCTATGCGGCCGGACGGGTGCTCGACGGTGCCAAGCTCTACGTCGATATCATTGAGATCAACCCGCCACTGATCATCGCGTTCAATTTTCCGCCGATCCTCGTTGCACGGGTGATCGGGGTCTCGGAGCTCCTCGTCTTTCGGGTCGGGGTGGCTTGCCTGCTCGGCCTGTCGCTCCTGGCCTCTCACGTTGGGTTGCGCGCCATTTTTCCAGGCCAGGACAGAGCGCTGCATACCTCGATGACGATCCTGATCGCCTTTGTTCTCTTTCTTCTGCCGGGAGAAGTGTTCAGCGAGCGTGAGCATCTCATGCTCGCGCTGGTGTTGCCCTACCTCTTCGTGACGATCGCCCGGCGCATGAATCGGCCGATTCCCGTCCTCCATGCGCACGCGATCGGCGCGCTTGCGGGACTGGGATTCGCGCTCAAGCCGCAGTTCGTGCTGCTCTGGCTGGTCGTCGAACTGTGGCTCGCGGTAAGCCGGCGAGCGTGGCCCAAGCTTCGTCCTGAAAGCACGTGGGTCGCGGCAAGTCTCGTGGTGTATGCCCTCGCCGTCCTCGCCCTGACCCCCGAGTACCTCGACGTGGTCAATCAACTCGGCGGGCCTTACCTGTCGTTCCTCAGAAACTCGCCGATCATGACGCTCATGTTCGGTAGCGGAGCGCGACTGCCTTTGGTGGCCCTCCTCGCGTTCCTGGCCCTCCGCGGGCGGTGTCCGCACCCGGCGGTCAACGCCGGGCTCGCCGTTGGAATTGTTGGGTTGTTGCTCGTGGGCACCATTCAAGGAAAAGGATGGAGCTATCACTTCTATCCCGCGTCCGCGGCGTAAGTCATGCTCCTCGGGTTCATGGTTGCCACTGTTCGGCGCCCGCTCACGTCGCTGGCGTCGCGGGTCTATGCCGTGGTGTCGTTTGGGCTCGTAGTCGCGGTTGTTCTGGGCGCGGTTACCATAGGGGCCTGGAAGGTGATGGACCCCAAAGGGTCGGAGGTCGAACCGTTTCCGGAGTTCTGGGAACTCGCCGAGCTGGTGCGAGACCGTGCGGCCGGCGAAGCCGTGGCAGTGTTGTCCTACAACATGCGGTCGGCATGGCCGCTGGTTCCCTATGCCCATGCCGAATGGCCGCTGCGCTATCCGAGTATGTGGATTCTCTGGGTTCTGTATGCTGACCAGTTCCAGCAGCCAGGCCCACTCGTCTATCGGCCGGCCGGCACCGAGATACCGCTGGAGCGCAACTTCAAGCTCGCGGTCGTGTCCGACCTGGAACGAGCGAAGCCGAGGCTACTCGTCGTTCTAGGATCGGCCAGGGACGTGCCGTGGAACGATGCACGGAGGCTCGACTACCTCGCGTATTTCTCACGGGAGCCACGCTTCGCCCGTGAGCTTGCCTCATACCGCTATGTGATGACCCTCGGTCAACATGATGTCTATGAGCGGACATCTGAACCGTTGCCTGGTGCAGCGGCTCGCCCGCCGAACCATGCCCAAGGAAACCTCGATGCCGCCACGCGTCCCGGGATCCGATTTGCGTTTGGCGGGCCGGCGGAGCGAATTCGCCTCGTGGTTTTTCTTCTCGCTGTTGGACTCGCAATCGGCACCGGGTGGCACCGAGGGGAAGGCAGGGGCTAAGCCCCGGCCTTTCGAGCGATCGCGAGGAGAGAGAGCCCGGCCGGGAACCCGCGGGGGCGCCCATTGGGAACGAGGCGTCGCCGCTCGCTCGCGAACACTCGAGTCATGAGTCGGTTTGCCCAAGGTGGTGGCATCGAGAGATCGGCCTTGCCGACGCTCCGGATGACCCGCCGCGCCAGGCGTGCCAGAACGGCGGATGGGAAGAGATACGAGTTGAAATAGGTGAGTTGCTCGATCTCGAACCCTGCCCGCTGCACCAGCGCAGCCACTTCCTCTCTGACGTAGCGACGCTTGTGTTCGTTGAGTACGTCATGTTCCGACCAAAGCCACATGTATGCCGGCACGGTAATCATGACGAGGCCGCGATCGGCGAGCACGGCGCGGGCATTTGTGAGCGCCGAGAGATCGTCGTCGACGTGCTCGATGACGTCGAAGAAGCCGACGGCGTCGAAGCGTTTGTCTTGGACGGCGGCAAAATCCTCGGTGGAACCTGGCACCACCTGGGTCAAGCCGCGGTCTTGGCAGATCTTGACGGCGACGGGTGACGGATCGATGCCCCATGCGTCGAACTCCTGCTGCGCCCCCTCGATGAAGTACCCCGTTGCACAGCCGACGTCGAGAATGCGCCCCCCGCGCGGGAGGTAGTGCCGGAAGAGCGCCAAGAGGATCTGACGGCGCGCGACGAACCACCAGTGGGATCGTTCGACTTCGAGAAATTTCCAGTACAGGCTCTCATCCATTGACAGAGCTCCTGGGCATTTCAAACGTGGTGGTCACGGGCGCACTCGGAAGGCGTGGGACGTGTCCGCGACGGATTGGTGCTGCTTCAACCGGAGCGCCGCCGCCGTCCATCGTCGCCCCATCCACGAGGTCATTGCGATCGCGCCCGCCGCGAGGAGCAACCCACCGGCACCATCCAGTGCGTAGTGCCAGCCCAGCATGACCGTCGATGCCCAGACCGTCAAGACCCACGGCACGGTAACGAACATGGTTTTCCTGTTCCCGACGCCAAGCCAATAGGCGGTGAGGCCGACCATCGCGATGTGGAGGCTCGGCATGGCGGACACGCCGCCCAGGAGGGCCGCATTCAGGGTCACGTCGGCTGGATCCATGGCAATCAGTCGCGCGATGTATTCCATGGCCAGGCCGCTGGGTGACCCGTCCAGATAGTCGAATAGTTCCGGTTGATAGAAGGCGGGGCCCATGACCGGGGTTACCAGGCCGATCAAGCGGCCCAGGTAAAAGATCAAGATGAACGAGACAAAGAAGCTGGTCAGCAGGCGGGGTTTGCGCCCAACCACAAAGAGGAGGAACACGGCGCCCAACTCGATGGTCCACGCACTATGGTACAGCGTCTCCCACGCCAGGACGAGGAATGCGTGCCGGGTGACCCAGGAGAAAAGGCCGCCTTCCAGGGCCCAGAAAAAGGAGTCCCGCCACGCAGTCACTGAATCCAGCAGCGTGAGGCTGATCAACGTGATGTTGGCCGTCTGCACCACGAAATAGACCGCCGGCGCCATGAGCAAGAGCGGCCATGGCCCTAGGCTGAAGAACCCCATGCGACGCCAGAGTCCCCGCCGACCCGGAAGGAGCCTGGAGGTAATCACAGTGGCTCCATCCCAGAGCACCGCCCAGAGCAAGATGTGACCGAGAGCGAATGCCAGCAGCATGCTGGTCTTGTCCAGCCAGAACGAGAAGCGAGATCCCACGAGCACAGCAACGAGTGCCGTGCTGACGAGCGACACCGCACCCGTAGCGAGGATGAGTGCGAGATGGGTAGCCACCTCTCGCCAGGAAGCGCGGATCGCGTTCATTTGGTGTCACGTCCCGTGGGCATCCGGCTACTCGGCCTTCCGGTCAGCCTGGGCTCTTTCGTAGCAAGCCCAAAGCTTGTGCCAGTCTGAGCCTCTTCGGTCTTGCTCGTCGCCGGCCGCCGGATAGCCGCGCTGCAGCAGCACTGCCCTGTCGTCGCAGTACCTCACCCCCCAGGTGGGGTCTCGCACAAGCTCATGCGCCAACGGTGAGCCCGTACCGAGGAGTGCCAGGGAGACCGTGCGTTCCTCGAGGTTGTCCCGCCAGCCCGGCGTCAGGGTGATGGTTTCGATAAACTCACGGTAGAGGTCGGTGCCGTAGTAGTCCGTCCCGCCGTCGATGAAGACCCGTTGTTCGGGCCACTCGAGCAGCAGGTAGCCGCCCCAGATGAATTCGTGAAATAGGTTGCCTTCGACCCCGTCACGCCGTGCCTCTTCGACCGCGGCCACTGGAAACACCTTGGGGTCGAAGGTGTTGGGCACGACCATCACGGGGCCGATCGTGCCGCGATT
>DATHRW010000247.1:0-4660 GCA_035464955.1 Gemmatimonadales bacterium
ACCAATCACTCAGGCCGTCGAGCGTGAGCCTGCCCGTCCGGACGACTTTCTCCGTGGTGACCAGGTCGGGGACGTCGCGGAGCGGGACGTGGGTCGTGACCAACACGACGCGTAGCCTGTCGGCGGCGAGCATCATGGCCACGTCCACGCCGGCCAGCTCGGCCAGCCACTCGGTGTGTCCAGGATAGGGGAACCCGGCGAGGTGGAGGGCGTGCTTGTGCGCCGGTCCGGTGACGATCGCGTCCACGTCTCCCGCCAGCGCCATCTTCGCCGCCTGCTCGACGGCATGACCCGCGATGCGGCCGGCGCGAACGGCCCTGCCCTGTCCGTCTTCCGAGCCGCCCCCGTTCCAAAGGCCGGTCGAGACGCGGCGCGTAGCCGGCACGCCGGCGATCTGGTCTTCGGCCCCGATGACGACACCCTCGGCGTCCAACGGAGCGCTCAGGGCCCGGGCCGCGATCTCGGGACCGATCCCACGCGGATCGCCCAGAGTCACCGCGACCCGTGGCGTCACAGGTCGCGGATCTCCACGTAGGTGCCGCGGCGCAGGCGGGTCAGGTAGCGTTGGATGGCGAGTTCCTCGCCCAGCTGGGTGCGCAGCCGGTCACGCACATCGTTGAAACTGATCTCACCCTCGGCTCGCCGCGCGGTTACCTCGACGATGAGGTACTGGGTGCGGTTCGGATCGCCCAGCGGCGAGGCGAGAGGCGTGACCGGCGTGACGAAGCCCGAATCGGCATTGGCCAACAGCGTGTCATAGGGCGGAGTCAGCTGATTCACCGGCACGTCCGGTGTAGCATCGAATTGAGTCTTGTCGTGGTGCAGCCGCTGCAGCGAGTCGAAAGAGGCACCCGCCACGATGGCCGCGCGGACTCGGTCCGCCAGGGCCCGGGCCGCGCTCGCGTCCTCGGCCGTGAGGTCGGGCATGAGCAGGATGTGGCGAGCCTGGATCTCGGCCGGCTGGGCACGCTCGACCTGAATGATGTGGTAGCCGAACAGGGTTTCCACCGGATCCGAGACCACTCCGGGCCGCAACCGGAAGGCCACCGCTTCGAACTCGGGTTGCATCTGGCCGCGGCGGAACCAGTTGAGCGATCCACCCTGGTCGCGCGATCCCGGGTCCATGGAGAAGCGCCGGGCGGCGGTGGCAAAGTCGGCGCCCTGGCGGAGCTCGAGAATGATCGAATCGGCCTTGGCGCGCACGCGTGCCTTGGCCTCGACGCTGGGCTTGGGCGAAATGACGATCTGACGCCACGCAATCGTGGCCGGCCGCTTCCCCGCCACCTCTTTTCTCGCCTCGAAGTATTCCCTGAGTTCCTGCTCGGTGGGCGGGATCGGCTCGAGCTGCTCTCTGGCCCGGAGGTTCTCGATCAACCGGTTCTGCAGCAGGCTCCGCCGCTGCTCCTCTCCCAACCATCGCCGGTATTCGTCCGGGGTCTGAAAGCCGGACTTCCGGAGCTCCGCGTTGAACTCGAGTTCCGACGCGATGCTTTGGCGAATCCGCCGGAATTCTTGATCGACCGCCGCCGCGATTTCCTCCGGCGTGACATGAATAGAGGTGTCGCGCAGGGCCTCCTGCACCAGCAACTCACCGTTGATCAACTCATCGACGATCTGAAGCTTGGTGCGTCGGAGTTCTGTCTCGTCGGTGGGAAGTTGGACACCCTGGGACTGGAGACGAAACAGCTCAACATCGAGCTGGGTCATCAGGATGGGCTCGTTCCCGACCACGGCAATGACCCGATCGACCACAACCGATTGTTGTTGAGCTAGCACGGGGGCCGCTCCGGCAGCGGTCCCAATCATCATCAACGCGAGGCACCGCCTGCCCTGGATCATGGCTTGGCGGACGGCTCGGTGGCCGGTGGCGCTCCCGTGGCTCCCGGCACCGGCGGCGGTCCGGCGGCCGGCTCGAGCGTGGGAGTGGGGGCAGGACCTGGCACCGTCGTCGGCGTCTTGCTGCCGGGCGGCGTGCGCGCCTCGTTGGCCAACTCGACGGCACGGGTCAGGCCGTTGGGATAAATCCGATCTCCCGCGCGCTCCCGGAGCACAGTGCTCAACGACGATGGCAGGCGGCGCAGAATGGCCTGCCCCTGAGTGATGCGCGTGAAGAAATCGTCCACCTTGAGCGCGGCCACCTCGGCACGCTGGTCCGCTGACAGCGAGGAATCGGTCACATCGCTGTTGAGTCCCAGCGCCTGGCGCAACGTGTCGACGGAGGCGCGATAGTATGCGGTAATCGACTGCCACTCCACCGGGCTCAGCGTGATGCCGGCGGAATCGGCTTGGCGCAGCAGCAGGATGTTGGTCGACAATCGCTCGGCAAACAACCGGAGCTGCTCGTCCTCGGCGGCAGCGATCTGTCCCATGGCCGGAGACAGTTCCGGCGTTTGCACCCAGCGCAAGAAGTCCGCAACCGTCAGGCCGCCGCCCTCGAACGTGGTCAGCTGCTTCTTCGAGCCCTTCATGCCCAACGGATCCTTGATAGCCTGCCGCATTACCGCCGGCGCGCCGGACTTCACCTTGAGTTCATGGACCTTGCCCAGTTCGTCGAGATAGAGGCTGTCGAGTTGCCCTTGGACCTGTTCCTTTTGCCAAGTGAGCAATCGCTCGCGCACCATCTCCACCGGTGGCCGGTAGATGACGTGGTAGCCGAATGGTGTCTCGACCACATCCGACAGCGCCCCGGGACTGAGTTGCCACCCGGCACTGTCAAATGCCGTGACAAAGCCGCCGCGTGCGGTGGGCGGGAGGTAGCCGTTGTCCCGGCGACTCCCGGGGTCATCCGAGAGCCCGCTCGCGAGTTGACCGAAATCCGCCCCACGGCGTACGCGCGCCAGCGCTTGTACCGCCTTTTGTCGGGCTGCCGCGCGCTCGTTGCTCGGTGCGCCCTGCGCCACACGGAACAGCATGTGCTGGAAGATCCGAACACTGTCGGCGGCATAAACGCTATCCGCCAGCTCCGGCCCCACTGATGCCCGGCGCGCCACCAGGGTGTCATACCACTGGGTGGCCTTGAGCTCCGCGATATCGGACCACATGACCCGCGCGATATCAGCGGAATCCGACGGGAGAGTGCCGGCCGCGACGGCCTGGGCAAACAAGGTGTAGTCCACCCAGACGTTGGAGATGAACTCGGCCGCTTGTGGCGTGAGCTGGACGCCCTTCGTGCGTGCCATGAGTTCGCCCACTTGCTGGGCCGTCAATTGCCGGTCGCCGGCTTCGGCAGCCACATCGGCGTGGCTCGAAAACATGTTGCGGATTTCTCCGCAACCGATTGTGGCCACGAGGCCTAGCATCACTAACGCCCTACGCATGCGCGCTCCAAAGTCCGGGACAGAAGGCTGGAACCAGGCCGGAATCTAAGCGGATTGTCCGGCCTTCGCCGCCTGGCCCTCGCGCTCGACCGCGCGAAGCGCCCGCACCAGCGTGGGGAGCATGGGCTCACCGCCCAAGCGGTGGAGCCTGAGCGACAGGGGCACGGTCCGGCGCACATCCGCAGCGAGTTGCACGTGATCGAGCGCCGCGGTCAGGCCGGCCAGCCGGGGGGTCGTGCCCGACCGAAAAGTGAGCCGCGCCTCGTCCCCCCGTACCAGGACGTGCTGCAGGCCGAGGGTCGCACCGATGACTCTGATCCGAGCGATGTCGAGGAGCGCCCGCACGTCGGGCGGCAGCGGACCAAACCGCTCCCGGAGTTCTTGCTGCACGTCATCGACCGACTCGGCAACGCGGGCCCGCGCGAGGCGTCGGTACACATCGAGTTTCGAGTCGTCGTCAGGCACGTAGGCGTCGGGCAGATGCGCCGGCGTGTCGACAACGGTTTCCGGTGCCACCCCCTGAGCTTCCACCCCCTGCCCCTTCAACGCCCGCACCGTTTCCTCGAGCCACCGCATGTAGAGATCGAAGCCGACCGCATGCGCGTGGCCCGACTGTTCGCCGCCGAGCAGGTTGCCGGCACCGCGCAGCTCGAGGTCCTTGAGTGCAATCCGGTATCCCGATCCGAGATCCGTGTGGTGCTCCAGGAACTTCAGGCGTTCCTCGGCGTCGGGATCGACGCTGTCGGGCACGAGCAAGTAACAAAAGGCCCGCCGGTGGCTCCGGCCAACCCGGCCTCGCAGCTGGTACAACTGCGCCAGGCCGAAGCGGTGGGCATCGTGCACGATCATGGTGTTCGCGTTCGGCACGTCCAAGCCCGATTCGACGATCATGGTGGAGACCAGCACGTCGACCTCGCCCGCCACGAATCGGCGCATGACGCCGTCGAGGGCCTCGGGCGGCAGCTGACCGTGTGCGACCGCAACCTCCGCGCGAGGGGCCAGGGACTGGATTCGTGCGGCGATGGTGTGAATGGTCTCGATCCGGTTGTGCACCACGAAGACCTGCCCGCCTCGATCCAGCTCTCGCGCCATGGCCTCCTCGAGGAGCCCGTTGTCCCACGGCTCGACGAAGGTCAGAATCGGGGACCGGTCGCGTGGCGCGGTTTCGATCATGCTGATGTCCCGCAGCCCGGCCAGGGAAAGATGCAAAGTGCGCGGAATGGGCGTCGCGGTGAGCGTCAAGACATCCACGCTAATGCGCATGGCTTTGAGCTGTTCTTTGTGTCGCACGCCGAAGCGATGCTCCTCATCGACGATGAGGAGACCCAGATCCTTGAATCGGA
>DATHRW010000248.1:0-6448 GCA_035464955.1 Gemmatimonadales bacterium
CGCGGCAACCGTCATGACGAAGAAGACCATGATCTGCCCGCTGATGCCGTGGTAGCGTGCCAGCGCGATGAAACTCAGATTCACGGCATTGAGCATCAGCTCGATACACATGAACAGCACGATCGCGTTGCGCCGGAGAATGACGCCGGCCACCCCGATCGCGAACAGAATGGCGGACAGGCCGAGCGCAGGGCCAAGCAGCATTCAGAGCCTCCGCTTTGCCAGCACGACCGCGCCGACGATCGCCGTGAGCAGGAGCAACCCCGTGATCTCGAACGGGATGAGGTACGATCCGAACAGCGGCTCGGCGAAGACGCCGATGATCCCCCGCGATGCCGCCTCCGCCCGGGCCAACTCCGCGGCCTGGAACGCGACCTCGGGCGGAATCTGTGTTGAGCCGGTCACCTCGAGCGCCAGCCGCGCCGGGGTGTACCCGCGGAGCGTGAGGAGTGACGCGGCCAGTGCGCCGGCAATGAGCGCTGCTGCGACCCAACTCAACTTGCCCCGGATGTCGCTTACCCGGTCGCTCAGGTTCAGCAGCATGATCACGAAGAGGAACAGCACCATGATGGCGCCGGCATAGACCAGGACCTGGACGGCCGCGATGAACTGCGCCTCGAGCAACACGAAGATGCCCGCGAGGGCCAGCATCGTCGCAATCAACCAGAAGGCCGAGGCCACCGGGTTCCGCTGCGTAATGCACATGAGCGCCGACAGGATGGCGGCGGCTGCGAAGAAATAGAAGACAATCTCGGCCATCACTCGCCCCTGGGATCGGTGGGATCCCATAAGGTCGACACCGGATGCGTCTGCGAGGACAACCGTTCCAGGTCGTACACGAACCGCGCCCGATCGTATTCCGCATTCTCGAAGTGGACGCCCACGTGGATGGCTTCTTCGGGGCACACTTCCTGGCAGTAGCCGCAGAACACGCAGCGGAATTCGTCGATCTCGTAGATCAGCGGATAGCGGTTGCCATGCTCGTCCTCGCCAGGCACGAGCTTGATGCAGTTGGCAGGGCAGATCTGCGGGCAGAGACCGCACGCGACGCACTTCGAGCGCCCGGCCTCATCCGTCATCATGCGATGCGTGCCACGCCAGCGGGAGGAGAGCGTCCAGTCGTCCCGGCTCTTCTCCTCGGGGTACTGCATAGTGAATTTGGGCTGGAGCAGATGTTTGAAGGTCAGCCGCATCCCCTTGAGCGCCGCCCGCACGTAGCTCACGTTCCGTTCCGGACGCCGGCACACCTTGACCGTTATCGCCATTCGGACTCCAGGGCCTCGGTGGGAGCGGGGCGCCGCTGCGGCGAGCTCCCTTCAATGACGACTCCTCGATCCAGCAGCATGAACACCACGTAGCACAGCACCAGATTCAACCCGAACAGCCAGAGCCCCATCGCGCGAGGATCAGTCACCCCCCACACCCGCCCGATCAGGTGGATGGCGATTGCGATCACCACGAAATAGACCGTGGCCACCTCGATCAGGAATTTCCAGCCCAGCGCCATGAGCTGGTCGTAGCGGAAGCGAGGCAGCGTCCAGCGGATCCACATGAAGATGAAGATGAACACCATCACTTTCGCCACGAAGAACCCGCCGGTGGCCAGCGTTTGCGCCACCCCGCCCTGTTGATCCCACGCGGTAAACGGAATATCCCAACCGCCCAGGAACAGCGTCGCCGTCATGGCCGACACGGTGATCATGTTGGCGTATTCGGCGATGAAGAACATGGCGAATTTCATCGCGCTGTATTCGGTGTGATATCCGGCGATCAGCTCCGACTCGGCCTCCGGCATGTCGAACGGCAGTCGGTTCGTTTCCGCCAGGCCGGAAATCAGGAATACGAAGAACGATAAGAAGAGCGGCAGCACGTACCAGAGCCCGGCCTGCTGCTCGGCGATGACCGACGAGAACGACACGTTCCCCGCCAGGAGCAGGATGGGCAGCACGCTCAGTCCGAGGGCCACCTCGTAGGACACCATCTGCGCGCTGGCGCGGAGGCCCCCCAGAAGGCTGTACTTGCTGTTCGACGACCAGCCCGCAATGGCGATGCCGTAGACGCCCATCGAACTCACCGCCAGCACGAACAAGAATCCGACCGGCAAGTCGGCGACCACCATCGGCGTCGCGCCCGAGTGCACCATGCGGCCCACGAGCGGCAAGGTGAAGTCGAACTCGAGCGGCAGCGGAGCGGCGAACGGAATGACCGCGGACAGGAGCATGGCCGGGATGAACGACATCGCCGGGGCCAGCACGAACAGCACCGGGTTGGCCACCTTCGGCAGGGTCTCTTCTTTGATGAAGTTTTTGATCCCGTCGGCCACCGGCTGAAGCAGGCCGCCAGGGCCCACCCGATTCGGTCCCAACCGGTTCTGGATCCAGGCCGACACTTTCCGCTCCATGAGCGTCAAGAGCGCCACCCACACAAGGACCACGACGAACACCACCAGCATCTTGACGCTGGCGACGAGCAGGAACCCCTTGAGTTCGGGGGTCACCGTTCGACTCCCACCGCCGCTTGCCGGCCGATGACCCGGCCGACGAAGCCGATGTCAGCGTAGGTAAGACCGGCGAGGCTCGGCACGTGGTCGCCCAACGCTGCAAATGCCTCGGCGGCCGAGCCCGGGGCCGTGGCTAGGCCGTCAGCTCGGGCTTGGGCTTCGACCGCCGCCCACCAGGCGGGACGCGCCATGCCCGGTGCCGCCTTGGCTTGCAGGTAGCGTTGCAGCCGGTGGTCGCGGTTGAGATAGGTGCCAGACTCCTCGGCCATGGTCGTGATGGGCAGCACCAGATCGGCCTGGTCGAGGTCGTCCGATTCCAGCGTGCTCAGCACCACCAGCAGACCTGCTCGGCGGGCGGTGGCCAACTCGGCCTCGGTCAGGAGCTCATCCACCACGACCACCACGGCCGCGTCCGCCGCCGCTCGGACGGCGTCGTCCCATTTGGCCGTATAGCCCATGAGGTGGGCACCCGCCAGGTTGGGAGCCCGCTCCGCCCTCAGGGCCAGCCCTGGAATTCCTTCGAGCGGCGCTTCATCACCGAGCGGCACTTTCACCGCGGCGGTGACGTCAAAGCGGTCGAGCATACGGCGGAGGTGTCCCAAGGACTCTGTCGAGGCCCGCGCGCTGGCCAGGAGCACGGCGGAGCCACGCGTGCCCACGAGCGACTCAGCCAGCCGCGCGAGGGCCGTGTCCCAATCCACGGCCTGATGGCGGGCGCCGTCCTTCACTCGAGGGGCCTCAACCCGGTCGCCGCGATTCATCCACCGGTAGTTCATGCGGCCCTCATCACAGATGAAGTGCCGGTTTACCTCCATGTTTGGCCTGGGTCGCAGGCGCACCACGTTGTGCTCCCGCGTCTCGATCGTCACGTTGCAGCCCTGGGTACAGCCCGGACAGATGCTGGCCGTCTTGTCGAGTTCCCAGGCCCGCGCTTTGTGGAGGAAATCCTTCGAGACGAGCGAGCCCACCGGGCACAGGTCGACGACATTGCCGGACCACGGATGGTCCAGCCTCGTCTCCGGAAAGATGCCGATCGTCGCGCGATCGCCGCGCTCCGAGACGTTGAGCACCGGGGTCTTGGCCACGTCATCCATGAAGCGCACGCACCGGGTGCAAAGAATGCACCGATTGGGTACGTACAGGATGTCCGGGCCGAAGTCCTCCACCGGGTTGAATCGCTTGGGATAGTCGTCGTACCGGGAGCCGGCCCGGCCTTCCTGGAACACGTAGTTCTGCAATTCACATTCGCCGGCCTGATCGCAGATCGGACAATCGAGCGG
Organism: Gemmatimonadales bacterium; assembly: GCA_035464955.1. Taxonomy (GTDB): domain Bacteria; phylum Gemmatimonadota; class Gemmatimonadetes; order Gemmatimonadales; family GWC2-71-9; genus JABDII01. The sequence goes on from DATHRW010000248.1 coordinate 3,781, forward strand.
ATGGTTGATCAGCAGGAACTCGAGCACGCCTTCGCGGGCCTGTTCGGCCGCTTCGCTATGGACGTGCACCACCTGGCCGTCCGTAACCGTGGTGACGCAGGCCGGGAGCAACTTGGGGGCCTTTTCCACCTCGACCAAGCACATCCGGCACACCGCCGGTGCCGGCAGCGACGGATGGTAGCAGTAATGCGGCACCAGAATGCCCGCCCGTTTCGCGGCTTCGATGAGCGGGGTGCCTTTCGGCACCTGCACCGAGATGCCGTCGATCGTTACCGTAACCAGTTCGTCGGACATTTGCGTTACGCCGGGCTGAGTGCCGGCTCGCGGCGCTTGGAGATGTAGGCCTCGAATTCCTCGGGAAACTTCTGGATGCCGCTCACGATCGGGGCGGCGCAGGAATCACTCAACACGCAGATGGTCTTGCCGGTCATGTTCTCGGACAAGTCCATGAGCAGTTGCAGATCCTTGTGCTCCCCCTGCCCTCGGAGAATGCGCTCCAGGATCTTGGTGGTCCACGCCGTGCCCTCCCGGCATTGGGTACACTGGGCACACGACTCATGGGCGTAGAACCGGGCCAGGCGCCAGATCTGATAGACCATGTCGGCGCTGTCGTCCATCACGATCATGCCGCCCGAACCGAGCATGGACCCCTTCGCCATGACACCTTCGTAGTCGCAGACGCAATCTTCCATTTCCGCGACGGTCATGATCGGAACCGATGAGCCGCCGGGAATCACCGCCTTCAGGGTCCGCCCCGGGCGGGCCCCCCCCGCCATGTCGACGACGAGGTCCCGCATGGGGGTGCCCATCGTCACTTCGTAGTTCCCAGGCCGCTGGATCTGGCCGCACACCGAAAACAGCTTGGTGCCGGTGCTCTTGTCGCTGCCGAGGCAGAGGCCCTTGTACCACGCGGCACCGCGAGCGACGATGTGCGGCACCGCGGCTAACGTCTCGACGTTGTTCACCGTGGTCGGCATGCCGAACACACCGGCTTGCGCCGGAAAGGGCGGCTTGATCCTGGGGTTGCCGCGTTTGCCTTCGATGGAGTTCATCAAGGCCGTTTCCTCGCCGCAGATGTAGGCGCCGGCCCCGCGATGAATGATCATGTCGATGGTGCCGCCGCTGCCCAGCACGTTCGCGCCGAGTATGCCGTTGGCGTAGGCCTCTTCGATGGCGATGGTCATGATGCGGAGCGGTTCGGTGAATTCGCCGCGGATGTAGATGTAGCAGCGCTCCGCTCCGATGGCGTAGGCGGCAATGGCACACCCCTCGATGAGCGCGTGCGGCGTCCACCGCATGATCTCCCGGTCCTTGAACGTGCCCGGTTCCGACTCGTCGGCGTTGCACACCAAGTAATGCGGCTTCCCCGAGTTCTTGGGCATGAACGACCACTTGAGCCCACATGGGAAGCCTGCTCCACCGCGGCCCCTGAGGCCCGACGCCTTGACCTCCTCGGTGACGTCGGTGGGCGTCATGGCGAGCGCCTTGCGCAGCGCCTGATAGCCCCCCCGCTCCACCCAACCGGCGTACGAGCGGGCGGCGGCGTCTCCGAAGTGGGTGGAGAGCACCGGTGTCTCTTTGGGATGGATCGGATGCGGGTAACCCATTACTCGTAGCCCTCCAACAGGGCCGGCACCCGGTCGGCCGTGACGCTCTCGATGAAGTCGTCATCGATCAGAATGGGAGTGGCAAACCCACAGGCGCCGAGGCACTCGACCTCGATAACCGTGAACCGCCCATCGGGGCTTGTCCTTCCCAGTTCTTCGCAGCCGGTCGCTTCCAGGATCGCATCGCGCACGTCTTCCGCCCCGCAGAGACCGCACGGCGACGTGGTGCAGACCTGGATGAAATGCCGCCCCACGGGGTGGAGGTGGTACATGGTATAGAAGGTCACGACGCCCTTGACGAACGCGGGCGTCAGACCGAGCACGTCGGCGACCTCGGCCATGGCCGGCTCCGACACCCAGCCGCGGGCCTCTTGCACCATCCAGAGCGCGGGCAGGAGGCAAGCTTGTTTGGTTGGGTACTGCGCAAACAGCGCCTCGAGCTTGCTCAACGCCGGCCCGACGAACACCGGTTCATACGGGGCCGTCTCGTGGCCGTGGGGCACGGCGCCCGAAGTGGCATTCATCGGTCAATTTCCCCCATCACGATGTCGACGCTCGCGTTGATGGCGATCACGTCGGCCAGGAGCGCGCCCTCGCAGAGCGTGGGCAGGGCCGCCAGGTTGATGAACGCCGGAGGTCGGATACGCCAACGCACCGGCTTTGCGGTGCCGTCGGACACGAAATAGTAGCCCAGCTCGCCCTTGGGGTTCTCGGCGCCGAAGTACACCTCACCGGCGGGGGGCTTGATACCCTCCATGACCTGCTTGAAGTGGAAGATCATGGCTTCCATGTCGCTCATGGCGCGCGATTTGGGCGGCAGGATGACGCGGGGATCATCGACGTTGATCGGGCCGGGCTCGAGCCGGTCCAATGCCTGTTCGAGAATCCGATTCGACTGATACATCTCTTCCAGCCGCACCATGTAGCGGTCGTAGATGTCGCCGTGCTCCCCAACGGGGACCTCGAAATCGTAGGTCTCGTAGTCCAGGTCCGGGCGGTCCTTGCGAACATCGTAATCGACGCCGCTCGCCCGGAGCTTCGGGCCCGACTCGGAGTAGTTG
>DATHRW010000249.1:0-7331 GCA_035464955.1 Gemmatimonadales bacterium
TGCGGAAGCTTGCCAAGAAGAAGGACGTGCCGGTGCATCGGCACACCATCTGGTACTACCTGGGTGGGATGACCCTCTTCCTCTTCATCGTCCAGGTTTCGACGGGTATCCTGCTGTTGTTCTACTACCGACCGAGTGCAGAAGAGGCCTTCGAGTCGATCCAATTCCTCATGGCCGAGGTGACGTTCGGCTGGTTGGTACGCTCCATCCACCATTGGGCGGCCAACCTGATGATCTTCACGCTGTTCCTCCATCTGTTCAGCGTGTTGCTCGTGAAGGCGTACCGGCCGCCGCGTGACCTCACCTGGTACTCTGGTGTCGTGCTCTTCGGTGTGGCCCTGGCGTTCGGCTTTACAGGATACTTGCTCCCGTGGAACGAGTTGGCCTATTTCGCCACTCGGGTCGGCACGGAGATCACGGGGGCCTTGCCCGTCATCGGCGATTTCCTTCTCAGTGTGGCCCGTGGAGGCACCGATGTCACGGGCGCGACGCTGACGCGCTTCTACGCGATCCACGTGGCGGTCCTGCCCGCGGCCATCCTCGGGATTCTCGGACTTCATTTGTTCTTGGTGCAAAAGCACGGCATGAGCGTTCCCCCGAGCGTGGAACGGGAGGGTGGTACACCGCGGGTCATGCCGTTCTTCCCGAATTTTCTGCTCCGGGACCTCGTCGGATGGCTCATCGCGCTCGCGATCCTGGCCGCGCTGGCCGCGTTTCTCCCGGCGGAACTGGGCAGCAAGGCGGATCCCTTCGCACCGGCACCCGCCGGGATCAAGCCGGAGTGGTACTTCATGTTCATGTTCCAGACCCTCAAGTACTTGCCGAGTCACATCCTCGGCATCGAGGGCGAGCTCGTGGGCGTCCTTGGCTTTGCCTTGGCGGGGCTCTTGCTGTTGCTCGTCCCGGTGCTGGACCGGCGAGGCTCGCGCGGCGAGTCGAACAAGGTGTTCACCTGGATCATCATCGGCGCTATCGTGTACATCATCGTGTTGACGTATCTCGGCTACACGGCCAATCCGACGGTGTAGGATCTGCCGTATGAGCTGAGCTCGAGGTGATGGTGAGTCCCTTGGGCGAGCGGCTTCCCCACTCCGGCCGCCACCCATCCCGAGACCCGGACGGAGGTGCGGATGCCAACTGTTACCGATCGCATCAGCTCGGCCTGGACCATGGTCAAATGCCCGGGCTGCGGCAAGAACGTGGTTCCTTCAACCGGACCAGTTTCCGGGGCTCCGCCCCCGACTGCCGGCGACAGCGCCAAGCGGTGGTCCTATATCTGGCTCCAGCCGAGTGGGGCTATCTGCCCGGAGTGTTTCTTCCCCATGGCCCGCTATGCCAAGCGGCAGAAATGGGTGCAACTGTTCATCATGGGCGTGGTGTTGGCGACAACCTCCATTTTGATTTTCATTCTCGCCTTGCTGAGCGGGTTCGAAACGTGGCTCCGGCTCGTGCTCCGGATTACGTCTGTCGCTGCTGTCCTGGCGCTCGTCGTCGGCTTGGTGGGCATTATCGTGGGGGGCCGCCGCACGGAAGAGGCTCCCGCCGGCGGGCAGCCAAAGCCGCCCCCATCGTAGCACTGGCGGGGACGGTGATCGGGGAATGCACACATCCCCTGCGAGCATGCTCGCAGGGGATGTGTGCTGGGTGCCCCCGATCGGGACGCGTCAGACGTCGAGGTTGCTCACGTACTTGGCGTTGGCCTCGATGAAGAGCCGGCGCGGTTCGACGTCGTCGCCCATGAGTTCTTCGAACAACTTGGCCGCCTCGACCGCGTCTTCCATGGTCACGCGGAGAACAGTCCGCTTCTCAGGATCCATGGTGGTCGACCACAGTTGGTCGGGGTTCATTTCGCCCAGACCATTGTAGCGTTGCATGTTGATCTTGGTCTTTCCGTCATCGCCATTCTTCAGCCGCTTGAGATGCTCCTCGCGCTGTTGCTCATCGTACGCATAGAAGGCGTTCTTGCTGCTCGTGGCAATGCGGTAGAGCGGTGGCTGAGCGATGTAGATGTAGCCGGCCTCGATCAGTTCCTTCATCTGGCGGAAGAAGAACGTGAGGAGCAGCGTCCGGATATGGGCGCCGTCCACGTCGGCGTCGGTCATGATGATGATCTTGTGATAGCGGACTTCCTCGAGCTTAAAGTCGTCGTGGACCCCGGCGCCGATGGCCGTGATGATCGCACGGAGTTCCTCGTTGTTCAAGATGCGGTCGATCCGGGCGCGCTCGACGTTTAAGATCTTGCCGCGCAGCGGAAGGATCGCTTGGAATTGCCGATCACGGCCCTGCTTGGCGCTGCCGCCCGCGGAATCACCTTCCACGAGGTAGAGCTCGGTCAGGGTCGGATCGTCCAGTGAACAATCGGCCAGCTTGCCCGGGAGCACGGCATTCTCGAGGCCGGTCTTCTTGCGCACCAGCTCCCGCGCCTTGCGCGCGGCTTCGCGGGCTCGCGCGGCACTCACGGCCTTGGTCACGATAGCCCGGGTCACCGATGGCGTCTCATCGAGGTAGTTGCCCAGGTGCTCGTTGATCACCTGGCGAACGATCCCTTCGACTTCGGAATTTCCCAGCTTGGTCTTGGTCTGTCCCTCGAATTGCGGCTCCTTCACCTTGATGTGCAGGACGCAGGTGAGCCCTTCCCGGACATCCTCGCCGGACAGGGTGAAATCTTCCTTCTTGAGCGCCCCCGACTTCTTCGCCGAGTCATTGATGGTGCGGGTCAGCGCCGACTTGAATCCCGTGAGGTGGGTCCCGCCCTCGTGGGTGTTGATGTTGTTGACGAAGGTGAAGATGTTCTCGTTGTAGCCGTCTTCATACTGCATCGCGATGTCGACGTCGACATCGTCCTTCACAGTCGAGAAGGACACGGGCTTCGGGTGCAACGGCTTCTTGTTTCGGTTGAGCCAGCCCACGAATTCGACCAGACCGCCCTTGGCATGGAACCGTTCCTCCTTGGGCGACTCCTCCCGCTCGTCCACCAGCGTGATGGTGATGCCGCCGTTCAGGAACGCCAGTTGTCGCAGCCGGTCAGCCAAGGTCGAGTAGTGGTACTCCAGGACGGTGAAGATGTCCGGATCGGGCTTGAAGCGGACGATGGTACCTGTGGCCTTGGTCTTCTCGAGCACCGTCAGCGGCTGGGCGGTTTTGCCGCGGGAAAACGCCATGTGATGCCTGTGCCCGTCCCGATCGACGATTACCTCGAGCCGTTCCGAGAGGGCATTGACCACGGACACGCCGACGCCGTGTAGGCCGCCTGACACCTTGTAGGACGACTTGTCGAACTTACCCCCCGCGTGGAGGGTGGTGAGGGCGAGTTCGACCCCGGGGATCTTCTCGACGGGATGAAGGTCGACCGGAATACCGCGGCCGTTGTCTGCGACCGTGACCGAATTGTCGGAGTGGATGGTAACCCGAATCTGGTCGCAGAAGCCGGCGAGTGCCTCGTCGATGGAGTTGTCCACGACTTCGTAGACGAGGTGATGGAGGCCGGTCTCCGACGTGGAGCCGATGTACATGCCCGGCCGCCGGCGAACCGCTTCCAGTCCCTTGAGGACTTGAATGGACCCGGCGTCGTAGCCTTTCTTTGCCTTCTTTGGTTTCACGGCCGTCTTCTTGGGCAAGTGCTACCTCGTTGGGTGTGCGTGATGGTCGTCGTGCTGAGGCCGGCTGATACGTCCGGGAATCCAGCGAATACCGGCGATCCGTCCCTGTCGTTCCTGGTTGATCCGCGCCAGGATCCGCGGCGTCATGAGGCCGAGTTCCGTCGCCCACGGTGCTGTCGCCACCCGAACCAGAAGCACGCCATCCGGACTCACGGATTCCGGTTCGGTCACCGCCGCAATCTGGCTGCCGACCAACTCGGGCCACTCGTCGAGCACGCGCACCTGGTCCAATCGCTTGGTCCACTTGCGACGAGCGAAGAAACTCGCCAGCGCGTCCCCAATTGAAGTGACGGGCCGCTTCTCGGTCATGCCGCCGGACACCCTCACGCGCACCTCTGCAAGTGACTCGTCCATCCGTAACCGTCCAGACCGGCAGGGAAAGCTTGTGTGGCAGCTCGTCGCGACGCGGCGCCGATACGAATACCTGACGGGCCTCACCACGGTGCAGGCGTTCGACCAACCGCTCCTGCCGGTCCGCGTCCAACTCCGCAAACACGTCGTCCAGGACCAGGGCCGGCTCGGTTCCCGTCGCCTCGGCAAGCGTGGCGAGCTCGACCAGCTTCAGCGCGATTGCGGCGCTCCGCTGCTGGCCGGTGGAGCCGTACTCCCGGAGCGCCCGTCCGTCGAGCTCGAGTATCAGATCGTCGCGATGGGGCCCGATCGTGGTCGCCCCCTTGCGGGAATCGACACTCCACGAGGCCTCGAGCGCGTCGGGCCATGCCTGGGCCGCCGACAGCTCCTCGCGCCCGCGGTACCGCATGCCGACGCTCGCCGTTTCTCCGAGTGTCGCGAACTCCCGCGCGAACGACACCGCGGCCAGGCCGGCCCATCTGGTGCGGCTCGCGACGATCTCGGCCCCGGTCGCGGCAAGGGCCACGTCGAAGGCGCGCACCACCTCGCGGCGCTGGGTCCGGAGCGCGGCATTGCGCTGAGCCAGGACCGCCCGGTACCGCGTGAGTGCGGTGAGATATCCGCGATCGGCCAGGCAGAGCAGCCGATCCACATACCGACGTCGCTCAGCGGCTGACCCGGAGGCCAGCACCACATCGGATGGGAGGAACGCCACGGCAATCCAACGTCCCAGTCCCTCCAGCAGCCGCTCCGGTTCCGTGCCGTCGATCTCTACCCGCTTGCGCTTCGGTGCGACCCGGAAATCCGCCGAGATCGTCGCGGCTTCGCCGTCGCGCCGGACCCGGTTCTCAACGCGAAACCCGGGACCGCCGAATCCGACGACCTCGCTGTCCGCCGCTCCCCGGAAGGAGCGAAACAACACCGGGTAGTAGACGGCCTCGAGCAGGTTCGTTTTCCCTTGGGCGTTGGCTCCAAGAAGGGCGATCCCGTCCTTGGGCAGCGATAATTCCATCGACGCCAGGTTGCGGAACCCTCGCACCACCAAGTCTTCCAGCCACACTACTGCAGGACCACGCGCCGGAAGGCGGTGTCGCCGCGCTCGCCCAACAGGTCGAAGCCGAAGATGCCGACGGTGACGGTATCGCCGGCCGCGAGTCCGCTCGTCGGGACTGTGAAGCTGAACAGTACCGTGTCGGCGTCGGTGTTGAGTGGCGGCAGCGTGAAATTCACCCCAATCACGTCGAAGATCACGACGTCGACCCCGTCGAGATCCACCGCCAGCCCCGCCACCAGGACGTTGGAGCCAAGAACAACGGTGGTGTCCCGGCTCGGCACCTGGATGTCGATGACCGGGCCAAGGCCGTTGTTGGGACCGAGGAACGAAGGCCGCTCACGGTCCACGCAGGCCGACGACCACAGGGCCACCAGAAAGAGGGCCCCCACGCCCAGCCGGCCCAGAGGCACGCTCGATCCCGAACTCATCCCTGTAAATTAGCAGCATCCAAGCCCAAATTGGAGCCGCCGCGGTCCCTTCGCTCGGGCCGATCTAGCGTCCCGTGAAGGCCGCCGGCCGCTTCTCCAAGAACGCGGCCATGCCCTCCCGCATGTCCTCGGTCGACGCGATGAGGCCGAAATGGTTCGCCTCGAGCAGCGAACTCTCGTCCACGCTCAAGTCGAGCCCGGTGTCCACGGCTTCGAGGCAGAGCCGGACCGCGACGGGTCCGTTTGCCAGAATGCGCCGCAACAGCTTCTCAGCCTGGGGCATCAACTCGTCGGCTGGCACCACCCGGTTGACCAAACCGATGCGATAGGCCTCCTGGGCGTCGATCATGTCGCCCGTGAGCAGGAGCTCCAAGGCCCGGCCCTTGCCGACCAGGCGCGGCAGCCGAACGGTGCCACCGTATCCCGGGCCGATGCCCAGCTTGACCTCCGGCTGGCCAAACTTGGCGTTCTCGCTGGCCAATCGAACATGGCACGCCATGGCCAGCTCGCAGCCGCCACCCAATGCGAACCCGTTGACCGCGGCAATCACCGGTTTGCCGCAGCGTTCGAGGCGGCGGAACACCGCCTGACCTGCCAGCGACCGGTCCTTTCCCGAGAGCGGTCCCTGCGTGGCCAGCTCGCTGATATCCGCTCCGGCCACGAAGGCCTTGGGCCCGGCTCCGGTGACGATCACGCCCCGGATACTGTCATCGGTCTCGATCGCGGCCACGGCCTCACGCAACTCCTCGATGACCGCATCATTCAAGGCGTTGAGCTTGTCCGGGCGGTTGATGGTGAGGGTGGCGATCCCTTCTTTCGTTTCGAACTGTATCACAGAAAATGGCATGACGACACCGTGGCTGGGGTGTTGGAGTGTTGGTATCTCACGACCGGCCGTGGCAAGGCGCCGGACTGAAAGATAGATGATGTTAACTTTGGTGACCCAGGTCTGCGTTCGCCCCTCCTCGCATTGAGTAACCGATGGCTTCGATTCTTGCGCTCGACCAGGGAACCACCGGCAGTACGGCCCTGGTGATCCATCAGGACGGCCGGGTACTGGCTCGCGGCTACCGCGAGTTCACTCAGCACTTCCCAAGGCCCGGCTGGGTCGAGCACGACCCCGATGAGATCTTCAAGGTTACGATCGAAGCCGCGCGCGAGGCGGTGGCCGGAGCCGGAGAAATGCCCGTGGGCATCGGCATCACCAACCAACGCGAAACCGTGGTGGTATGGGATCGGGCGACACTCGAGCCGCTGGCCCGAGCCATCGTGTGGCAGGATCGCCGGACCGCCGAGCTCTGCCAGACCCTGCGCGCTACCGGCGTGGAGCCCATGGTGCGCGAGCGGACCGGTCTCCTGCTCGATCCGTATTTCTCGGCGACGAAGCTCGCGTGGTTGCTGGAACATAAGCCGGAACTCCGGGTTCGGGCCGGCCGCGGCGAGGTGGCCGCCGGTACCATCGACAGCTGGCTCATCGCCCGGCTCACCCGTGGTGCCCGCCACGCCACCGATCACACCAACGCCTCCCGCACGCTCCTCTATAATGTGCAGACCCATGAGTGGGATCCGGAACTGCTTTCGCTGTTCGGCATTCCCCAAGACATGTTGCCCGATGTCGTGCCATCGAGCGGCGTCATCGGACAGAGTGAGCCGGACATATTCGGAGCCGCGCTTCCCATCGCCGGAGTTGCGGGCGATCAACAGGCCGCGCTGTTTGGGCAGGGATGCGTAACGCCGGGCCTGGCGAAGAACACGTACGGGACCGGTGCCTTCCTCCTCGTGAACACCGGACAGGACCGCCCGGTCTCTTCGCACGGGCTGCTCACCACCATCGCCTGT
>DATHRW010000250.1:0-10933 GCA_035464955.1 Gemmatimonadales bacterium
CCCGACGCGTTGAGCGTATGCACGAATTCGGGCTTGGCCTTCGGTCGTGGACGGTCGCGGATGTTCGACCGCCGAGCCTGGTAGTCGTTGAACGTACTCGAACTCGATACCGCGAGCCACGTGCCGACGCCGGCGGCCCTCACTTCCAGATCGTATGTGCGGGCGCTGGCAAAGCCGGTATCCCCGGCGGCAAGTTCGACCACCCGATACGGCAGGTTCAGCCGCTGCAGCACCGTTTCGGCGTGTGTCGTCAGGCGCTCATGCTCGGCCGCGGAATCCTCCGGTTTGGCAAAGCGAACCAATTCCACCTTGTCGAATTGATGGACGCGAATGAGCCCGCGGGTGTCCTTGCCGTGGGCCCCGGCTTCGCGGCGGAAGCACGGCGTGTAGGCCGCATAGGCCAGCGGCAGGACGGCGGCATCGAGCAATTCACCGGCGTGGAGCCCCGTCAACGGCACTTCGGCTGTGGGTATCAAGTAGAGATCGTCGGCTTCACTGCGATAGATCTCGTCCACGAACTTCGGGAGCTGTCCTGTTCCGGTGATCGTGGCGTGGTTCACCACAAACGGGGGCGCCACCTCGCGGTAGCCATGCTCCCGCGTGTGGAGGTCCAACATGAAGTTGACCAGGCCACGACCCAGCCGCGCCCCGGACCCGGTCAAAACCGGAAAGCCCGACCCCGCGATCTTGGCCCCGCGGGCCAGGTCCAACACCCCGAGCGACTCACCCAATTCCCAATGCGGCTTCGGGTCGAAAGCAAAAGTCGGTACTTCGCCCCAGGTGCGCACGATACGGTTGGCACCGGCGTCGCCAGTGGGGGTATCGGGATGCGGCAGATTCGGAATGGTGAGCAGATGCGATTCGAGTTCGGCACTGACCGACCGCACGTCTTCATCGAGCGCCTTGACCCGCTCGCCCGATTCTGCGAGCACGGCGAGCAGGTCGTCCGCTGGCTCTCCCGCACGCTTCCGGCGGGCGACCTCGTCACCGGCCGCGTTCCGCTCTGCCTTGAGTCGCTCGACCGCCGTCAGGAGTTCTCGATGACGGCGGTCGAGCTCGAGCACCCGGTCGAGGACGGCCGGCAGCGTGGGGTCCCCTCGCCGAGCGAGACTCGCTCGCGTCTGCTCGGGTTCCTGCCGGAGCTGTTTGAGGTCGATCACGTATCAGGAATCGGGAAGCCCGGGCTCGAGTCCGCGGTACCCGCAATTGCGATTGGCCAACACCTCGAAGGTCAGCGTGCGCTGCGCCGGGTCGATGGAGAGAATCCGGAGCTTGGCATACAACGGTACGCCCAGACTGCAGGCGATTCGGGATCGGGCCACCCATGTCTGCCCGGGGCTGACCACCAAGGTGTCGGACGTCCGGTAGCCGTTCAGCTGCGCGATGGTCAAGTCGTCGAAATCGGCGGACGGCTCCAGCATCCCGGGCTCGAGGCTCAGGTTCTGTGCCAGGCCGAGCGCGGCCGGTGGAAGAAGCCAGGCCACGTCACCCGGGGCCAGATTGAAGGCAAAATCGAAGTCGGGCCGTTGGTCGATCCGGACCGCACGGGCGTCGATAATCGAATAGCCGCTGGGCGTGGAGACCGGGGTCCCCTGGTAGGCGAAGAGAGAAATGGTATCGACCACGTTGGGGACGGTGGCGTCCAGCAACGCGTTGGGGTCGTCGCATGCGCCGAGCGCTCCGCCAGCCAACCCGACCAGAGCCAAGGCACGGAACAATTTGTTTGACATAAAATGGAAGACTAAGCCCCGGGCAAAAGTGGGTCAAGCTCCCGTCGTTTCTTGACTTCGGTGGCGCGATTCTCTTAGGTTGCGGCGACAGGCAATCACATCTCCCACACCGATTCACTCATGGCCCTGCTCCAGGACGTTGTGCACGCGGTGGCCCGCCGCCCGGGCGTCGAGGCCGTGGTTCTCGCGAGCCCGGACGGGCTCACGATCGAGCACGTCTCTCCACCGGCGACGGACGCCGACGCCATCGCCGCGCTCACCGCCACGCTCGCCCAACAGGTCCGAGACCTGGGCCGGGCCGCCGGGCGTGGCCCATTCGCCACCGCCGTGCTCGAATTCAACGGCGGGATGGTGGTCCTCGCCGAATTGGGCGTGGAGGGAACTTTGGTCGTGCAAGTACGGGCCGGAACCGACATCGGGCAACTCCTGTTCGACCTCGACCGCCACCGGCCGGCAGTGGCGGAGTTGCTGTAACGCGGCCGCGCGCCGACCCGCCCTCCGTGCCTCCCCGCCAACCTCGTCGAATCGGTTACCGCCCGCTCGGGCTCATGGGCACCCGGTGAACTGGGCCATCCTCCTGGCCGGCGGCGCCGGCACGAGGTTCTGGCCTCTGAGCAGTCCCAGACAGCCCAAACAGCTTCTCCCGCTCACCGAGGATGGCCGCAGCACCGCCGAAGTCACCATCGAACATCTCGAAGGCCTGGTTCCGCCCGAGCGGATCCTGCTCGTGACCGGACCGGCGCTCGGGCCCGTCCTGGCCTCGAGTCTCCGGCTCGCACCGGAAAACGTCCTCACGGAGCCCCGACCGGCCTCGACCGCCCCCGCCATTGTGTGGGCCACCCACGAGGCGCTCCGGCGGGATCCCGACGCTCAGATTTTGACGCTCCATGCCGACTGGGTGATCGGCGATCGCACCGCGTTTCATCAGACGGCATCGACCGCCCTCGAGACGGCACAGGCACACGATTGTCTCGTCACCGTGGGAATCGTGCCGAGCCGACCGGAGACGGGGTACGGGTACATCGTGCCGGGCCCGCCGCTCGGCGGCCTTGCCCGGAAGGTGGCACGGTTCACCGAGAAGCCTGGTGCCGCGAAGGCCATGGACTTGATTGCCGGCGGTGCCTTGTGGAACAGCGGATTGTTCGCCTGGACCGCCGCTCGTTTGTTGGCCGAGATCACCCGACATACGCCTGAGATTGCGCCCGCGCTACCGGCCCTCGACGCCGGCGACATCGAGGCGTTCTTTGGGCAGGTCACCGCCATCTCCATCGACGTGGGGCTCCTCGAGCGAAGCAATGCGGTCGCCGTCCTGCCGGGAGCGTTTGCCTGGGACGACGTCGGGAATTGGGATGCGCTCCACCGCGTGCGCCAGCGCGACGCCAACGGCAACGTCCTGGTCGGCCGAGTGCACGCGACCGATACACACGACTGCGTCGCGTGGTCGGAGACGACGCCCGTGGTGTTAAGCGGTGTCCGGGATCTGGTGGTGGTGGCGGCCAATGGCCGCATCCTGGTTATGCCGCGCGAAGATGCCCCGCAGGTGAAGGCGCTGCTCGACCTCCTGCCACCAGACGTGCGGGACCTGCCGTCGTGACCGACTTGGTCTTGCTCGAGCCCGAGACCTCCGACCTCGAATGGGCGCCGTTCGCGGGCGTCCGTCCGGTCTGTGAACTCCGCGCCGGCATTTGGCGAATCCGTGAACGATGGGAACAGGTCCTGGGAGCGCGCGCGAGCGCGATCGTGGGAGCGCACGTTGCCGGCTTTGTCGATGACGACGCGGCGCCTCCGGTACAGCAGGCGGCTGCCATCCGCGGCCCGGCTATCGTTGCCAGGTCGGACTTCGTTCCTTCGCTCGAGCCGGTTGACCTTTCAGACGATACGCGGTGCCTCGCCTTTCACGGGAAGCCGGTGGCTTGGCTGCTCGATTCCGATGAACCGCTCGACGCCGCGCCGCCGGCCACACCCGCCCTCGACGTGAACGGCATGATGCTGGGCGGTTCCGTGGCGCTGCTCGATGCGTTGGATTCCCTACTCGCTCTCGACTGCGCGGCGTGGTCCGCCCAAGCCGGAGCCAGCACGGTCCCGGCGGGCAGCCTGGTCCTGGGCGACCCGTCCCTGATCGCCGCTGGGGCTGCCCAGGTCGAGCCCGGCGTCGTGTTCGACGTGCGGCATGGGGCGATCGTTCTGGACGCGGGTGCCGAAGTGCGGCACGGGGCCCGTCTCGAAGGGCCACTCTATGTTGGGCCGCACTCGATCGTGTGGGGCGGAGTCGTCAAACACTCCGTCATTGGGCCGCACTGCCGTGTTCGGGGCGAGGTGACCCACTCGATCTTCCTCGGCTACGCCAACAAGGCGCATGACGGCTTCGTGGGCCACAGCGTGCTCGGGCATTGGGTGAATTTGGGTGCGCTCACCACCACGTCTAATCTCAAGAACACGTACGGCATGGTCGCACTCGAGGTAGCCGGCACCCGCATCGCGACCAACCGGCAATTCGTCGGCACGCTCTTCGGCGATCATGTGAAGACGGCCATTGGCACCATGCTCGGCACCGGAACCGTGGTCGGCGCTGGTGCGAATCTGTTCGGCTCGGGTGCCGTGCCCAAGTGGGTTCCTCCATTTACCTGGGGCAACGCGGCGCGCGAACGGATGGACGAGGCTGCCTTCCTGAAGGTGGCCGGCCGTGCCATGCCCCGCCGAGGTGTTGAACTCACCGCGGAGCGGCGAGCCTCACTCAGCATGACCTACGCGCGGACCACCGGCGCGTGACGACCCTGTTCGTCTTGGGTTCCGGATCGCGGGGGAATTGCGTCGCCATCTCACACGGCGGCGCGACCCTCTTGGTGGACGCCGGCTTCAGTGCCAAGGAAATCGAGCGTCGCGCCGCCGCCGTTGGCCTTGGGCTCCAGTCCGTGGTCGGCATCGCGGTGACTCACGAGCACAAGGACCACGCCGCCGGCGCGGCGCGTTTGGCGCGACGGCTTGGTGCACCCGTCGTCACATCGCCGGGAACCTGGGACAGGCTCCGACATCGGGCCGGCGGGGCCCAGCATCGTTTGGTGAGCCTGGGCGGCCAGGTGGAGCTCGGGCCCTTCTCGATTGCCGCCTGCCCCACCTGGCATGACGCCTCCGAGCCGGTCGCGTTCGCGGTACGCGCCAGCGATGGCACCGGCATCGGTGTGGCGTACGACCTGGGCAAGGCCACGGCCGGCCTCAGGTATCTGCTGAAGGACATGAACGCCCTGGTGCTCGAGGCCAATCACGACGAGGTCCGTCTTCGGCTCGGTCCGTATCCGCCAAGCGTGCAGCACCGAATTGCAGGGTCGGGCGGCCACCTGTCCAATCGCGCCGCCGCTGAGCTGCTTGGCCAGCTGTCTCACCCGGGGCTTCGCCTAGTGGTGCTGGCTCATCTGAGCGAGTCGTGCAACACGGCCGCCGACGCCCGGGCCACAGTCGAGCCGGCGCTCAGCCGGGTCGGGTTTGACGGCACGCTGCACGTGGCAGAGCAGGCCGCCCCGCTGCCTCCGCTGCCCATCTGGGGCTGACGGTCATCCACCAAACGAAACGACCCCCCGAGGGCTCTCGCCTTCGGGGGGTCGTCCGTTAGTGGGTTCGGGCTTAATACATCCCGCCCATTCCCGGAGGCGCGCCGGGTGCCGGCTTCTCGGTCTCGGGCTTCTCAGCCACCACGCACTCCGTGGTGATCATGAGGCCCGCGATGGAAGCGGCGTTCTGCAGCGCCGTGCGGGTGACCTTGGTCGGGTCGATGACGCCGGCCTTGACCAGGTCCTCGAACTTGTCGGTCGCGGCGTTGTACCCAAAGGACGGATCGTTCGACTCCCGTACCTTGGCCACCACGATCGAGCCCTCGGCGCCCGCGTTTTCCGCGATCATCCGAATGGGCTCTTCCAACGCACGCCGAACGATGTCCACACCAACCCGCTCGTCCGGCGTACCCTTGATCTTGTCGAGCACGCTCTGGGCGCGAATCAGGGCGACGCCACCACCAGGCACGATGCCCTCTTCGACCGCAGCACGCGTGGCGTGCAGCGCATCCTCAACCCGAGCCTTCTTCTCCTTCATTTCGGTCTCGGTCGCGGCACCGACATTGATGACGGCCACGCCGCCGGCGAGCTTGGCTAGCCGCTCCTGGAGCTTCTCGCGATCGTAGTCGCTGGTGCTCTTGTCGATAGCGGCCTTGATCTCACCAATCCGGCCCTGAATGGCCTCGCTGTCACCATGCCCATCGACCACCGTGGTGTTGTCCTTGTCCACGACGATGCGCTTGGCGCGACCCAGCTCGTTCAGTGTTGCATTCTCGAGCTTGAAGCCGACTTCCTCCGACACGACCTGCCCGCCCGTGAGGACGGCGATGTCGCGGAGCATCTCCTTGCGCCGATCGCCGAAGCCGGGGGCCTTGACTGCGCAGACCTTGAGCGTGCCGCGGAGTTTGTTGACCACCAGCGTCGCCAGGGCCTCGCCCTCGCCGTCCTCCGCGATGATGATGAGCGGCTTCCCGCTCTGCGCGACCTTCTCCAGGATCGGGAGGAGGTCCTTCATGGCCGAGATCTTCTTGTCGTGGATGAGGATATAGCCGTCCTCGAGCACCGCTTCCATCTTCTCAGGATCGGTGACGAAGTACGGCGACAAGTAGCCGCGGTCGAACTGCATGCCGTCGACGGTCTCGAGCATGGTCTCGAGGCCCTTGGCCTCTTCGACCGTGATGACGCCGTCCTTGCCCACCTTCTCCATGGCCTCGGCGATGAGCTTGCCGATCTCGGCGTCGTTGTTGGCGGAGATGGTCCCGACCTGGGCGATCTCCTTCTTGCCGGCCGACGCCACCGACGTCCGCGCCAGCTCAGCAACGACCGACTCGACCGCGCGATCGATGCCGCGCTTCAGCTCCATCGGGTTGGCGCCCGCCGTCACGTTCTTCAGCCCTTCTCGGTAGATGGCCTGCGCCAGCACGGTGGCGGTGGTGGTGCCGTCACCGGCAAGATCGGACGTCTTGGTGGCGACTTCCTTGAGCATCTGAGCGCCCATGTTCTCGATCGGGTCGCTGAGCTCGATTTCCTTCGCCACGGTAACACCGTCCTTGGTGACCGTGGGCGATCCGAATTTCTTGTCGATCACCACGTTCCGGCCCTTGGGGCCGAGGGTGACCTTGACCGCATTGGCCATTTGGTCGACACCCCGCTTCAGCCTGGCGCGGGCATCAACATCGAAAATCAGTTCCTTTGCTGCCATTGTATCGCTCTCCTATCGGGTCCGAGTCTACTCGACTTTGGCGAGGATGTCGGACGCCTTGATGATGATGACCTCGTGGTCGCCCAGCTGGAACGGAGTCCCGCTGTACTTCCCGTACAGCACTTTGTCGCCGACGGCGACCTCCATCTTGATCCGCTCGCCCTTCTCGATACGCCCCGGGCCGGCGGCAATGACCTCGCCCTGGGTCGGCTTTTCCTTGGCGGTGTCGGGAATGTAGAGCCCGCCGCGCATGGACTCGGCCTCCTCGTCCGGCAGGATCACGACCCGATCCTCCAGGGGGTGAAGCTTGAGCTTGGGCTTCGCTTTGGTGGCACTCGGCATGTCGCCCTCCAACTCGTTGTCAGGTGTGGTATTGGCCAGTAAAACATTATTTGCCAATGGATTAGCACTCTAGTTATGAGAGTGCCAACTATTCGGTAGCGAAAGATATGCTGAGGTCTGGGCTTGTCAAGCGACAGCGATCAGAAATCGAATCGGATCTCGCCGCCGATGTAGCCGTTGTCGGATCGGAAGAACTGCCGCTGGGTCGTGGGGCCGTCGTGCGCCACCAGGGAAAGGCCGAGCGCGTGGTCCCCCGTCGCGTTCGGAAATTCGATCCCGAGCCGCGCCGAGCTGCCGATCCGCCAATCGGTAGCCGCCACGCCCTCGAAGTGCACCGCAACGACCGGACGGGTCGGCGCACCGAGCATCGAGAATTGCGACCCCACATAGTCCACCGCCAGCATGGCGCCCGGGCGGTCGAGCGAGAGCTCGTCGATCAGTACCCAGGTCCCGGCGCCAATGAAACTCCATGGACCGGTCGTGTAGCGCACCCACGCTTCCAGCACCTCGCGGGTCCAGTCGAGTCGCGTCGCAGCAAATCGCTCGGCGTATTCGTCCCCGAGGTGGCTGCTCTCGTGGTATACCCGGAGTGTCGTCCGCCACGGTCCGAAATCGCCGGTCACATCGATTCCCACCACCCAATCGGTGCTGATGAGGGACGACTTCGAGTCATCGAGCCGGAATCGTCCGTACGCTTCCACGCCGAAGCCCAAGGTGATCGGCACCGGACCCCGCCGGAGTGCGATGACCGGAAAACTCTCGCCGACGCCCGCTTCTCCCTCCTTGCCGGTGCCAAACGCGTTATCCGCCTCCGTGACCGACACGAACCGACCCACGAAGGCGGTGGCTCGGGGCGCCGCGGCCGGGTACTCGAAGCTCGGCACATCGGGAAAGAACCGGCTTCCCTGCCCCCAGAGCGCGGTGGGGAGAACCAGCATCCCAACCAGAGCCAGATGCAGGCAACGGCCCACGGATTGGGACCGGTCCGAACGGGGGGATGTCGTCATGGAGGAGATCAATCCTGACAAGGGGGACCGGGGTTTATGGCCGGGAGCATGTGTGCTAGGTTAATCGCAGTCAATCTCTCGGATCAACCGTTTACCGGAGTGTGAGAATGTCCGCGGTGGGTTTGCTTTTCACAACGGCGCTCATGAGCGGGGTGCAAGCCCCGGCCCAGCAGGCGCCCGCGATGGCCATGGCGTCCGACACCGCTCGGATCGAGGTCGAGACGGATCACTCCCGCCGTGAGGTCCTGGTGACCCTTGGGCCGTTCACGCTCGAGGACATGTCCGGCATGGACCATCACGCCATGGCGATGATGGACGACGGCGCGGGCCACGATACCCCGGTCTACGATTTTACTTGGCCGGTCGACGGCTGGTTCCGCGGCTTCCGCATCGAGGTCGTGGACGAGGCCGGCAACGCCCTGCCCCGAGAGATCATGCACCACATGATCATGGTGAACTACGACCGGCGGCAGCTCCTGTACTCGGCGGCGGAACGCCTCATGGGCGCCGGGTCGGAGACGGGCGACGCGGTGCTCCCGAAGACCGTCGGCGTGCCGATGAGCGCGAACATGCGGCTCGGCGTGTATGTCGCCTGGCACAACGCCACCGGCGCCCCGATCGAGAATGCGTATCTCAAGATCGCTCTCTTGTGGTCTCCGAAGAACCTCATGCCCCAACCGGTGAGCAGCCTCCCCATCTACATGGACGTGAATCTGGAGGTCGGCGGGACCAACACCTTCGACATCCCGGCGGGCCGATCCGAGAAGAGCTACGAGTTCAGCGTTCCGGTCGGCGGGCGCCTGCTCGGCATCAGCGGCCACCTGCACGACTACGGCGTCTTGGTCCGCCTCGAGGACGCCGAGACCGGCAAGGTCATCACCCAGGTCGAGGGCGACCGCGCCCCCGATGGGAGCATTGCCGGTGTCGAGCGGAAGCTGTTCGGTGTGCTCGGTCGCGGGTTGAAGCTGCACGCCGGCAAGCGCTACCGGGTGGTCGGGGTCTACGACAACCCGACCGGCGAGACGATCCAACTCGGCGCGATGGCGGAAATCGTGGGGCTCTACGTGCCGGACGATTTCGATCTTTGGCCCGACCTCGATCCGAACGATCCGACGCTGCAGCGCGATCTGGCCTCACTCGCGGAGATGGGACGGCCGAAGGCTGAAATGGACCATATGGACCACATGGACCACGCCGCGCCCGGCGAACAAGCCAAGCCGGCCGCCGAGGAAGCCCACAAGGATCACGAAAAGAAGCCGGCCGCCGAGCACAAGCACTAGGGCCGGGCGGCCGGCATTGCCGCAGGCGGTTTGTTGGGCGCCCTCTCGATTCGAGAGGGCGCTTGGCTTTCCGGCTCCCTAGTACTCCACCACCCGCCGGGCGCCGATCCAGCGCTCCCACCACCAGCGCCCGTACGGATCGTCGCTGGCGAGCCGGCTCAGTTGTACACCGTTGCTTGCACTGTGGATGAACTGCCCGCCGCCGACGTACAACCCGACGTGGGTCACGGGGCCTTCCCGGTCGCTGAAGGTCAGGATGTCGCCCGGGAAGAGCGCCTCGACAGCACGTGCCACCGGTTGGCCGACGCGGGCCTGATCGGCGCTCCGCCTTGGCAAGGAAATCCCGTGAGCGCCGTAGGCATACTGGATGAGACCCGAGCAATCGAACCCTCCCCTACCCGTGCCCCCCCACTTGTACGGCGTGCCCATCGCGTCGGTCGCCGTCTGCACTACCGCCTCCAGCACCCGTGGCATCTCCTCCGGAGGAGCGAAGGCCCCCGGCTCGGCACCGGGCGCCGACGTGGCAGATGCACCATCCCCTGAGACAGGGAAGACCGCGCGGCTGGACGGCCGAGGTTCCTTCCCGCCGCGACCGCCGCCGCCCAACCGCACCCCAAGACGGACACCCAGTTCGACCCCGGAACGCGAGCCCGGCGTGAGGTTCCGCCAGCGACCCTCCAGCCCCGCGGTGAGAAACGGAAGCGGGAAGACCTCGTAGCCCAGCCCGGCGGACCAGCTGGCCCAGAGATCATCTGCCTCACCGGTCCCGACGCCGCCGGTAAGTCCAGCTACGGCATAGGGTCCGGCCACACCACCTCGAAACAACGTGAGATCTGTTCCCAGTCCCCAGAGCCGCTGGTCCAGCTGGCCTCGGTCGCGGAACAGAGCCCCGAGCAATCCGTAACCCAACGGCCCCGTGAGCGTGCCGGACATAACCAGGCGATAGCTCGACCAGTCGGGATCCTCGAGCAGTCGGGCCGCCTCGAACGCAATGCCTTGTGCTCGCGCCACTCCGGGCCACACGACGAGAGCGGCGGCCAGGGTGAGGAGTCGAAGGCGGTGCATTCCGGTCACTCGACTCGCCGTGGCTCACCAGTCCGGAGGTTCACGTCGTAAGTGTTCCCGGGGCGGCAGTTGAGCCAGATATGGGCGCGGACGGTCGAGTCATTCAGCAGAACGGGAGCCTCCCCGGTGTAGAGGAGCGGCACGGGAGTGCGCTGCCCGTCCCGTCGGATTTCCATCACCCGCTCGATGCACGGGGTGCCGTCCGCGCCCGTTCCCACCCGCGAATCGGTGAACCACACTTCGGTCCCCTGCGAAGTGCGGA
>DATHRW010000251.1:0-18374 GCA_035464955.1 Gemmatimonadales bacterium
CAGCGCCGAAGCCAAGCAGCGCTGGCCCAACCTGCCGATCGTGGTGCTGGTGGACGCGTGGAGCGCCAGCGCCTCCGAGATCATCGCCGGCGCCCTGCAGGACCATGACCGCGCTCTCGTCGTCGGCGTGCCTACCTTCGGTAAGGGTCTGGTGCAGACCCTCTTCCGGTTGGACGATGCCACCGCACTCAAACTCACCACGGCGCGTTGGTTTACGCCCAGTGGACGAACCATTCAGCGGGAAGCACGGGACGCCGAGGACCAGGAGCAACTAGCGCAAATTGCCGCAGCCCATGACGGCGTGGTGCCCGACTCTCTACGGCCGGAAGGCGACACAACAGCCGTGCCGGAATTCAAGACCGACGCGGGACGTATCGTGCGCGGTGGGGGCGGGATCGTGCCCGATATGATCGTGCGGGCGGACACCTTGTCGGATGGGGAACAGGCGTTCTTCAACGACTTGGGAGCCAACCTCCCGGTCTACCGCGATGCCCTGACGAGCATTGCACTCGAGCTCAAGGACTCCGGGACGCGCCTGCCCGAGAGCTTCACCGTCACGCCCGCCCTCAGGGCGCAGATGGCCGCGCGGTTGGCGGAGCGGGGCGTCGTCATCGATCCGGCCGTGTACCAAGGGGCCCGGAGCATCATCGATGATCAATTGGGGTATGAGATTGCCCGCTACGTGATCGGCCGGACCGCCGAAGTCCGCAGACGAGCGGCCAATGACCTGCAACTCCAACGCGCCCTCGCGTTGCTCGAGCAAGCCGGCTCTCCCCGCGACTTGCTGGCCAAGGTGGAGCAAGAAGCCCGAAAGAACCCATAGAATATTGGTCTCGAGGAGAAGCCGGCGGCATTCCCGCCGTCCGTACACCAAGCCCAGGGAGCGGCCAGTGACGCCGCTACCCTGGGCGCTTGCCGTCTCGGGGGTGGCATGACCGCATTCCGCGTCGCAATCGTCGGTGCGGGCCGTATGGGGCAGGCCTTGGGTCTGGCAATGGCGGAGGCCGGCTACACCGTGGTGCTCCTCAGCCGGTCCCCGCGCACCCAGGCGCTGCCCGTCGCCATCGAGGTACACGACTGGGCCTCCCGGCTGGCGAAGTCGGACGTCGTGCTCATTGCCACACCTGACCATGCCATTGAGACAGTCGCGGGACGGCTCGGCAGGGAGAACGTGATTGGCCCGGATCATGCTGTTTTCCATGTGTCGGGCTGGCACGACCGCTGGGCCATTCGAGCCCTCGAAGGAAGCGGGGCGGCATTGGGTTCGTTCCACCCGCTTCAGGCGATCGCGAGTCCGTCCCACGCGTCCGAACGTCTGGTCGGCGCGTACGTCGGAATCGAAGGCGATCCGCGGGCGATCGAGATCGGGATGCGCATGGCCCACGATCTGCGCATGAACCCGGTGGAGATCCCGACCGGCGCGAAGGCGGGCTACCACGCCGGTGCGACGATCGTGGCGAGCTACACGGTGGCCCTAATGGCGTTGGCGAGTCGCGTCGCGGAGCGGGCCGGGATTCGACCGGAGCTGGCCCAGCGGTTGTATGTGCCGCTCCTCCGGGGAGTGAGCGCCAACCTGGCTGAGGGGAATCCGGCCGCTGCGTTGACCGGCCCCATCATGCGAGGCGACGTCGAGACGGTGGTGGCCCACCTGGCCGAGCTGGCACCGGAGGAGCGGCCACTCTACCGCGCGCTGGGACGCTTTGCGCTGGAGCTGGCAAGGTCGAAGGGTCTGGACGATGCGGCTGCCGCGGGGCTCGCCCGAGCGCTGGCCGATGTCGAGGATGGCGATGCGTGATGCCGCCCGAGGGCCCAGACGCTGCTCCAGCCGGAAGGAGATACCAGCCCTTGCTGGGGCGCTGAATTGGAGGGCATACGATGCGGCGGAAGTGGTTCACCGCCAGTGTGTTGATGGCGATTCTCTTGGGGAGCGGCGCCTGGTTGCTGCAGGGGTCGATTCCGAGCGACCGGCCGGTCTACGACCAGGCCCGGCTGCTCGAGAGCGTCGTGGACCTGGTGGCGAACTACTACGTCGACTCCATCGGCGAGGGCGACCTCTATCAGCGCGCGGCTCGTGGGGTGGTCGAGAAGCTGAACGACCCCTACAGCGTCTTGCTGATCGGACCCGAGTTTCGCCGCGCAAACGAACGGTCGACCGGTAACTACGGAGGGATCGGGGCTCAAGTCGACGCGCGGGCCGGGTCGATTATGGTCGTCGCTCCGCTTCCTGATTCGCCGGCCGAGCGGGCCGGACTTCAATCCGGCGACCGCATTCTCGCGATCGACGGCGTCCCGACCCGCGAATGGACTCTACGTGAAGCCGCGACGAGCCTTCGCGGGCCTATCGGAACAACCGTCGTCCTCACGGTCAGGCGTATCGGATTCGACGCTCCGCTCACCCTCCCCGTCACGCGAGACCGCATCCACCGTCGAGGTGTCAAAGAAGGCATCATGCTCGACGACGGCGTCGGGTACATTTCCTACGATTTCGTGAGCCAGAACTCGGCCCGGGAGCTTGGGCTGGAGGTTGCGCGCCTCGCCGCGGCCGGCATGCACAGCCTGGTGCTCGATCTCCGAGGCAACCCCGGTGGGATGCGTGATGAATCGATCGCTGCGGCGGACCTATTTCTGGATCCGGGGGATACGCTGCTGGTGACGTGGGGTCGGGTGGAGAGCGAGTCCCACGATTTCATCGACGAGTTTCCCCAACAGTGGCCCGACCTCCGCCTGGCCGTGCTGGTCGACGGCCAGTCGGCGAGCGCGGCGGAGATCCTGGCCGGAGCCGTGCAAGACCACGATCGCGGCCTGGTCGTCGGGGAGCCGACGTACGGGAAGGGATTGGTCCAGACTCAGTTCCGGCTCGGCAAGGATGTTGCGCTTCGGATTACGACGGCCCGCTGGTACACGCCAAGCGGCCGGTCGATCCAACGGGCGGAAGCCGATGTCGGGGTGGCGCACCCGTCCAGATTGGACACCGGCCCGGCGGTGTATCAAAGCTCGGGCGGGCGCACGCTCCAGGGTGGCGGAGGGATCGTTCCCGATGTGGAAATCCCGCGAGACTCGATGCCCGATTCCGAGCAGGCACTTGCCGAAGTGCTCACGCCCCATCTCGCGCTCTTTCACGACGCGCTCACGGCGGCCGCGCTGGACATCAAGCGAGTCGGCGCGGTCCAGCCCGAGGAGTTTGCCGTCACTGACAACATGCGTCGCGACATTCTGCGGCGGCTGGCGGATGTGGGAGTCGAGCTTGAGACCGAGACGGTTCGGCTCGGCGGATCGCTCATCGATCGTCAGCTCGGATACGAGATCGCCCGCTACAATTTCGGGCTTGCGGCGGAAATGCGGCGTCGAGCCTTGGACGACGGCCAACTCCAGCGAGCCGTCCAACTCCTGCGCCAGTTTCAAACGACCGAGGCGCTGCTCGGATTGCTGCCCCAGACCCGCGCCCACGCCGCCAACCCTGGCTGAGGCCGCCGGCCGGCCCCAACTGTCGGGGGCCTACTGATCAACAATCCGGACGCCGCTAGGGGCCCGGAACCCGAAGATTCCCTTGGGAAGAGCCGCGTTGAGCCGCGGGGCGGTAAGGGTGATGGTTCGGCTGGTGCCGTTGAGCTCCGTGAGTTGAACCCGCCGTGGCAAAGCGCTTTCCTTGTCCAGCCAGACGACCGCCGCGCTGAACGGCAGGTCGAGGTCGATGGGATCCAACCCAATGACGGCTACCGGGTGCCCCGCCAACTCTTCGGAGCGGAGCAGGGTTGCCCGGTACCGTTCTTTTGGCCGGTCGAGAATCCAGCTCATGACGTTCACGCCGTAGGTCGGCGTTTTGGCCAGCGAAATTCGGAGTGCCTGCTTCGGCGCGGTGCTTGGGGTGTAGACCCAGAGGAAGGCACCATCGGCCACAATGGCCTCGTCGGGCGGATCGCGGAAGCGCATGGATAGGCGCGACTCGCCGGCCTGCCACAATTCCCCGCGGCTCTCGAACCGGCCGATCATGGCGTTGTCGATGACCTGAATGAACTCCGACTGAAGCGATGTGGCGGAGCGATATTGTGCCGCGGCTCGCTCGAGCAGGGGCCACGGTGATGGCGACTGGGGCGCTGCTGCCGCAACCTGGAGTGCGGCGGCAATGACGGCCATGGGCAACGTCGGGCTCATGAGCGGACGGTCGCGGGCTCGGCGATGCGGCGCCCGATCGCCTCGGCAATGAGGCGGCACTGGTGCATGAGATCGCGGAATTGGGCCGGGTGGAGGCTCTGGGCCCCGTCCGAAAGGGCATGATCCGGGTTGGGGTGTACCTCCACCAACAACCCGTCGGCTCCGGCCGCTACCGCAGCCCGCGCCATCGATTGGACCATGCTCCGCCGCCCAATCCCGTGGCTGGGGTCGGCCACGATCGGCAGATGCGAGAGCTCACGAATGACGGGAATGGCGCTCACGTCGAACAGATTGCGTGTGGCCGAGTCGAACCCACGAATACCGCGCTCACAGAGAATGACGTTGGGGTTGCCCTCCGCCAGGATATACTCGGCGGAGAGCAGCAGTTCCTCGATGGTGGCGGCGTTGCCCCGCTTGAGCAGGATCGGCTTCTTGGTGCGGCCCGCCCCCTTCAAGAGCGGATAGTTCTGCATGTTCCGGGCACCGATCTGAATGATGTCGGCCACCTCGGCGACGGCGTCCACTTCACCCGGCTCCATGACCTCCGTGACGATGCGCAAGCCGGTTTCCTGGCGAGCCCGGGCCAACAGTGCCAAGCCGGGCTTGCCGAGGCCCTGGAACGAGTAGGGCGAACTGCGGGGCTTGAAGGCGCCGCCGCGCAGGACGGTCGCGCCCGCTTCTCGCACCGCATGCGCCACGGTCAAGATTTGCCGTTCGCTTTCCACCGAACACGGACCCGCCATCACGACGACCTCTCGATCGCCGATGGCACCCCCATCGGAGAGCTGGACAACGGTGGGGTCGGGATGCCACTCGCGTGAGACTTCCCGGTACGGCCGTGTCACGTGGATCACGTCCTGCACACCGCTCAGGGCCGCAAAGCGGGTGCCGTCGAGGCGGCCGTCGTTCCCGACGACGGCCACGGCCGTGCGCTGTCCACCCGGCAGCGTCTTGGCCGAGCATCCCATTTCCTGGATCAGGGCCACGACCAGCTGAATATCTTCTGCGGTGGCGCCATGACGCATGACCACGAGCATGTGCGACCTCGGTGTACGACGACTCGACTCACGGTGCCCGCCGGGGTTCGGCCCGGTGGGCGTCACGATTGTGGGGGCCTCGGGTCCGCTTGGCAAGCGGCGGTTCCCGAGCCCTCGAAGCCTACCACGGTCCTCGCGTGCTGGAAAGAGGCCTTCCGCGCGGTCTCCAGGCGCTCAGGCGACTGCTTCGACTGCCTGGTGCTCGCCGAGGCGCACGCCGACCACGCTGGACACCCCAGGTTCCTGCATAGTGACGCCGTAGACCGCGTCGGCCGCTTGCATAGTGCGGGGGTTGTGGGTGATCACGATGAACTGACTCGTCTGCTTGAACTCATCCAAGAGCCGGGTGAAGCGACCGACATTCGCGTCGTCCAGCGGAGCGTCGACTTCGTCCATCAGGCAGAAGGGACTCGGCTTCGTCAGATAGATGCTGAAGAGCAGGGACACGGCCACCAGCGTCCGCTCACCCGAGGAGAGCAAGTGGATGCGCTGGGTGCGCTTGCCTCGCGGAGCTGCGTGAATTTCGATTTCGCTCTCGAGCGGGTCGTCGAGCTCGGCCAGACTGAGGCTGCACTCGCCGCCCCCGAACAGGGTCTGAAATACCTTCGAGAAATTCTGCTGGACGGCGAGGAACGTCTCCAAAAACATGGTACGCGCCGTGGTGTCGATCTCCCGGATTGCCTGCAGTAGCGACCGCCGGGCCGAGACGAGATCATCCCGTTGGGTTTGGAGGAATTCGAGACGTTTGACCTCCTCCGCGTGCTCCTCCATAGCAAGCGGATTGACCGGCCCGATCGTTTCGAGGGTTTCGCGAATGCGTTCGGCTTCGGCCTCGAGGGTCTCGAGGTCGAGGTCGAGCAATTCCACGTCCTCACTCAAGGTGTCGAGCGGTCGTTTCCACTCGGTTTCCACTCGTTCGGTGATCCGGCGCCGTTCCGCGCCCACTTCTGCCGCCTCGAGCCGGAGCGCGTGGAGCTCTTCGTTCAAGGCCTCAGCCTCTCGGCGCGCTGCGGCAAGCGCCTCCTCGGCGAGTTTGAGTTCCGCGTCCGCTCCGGAGAATGTCGCTTCCGCCTCGGCTGCCGCCGTCTCCAATTCCAGCACGGCCACTCGGCCCTCGGCCTTTGCCTCTTCCCACTCGGCCTGTTGAGCCGTCAGCCGCTCGGTTTCGGCGTCGATCCGGTGGAGCTCGTCGGTCAGGGCCTTGGCTGACGACTCCGCCTCGGCGCGCTCGCGCGCCAACCGTTCGGCTGCCTCGCGCGATGCGCGTTGTCGGGCGTCGATGTGGGCGATCTGCACTTGCCAATGCACGCGGCCTTCTCGGGCCGATTCCAGTTCCGTCTCGAGTTCGTTCAATCGGGCCCGGGCCGCACCCAGATCTTCCTCGAGTCGAGCTCGGGCAACCGCACCGGACGTGAGTTCCTGATCGATCTCCGCCAGCCGCGTCTCCGCACGATGCAGGCGCTCTCGGACCCGCCCGAGCTCCGTGTCCGCCGTCGCCAGCTCGCGCTCGAGGCCCGCCGCCAGCCGAATGAGGTCCTCCCGCGTCGCTATCCCTCGGCGTTCTTCCTCCCGGGCTTCTTCCATCGTCCGGGTTGCTTGGGCCAGCGCCGCTTCGCGGGACGTGATGCGCGACACCGCAGCAGCCACTGTGCTCTCCGCCGTGGTGAGCGACAGGGTTGCCGCCGCCGCGACTTCCACCAATGCGTCGAGTTCGGCGCGACGTTGAAGCGGACCGGTCGGCCCCGCGGGGGCCGACAGCACGATGGCCCCGGTGGGATGACGCACCACTTCGCCCGCGTCATCGAGCACCTCGGCCCCACCGAGTATGGCTTCGACCCACCGAGCCGCTGCTCGGTCCTCGATGTGGAGGCGGTTGTCGAGCGGTTGGCCCGAAACCGGAACCGGCGGGACCTGATCGGCAGGGAGCAAGACCACGGTGCTGCCCTTGGAGGACGCATGCCACGCCTGGATTGCCGGCAGGCTGGCCGCATCGCGGATCAGGACCGCGTGCATCCACTCACCGAGGAGACGCTCGGTCAGCTTGGCATCGTCTTGCGAGGTCCGGATGAAATCGCTGAGGGGTCCGAGCACGGCATCGCCAAAGCGTGCGCGCGCGGCGAGCAAAGCGGCCGCACCGGGAGCGAGACCGACCCGGTCGCGCTCCAATTCCTCCAGGGCCTGACGCCGGGCGGTGATCTGAGCCAAAGACTCCTCGGCGCGCCTCCGGTCTGCCCTGGCCAAGGCCTCCTGTTCCCGCGCCTCCGCGACGAGGTGCCGGCCCCGTTCCGCGTCGCTGGCGGCCTCGCGCGCCCGCTCGACCAGCCGGTCGGCTTCGCTCGATGCCTCGGCCCGCCGGCGCTCGATGGTGCCCAGCTCGGCCTCGGTCGCGGAGTGACGGGTTGTCGCCTGGGAGAGCTGTTCACGGAGTGTGGCCAGGTCCCCTTCGAGCGCCGAGTGTTCGCCCTCGAGTGAGCGGTGGGTCTGTACTTGCTGGTGCAGGCGCTCTTCGAGCTGGCGCACTTTGTCGCGTTGCTCACCGAGGCGCTGGCGGACCGCGTCCTCCGCGCTGGTTCGAGTGGTCAGCTCGCCATGGATTCGGTCGTGCTCCAGCGCGGCCTCCTGGAGGTGCTGGCTAGCTGTTTCCCGCTCCCGCTCGGCCACGAGGGCCCGGGACTCGAGGTCAGCGCGCTCAGCCTCGAGGCGCTCACGCCGCGCCGCCGCGTTGGCCAGTCGCTCGCGCGCGAGCGCCAGGTCTCCATCGAGCCGTTCCACGTCGACCGAGGCGGCCGTGAGTCGGCGGGCGACCTCGGTGCGCTGCGTCTCGTTGGCCGTGCGCCGAGCGGCGCACGCTTCGCGATGCCGCTCCCGGGCGTCGAGCGTTGCCCGAGCCTCGGGCACCAAGACCTCCAGCTCGGCGTGCCGTGCCTCCATGCCCGCCGCGGCCTGGCGCAGTTGTTCCAGCTTCTTCCGGGCAAGGGTCACATCCACGGCGAGCTTTTCTGCCATCAGCTTCGTGTGGCGTTCGGCTTTGCCTCGCTGCCGTGCCAGGCTCCTGATCTGGGTTTGGACCTCGGCAATGAGATCCTCCACACGCTGGAGGTCGATTCCGGTCTCCTCGAGCCGCCGCTCGGTGCTGTGTTTTCGGTCGCGATAGAGTCCGATGCCGGCCGCTTCTTCGAACAACGACCGGCGCTCGTCTGCCCGATCGGAGAGGAGGAGGTCGATCATCTTCGCTTCGATCACGACCCCCGCATCGCTCCCCAGGCCCGTGCCGCGGAGTAGGTCGTGAATGTCGCGCAACCGGACGGGGGTTTTGTTGAGCAAGTACTCGCTCTGTCCCGAGCGCGACAGCCTCCGGGTGATTTGAACCTCCCGGTACGCGATGGGCAGGTCGCCATCCGTGTTGTCCAAGTACAGCGAGACTTCGGTAACATTGATCGGCCGGCGTGTCGCGGCACCCTGAAAGATGACGTCTTCCATCTTGGCGCCGCGGAGCAAGCGTGCCGATTGCGAGCCGAGTACCCAGCGCATGGCGTCCGATACATTCGACTTGCCGCATCCATTGGGGCCGACGATCGCGGTCACCCCGTCCTCGAACGGGAGGGTGATCGTGTCGGCAAACGACTTGAAGCCGGAAAGCTCCAGCTTGGTGAGCCTCATAGGGGGGGTCCGATTTCGGTGTCAGCGGGCGCACACGGGGAGTGGGCCGGAGCGGGTCTCGCGGTCACGGCGTGCGCGGTTGGTAGATGAAGTACGGGGCACCCAGCTCGCGGCCCACGGAGTCCGCCTCCTCGCGGGTTAGGTACGGGCCGATGACCACGCGATACCCTTCGTCGCCTTGGCGCGGAGCCATGACGGAGGCGGACAGTCCGGCGGCACTCAACCGAGCGGCAAAATCCTCCGCCCACTTGGGGTTCTGCGAGCTGCTCACTTGCAAGTAGATGCGCGGGCTGTCCCCACCCTCATCGGCCTGGTCGTCTTCGGGCGTCTCATCGGGCCCGCTCGGCGCTTCGGGAGACCAACCGAGCGGCAGGTAGAAGTCGACGGCCCCATGCGCGATCCTCTGCACCTCCGGGAAGAACTCGTCGGTCAAGTCGAGCGCCACGACGTCGTCGCCCTGCCTGACCAGCGCGATGTCGCCGATGATAACCGGGAGGTCATCAGCCCAGGCTCCGGCGATTGTTCCCAGGTATTGTCCTGCCGCCACGTCCACTAGCCAGATCGAATCGACACCTGCCGGACGCGCCATCAGCCACCCGCCGTAGAGTGAAGAGCGGAGAGCCTGCGGAGCACCGGGCAGAGTAATGCGGCCGATGGTCTTCTCGGCGTCCCGATCGACTTCCACCAGGCGCTTGGTGGAACCGGAGACATAGATCCGGTTTCCCGCAGGCGAAAAGGCAACCGCTCGAGCAGCGCCTGGGATGTCGATGGTTCGCGGCGGACGGTCATCCTTGGGGTTCAGTACGACGAGCGCGCTGTCCGCTGCGATGGCGAGGAGATCGCCCCAGGAGCTGACGGCGGTGGGGCCGTCGGGCAGATCCACCACGGAGGGGTCGTTGTCGGACCGCACGACCGCCAGCCGCTGCGGCGCTCCAGTGAGCACGGCCACCACGTCGTGTTGCAGGGTTCCGAACAAGCGTTGCGGCGTACCGACCATTTTCCGGCCCCACCGAGACGGCGTGCGGCGGTGGAGTTCGGTGACCGAGCTGTCGGTCCCAACGGCAAACAGCGCACCGTCGGGTGCCAGGAAGGCGTCGAAGACGTCCTCCACAAACACGTTCACCTTGCCGGTCTCCAGGTCCAGGCCGACAATTTGCTTGTCGCGATCGAGGGCGAACACCAGCCGCTGGTCCAGATCGGTCCCGATGGGCCGGCGCAAAGCCGGCAGGGCATCAGGTGTGCGGGCCCACGGCACCTCGGCCAGCGTGGGTGCGCGGTACAACGTCGGAACCCCGCCATCGTCGGGCATCCGAAGCAGGGTGGTGCTGGCGGTAACCGGGGTGAGCAGGGCGAAGTCACCGAGGGACTGCCCAGCCCGCTCGCCTCCGCATCCGGCGAGGGTCAAGAGCCCGCAGGCGGCGAGCGGAAGAAATCGTGTCGGCACCGGCAAAAGATAGATGAGAACGCGGGCCACATCCAGCCCGGACGGGTGCTGGACGTGGCCCGTGACCCTGTCGGCTGCGGGCTAGAAGGCCGGACCCAGGCTCAAAGTCCAGTAATTCCCGATGTTACGGTCCAGCGGGAAGTTCCAGTCGGCCCGCAGGATTAGGAAGTTGAAGAAGTTCATCCGGAGAGCGAGGCCCGCGGTGCTCAAAGGAGTTCGGACCCGAATCGGGTCGTCGCCCGCCTCGCGGGTGAACTTGAGGGTGCTGTTCTCGTTCCACGCCAAGCCTACGTCGTAGAACAGGGCGCCTTCGATGGGTGGCAGACCGCGCGGCACGAACCCCATGTCTGGGGTGAGAATGGGGAACCGGAGCTCGGCGCTGGCCACGGCCAGTTGGGTGCCCAGCATGCGGTCGAGTTCGACGCACCCGGTCTCGGCCTGCAAATCGACCAGGGTGTTGCACTCGTTCCGGTAGTAGGAGCCCGACGTGTTGCCCCGCAACAGATCCGTCGCACCCAGGAAGACATTGAACCGATCGGCGTCGGGCCCGATGCGGCCGAAGTAAAGCGCACGGGTGGCGAGCACGAAGGGTCCGGGCAACCGGTCGTAGCGTCGGTAGTCGAGGGTCCCTTGGGTAAAGTCCCAGCCGCCGATGGTGCGGGAAAGCTCCAGCCGGTACCGCCGACCCATGAAGGGGGCCGTCCAGCCGAACAGGGTATTGTCGAATACCATGGCTACGCTTGGCTGCACGAAGTTTGTGCTGCCCAAGGATCGTTCCACGATGCGGGGCTCGGCGACGAGCAAGCCGGTCCGGGGATCGTATGGCTCCTCGAGTGCCAGGATGTCGTCTTCGATGTTGACCAGTCGCATGCCCAGCTCGATCCGCCGGAAGGTATTGAGCGGGTAGAACCCCTGCGCAAACGCCTGGCGGACGATGAGCCGCCGGATGTTGGTCACGAACGTGTTGAATCCCGGTGCCGGGTCATCCACCCGCAGCTGATCCAATTCCGCGTAGAATATCGGGTCCTGCGATACCCCCACTTGCCAGTTCAGCCGCCGGCTCAGGTTGGTGAAGCCCACGAAGACTTGGGCTTCCTTGATCCGCCCGTTCAGGAATGCCGCAATCGCCAGCTGGTGGTTGTTGAGCATGTCGGTGAGCACAATCGCGCTCCCGCCATAGAATCCGTTGCCGAAGGTGTCCCGGCTGTAGCCGATCGACGGCCGTGACACGTAGTCTGGGCTGAGCTTGGCGCGGTACTTCCCGACTGAAAATTCGCTCGTGTCCGGCAGGTTGAGGGACACCGAGTCGAGCAGGGAAGCCACGGAAATCGGTCCGCCCGCGTCCGGGACCGAGTCCACCCCCGCCGCCACCTGGCCCGCGGCACGGAATCCGCGCGGAGTTCGATAGATACTGCCGCCCTCGCGCACCTGGGGCTGGACTTTCGGCGGTGCCTCCAGCACGCCGGACGGAGCCGCCGCGGAATCCGGCGCGGCGGCAAGCACGGGCGTTGGTGTTGGAGCGGCTCCGGGCTCGAACGGGGCGCCCTTCAGCGACCTCGGATTGTCGAGCGTGTACACGTCGAAGTTGTTCTTTTCGTAATACACGAACGCGAGGCGATCCGCGTTGGCGGCCCATGAGAGAACCGGCGACTCGGGCGTGATCGACTCGGCCCCGGTGTACAGATCGGTCAGCTTGTAGATGTCCTGGGCTTCGAAGTCATAGAGGAAGATGTTCGAAACCCCTGTCCGATCGGACACAGATGCGAGGGAGCGCCCGTCGGGAGCCCACTGCGGGCTCATGTTCTTTCCCGCATCCATGTGGCGCAGCACCTCTTCCGTGCCGCTATCGAGATGGAATAGGGCGATGCGGAAGTTGCCGAAGGCTAACGTGGCAAAGTCCGTCTCCGGTCCGCGATCCGTCACGAACGCGATGGTCCTGCCGTCGGGTGACCAAACGGGCTGGAGGTTGGCGTACTTGTCGTCCGTAAGCTTGCGAAAGCCGGTCCCGTCACGATTCACGAGGTACAGGTCTGAAATGCCGCCGTCATAACCGGTGAACACCAGCTGCGTCCCGTCGGGGCTCCATGATGGGTTGGTGATGCCGTTGAGCTCGACTTTGATTCGCCCGACCTCCTTGCCGTTCTCTCCGTTGATGATGACGATGTCGTCCTGGGCCTTGCGGCCAGCCGCGATGGCGAGGAATCGGCCGTCTGGCGACCAGCTCATGCTTGCCTTCAGAAAGCGGAGAGTCCGGAAATTGGGATCGAAGGTGGACTTGACCAGGCGGCGCTTGACCTTGCCGGTCGTCGCGTCCGCCAGGTACAGATCGATGAAGAAGAAGTCCTTCTCGCTCAGGTACGCGATGGTGGAGCCGTCCGGCCTCAGGGCTGGGGCAATGTGGTATCGGCCCTCGGATCGCTCCTCGGTCAAGACGGGCGACGCGATCACCCGGGCCTTGACCCGGTCCTTGATCTCGGGGAGGTACTGCTTCTGGATGTCGTCGCGCCACTGCTCGATGAGCTGAAGTACCGTCACGCCGAGCACTCGGCGGAACGAGCCCTCGATGCCGCCGGTCACCGTTCCCTGGAGCAGGGCGCCGATGGCCTCGTCGCCCCACCGCCGCCCAATGTAGGCCATGATCGAGTGGCCATATCGGTAGGGGAACACCCGTTCCAACTGGCGCAGGGTCGGCAAGTCTCCCTCGAGCGCCGCGTCGCGAATCCACATCGCCGTTTGCGGGGTGATATCGCCAAGCGAGAGGTACTCGGCCATGCCTTCGGCGAACCACAACGGTGGGTTGACCCGAAGAATGGTTGAGAGTCCGGAGCCAGCCTTGCCACGGCTCCAGACGTCATATTGGAATTGGTGCACCATTTCGTGCTGGAGCACGTGCTCGAACTCGGAGTAGGAGCCCGTGAACGGCAAAATGGCGCGGTGCTTGAAGAAATCCGTAACGCCGCCCGTGCCCTCCCCAACATTGAGCGTATTGGTCTGTTCGAAATCCGCGCTCGAGGCGTACAGAATGATCGGCTTCCGCTCCTTGAACTCATGGCTCAGGATGCGAGAGAGACGGGCATAGGCGCGCTCGGCCATCCGGGCGGCGTCCATGGCCGCCGTCCGCTCCCGCTCGTAGAAGTAGATATCGAAATGCTCGGTCTTGATGACCTGGAAATCGAATTTGGTGTATTGGACCTTGTTCTTCCCGAAGTATTGGGCAGCGCTCACCCCCGGCAAACCGATGCTGCATGCCAATACCAACCATGCTGTCCGTCTCGACATGAGCGACCTCAAACCTTTAGGAGCTGGCCAGCAGCTCCGGTGCATCACCCCACAACCGCTCCAGCTGATAGAACGCGCGGGTCTCGGGATGAAAGACATGAATCACGAAATCCACATAGTCCAACAATACCCACCGGCCTCCTCGAACGCCCTCGATGTGGTGAGCGCGGTGCCCGTGGTGGCGCAGCCGCTCCTCCAGCACATCGGCGATGCCACGCACGTGGGCATCAGAGGTCCCAGAAGCAATGACGAAGAAGTCGGTGGCATCGCTCACATGTCGGAGGTCGAGGACCACGATTTCCCGTCCCTTGCGGTCCTCGATCTCCGCAACTGCCAGGGCGATCGGCTCGGGTAGCCGAGCCGATCGGGGGGACCGTTCAGCCGGGGTGCGGGCCGGGGGCTTCCTCGGTGGGGTGCTAGGCATGTTGCCGGTCCGGGCTCTCGACCTGGTAGAAGACGGCCCAGGCGCCGGGACCCACGTGAGTGGCCAGGGCGGCGGTTGCGGGGGACACCAGGCAATCGCGAGGGGCGAATCTGGCCACCAAGGCGTTCTTGACCTCCTCGGCCACCTCGGGCGCGTCCACGTGGACCACGCCGAGCCGGAAGCGCTCCGGCCGGGGGGTCAGGCGCTGGTCCAGCAAGGCCACCATTTGGGGCAGCACATTGGCCCGACCGCGCACCCGATCGACCGGGATCACGGCGCCCGTCGCGTCGAGACCCAGAATGGGCTTGACGTCCAGCATCCCGGCGAGCCACGCCTTGCCGCGGCTGACCCGGCCCGAGCGAAGCAGGTTGTCGAACCGATCGACCGTCAAGAGGATGCCCGAGCGGCTTCGGATGCGCTCGAGCTCGGCCACGATCTTGGGGACCGGCCAGCCGGACTCGGCAAGTTCCGCCGCCCGAAGCGCCAACAGGCCAACTCCGAGCGAAGCCGATCGGCTATCCACCAGATGGATGCCCTCCAGCTTGGCGGCTCGGACCGCGGCCTGGACCGATTGGAACGTTCCCGACAAGGCCGAGGAGAGAAGGACCACGATCACCTCCGCGGCCTCGGATCTCGCGTCTCTCAAGACCTGGGCGATCTCGGCAGGGGTGGGTTGGGATGTGGTGGGGATGGTCTGACTGGTCCTGAGACGACGGAAGAACTCCGCGTGGGTGAGCTCGACTCGATCCCGGAACGTCTCGTCCCCGAACATCACCTGAAGCGGAACCAACGCGATCTGGTGGCGGTCCAGCAAGGTGTCCGAGAGGTCCGCAGAACTGTCCGCCACCACTGCGACCGCGCGCTGTGCTTCGTGTGACAGGCCACGATGTTGGGCCCGCATGTCATCCGCTTTCTGGCTTGTAATCGTGCCCCATTGCGCCACGTGGGCATAGACGGCGTCTGGCTCATCGGTGTGGACATGGATCTTGAGCACGTCCATGGCCTCCGCGACCACGATCGACCCGCCGAACGTGCGGAGCTGGGCGCGGACCTGATTAGCGGGCGGGAACTCCGGGCCCTCGATCAGCACCTCGGTGCAGAACTGATAGTCCCGTTCCGCATCGACCAGGGCGACAGCGGCCGGCACCATGGCTGAGAGCTCTTTTTCCGAAACGCGTTCGACGGGCTGGATCGGTTCTCCATCGACCAGGCGCACCATGCCCTCGATCATCCGGACGAATCCCTTGCCGCCGGCGTCCACCACGCCGGCCTCCTTGAGGACCGCCAACAGCTCTGGCGTCGCTGCCAGGGCCTCCTTCCCGCGGGTAAGCATTCTGTGGAGGAAGTGCCTGATGTCCGGCGAGTCGGCCGCCGCCCGCTGGGCCTCCTCGGCGGCTTGGCGCGCGACAGTGAGAATGGTGCCCTCGCGCGGGTCGTCGATTGAGTTGTAGAGGTGCTCGGCGCCACGTCTGACGGCGTTGGCCAGCTCTCGCACCGTCGCGCTCGGGAGATGATCGAGCGCCTCCGCGACACCGAGGAGGAAGTGCGCCAACATCATGCCTGAATTGCCTCGCGCGCCCATCACAGCCGCGCGGGCCATGGTGCGGGCCGTCTCGTTGAGCGGCGCCTCTCCGAGCGATTCGAGCGCGTCGGCGACCGAACGGAGCGTCAGACTGAAATTGGTGCCGGTATCGCCGTCAGGCACCGGAAACACATTGATCCGGTTGATCTCCTCCCGTCCCGCTGCCACCCACTCAGACGCTGCAAAGAGCGAGCGGGCCAGCCGAGGGCCGTCGAGATACGTAATGCCGACGGTCACGGGTCCACTCCTATTCCGGCACCACCGTCACGTGCACGCCGGCCGGTACATCGGGGTGGAGCTTGATCGACACCGTGTGATCCCCCAGCGTCTTGATCGGGTGTTCGAGGTCGACCTTGCGCTTATCGATGTCGAATCCCTTGGACGCCAGCGCATCCGCCACGTCTTGCGCCGTGACGGACCCGAATAACCGGTCACCCTCGCCCACCTTTCCAGGCAGCGTGAGGGTAATGTCCCGCAAGGCCTCCGCCAGGCGCTCGGCGTCGCCTCGCTGGGCGGCGAGCCGAACACCAAGCGCTCTGGTTTCCGCGGCGATGCGTTTCTTGTTGCCCTCGGTGGCCGGGTAGGCCAGCCCTTTCGGCAGCAGATAATTCCTCGCGTAGCCCGGTCTGACCCGTACCATCTCCCCGGCACGCCCCAGCGAGCTGACGTCCTGACGCAGAATGACTTCGATCATGGAGTTCCTCCTGTAGACAGGCGCTTCGTGCGCTGTCGAAATCCGATCCAGGTATCGGCGAGGCCCACGAGTACCAGGCTCGCGGCCACGAACGGGAATAGCAAGAGACCACCGACCAGCGCGAGCACCAGCGGCTGCCACCCGCGGCGCTCCAGCGCGATTGCCCACACCACAGCGGCCCCACGGATGCCATAGAGCACCGCCACCACGGCGAGCCCGTTCAGGGCCAGGGTGGTGTACGGCCGGCCCGCGTCGGCAAGGTACAACCCCAGGCCGGCGATGACAGCCCAGACCAGGAAGTCGCTGACGGTGAAGGCACGAAATGGCCTCGAGCCCTCGGCTGCCTTGCCTGCAATCCGATGGTGCCAATGCACGGCCAGAGTGCCACCGGCGACCGCCATGAGCACCGCCAGGGCAGGGGTGAGCATGGCCGCCGGTCCTACACCCGCCGCGAACTGATCGAGGGCCCCGGCAACTGCGGAGCCGGCTGGCGCCCCTCGGGTCACTTGACTCGCGACCATGCGATAGGACTCCCACCCTTTGGCCTCGAGCGCCAGTTCGATCTGCCACCAGCCGATACCGAGATAGCGGCACCAGACGCCGGTCGCAACCACCGCCCCCGCGGCCGCCCAGAGGGTCTGCGACAGGAGAGACCCTCGTCCCAGAACCACGGCAATGATGAAGGCTCCGGTGAACAGGATCCCACCCGCCCGGAGACTCTGATCCGCCAAACCCCCAGGCTCGGCAACCCATACCGCCGCCCAGACCGCGATGGTGGCGAGCCAGAGCCACTGACGGCGCGAGGAAGGACGACGAAGAATCAAGAGGCCAGCGAGCGGTCCGAGAAAGAAGACCACCATCACTGGCCAGCTGAGCAGAACATACCCACCCAGGACGAAGACCTGGCCAAGCTGCAGCCGGGAAGGTCCGGAATCCGTACGGCCGGCAGAGGTCAGCCGCTATGGCCCTTGATGTAAGGGAGCAATGCCAGTTCACGGGCCCGCTTGATGGCGATGCTCAGTTGTCGCTGATGCCGGGCGCACGTTCCCGAGAGCCTGCTGGGGAGGATCTTCCCCCGCTCCGTCAAGAACCGTGACAGGGTCCGATCGTCCTTGTAATCGACGACCCGCACTCCCGACTCGCAAATGGTGCACGTCTTTTGTCGGCGTCTCATTCGTCACCATCCTCCGAGGCGCTGGCTTCGGTAGCGGCTGCATCTTGACCCGGAGCCTCGGTTCGCAGGGTCCCTTCGTTGGCAACCACCATGAACCGGAGCACGCTGTCGTCCAGCTTCACGGCCCGTTCGAACTCGGGCAGCGTCTCGGGGGGGGTCTCGAAGCGGGCGATCACGTAATAGCCAGTTTCGTGATTTCGCAGGGGGTAGGCAAGCGTCCGCTTGCCCCAATGGTCGAGCGCGGGGCTTTCAGGAAGCCCGAGCACGGTGTGGAACCCTTCCAGGCGTTGGGAAATGGCGGCTTCGTCGAGGGCGGAATCGAAAATGTAGACCGCCTCGTATAGACGGGTCATAGCACCTTCCTTTGGTCTCGTCGCCCCGGCTTCAGGTGTAGGCCGAGGAGGGAATCTATTGGTAACACTGTATCTTAAGCGGGCAGGAACCTCGAAGGAAGTCCGGCGCTCGGGGACGGCCTCGAGGGTAGATCAGGTCCAGTTCGGGACCTTGAGAGGGAGGGTCGACGCACGTGGGCAACAATGCAGCCCTCTCGGATCAGCGGCTGGTGTCCACCGAGGCCATTCACGAGCTCCACACCAGGAGTTGGCACGGTGCGTGACCTGTGCGAAGACGGGGGACTTTGTCGCGGCTGCGCCGGCCTCCATGATGGTGGCGGAGTGAAGCACCGATGCGGGATTACCGAGGTCATAGACCAGGTGTCCGGGCCTTCGTCGTGCGCCAAGCGGCGCCTGCCAAGGAGAGGGTGATGACGGAGCCGGCGATTCGAATTATCTCGATCCAGATCGGTCAACCCCGAGCGCTCGGGGTGCCGAACGCAGAGAATCCGCTCGATCGTCCCTGGACCAGTGCCATCAACAAGTCCCCGGTAGAAGGGAAACTCTGGCTGGGAACCGAAGGACTCGACGGGGAC
>DATHRW010000252.1:0-6231 GCA_035464955.1 Gemmatimonadales bacterium
CCATCTGACACCGCCATGACCGAAACTATCGAACGCCTCACCGCCGCCTTGGCCGACCGCTACACGATAGAGCGCGAGCTCGGCCATGGTGGGATGGCCAGGGTCTACCTGGCCCTCGATATCAAGCACGACCGGAAGGTCGCCCTCAAGGTCCTCCGGCCCGAGCTGGCGGCGGTGATCGGCGCCGACCGATTCCTGGCCGAGATCAGGACGACGGCCAACCTCCAGCACCCGCACATTCTTCCCCTGCATGATTCTGGTGAAGTCGATGGTACCGTCTTCTACGTGATGCCGTTCGTGGAGGGCGAGTCGCTGCGGGCTCGGCTGGACCGCGAACGACAACTCCCGGTCGCCGAGGCGGTGCGCATTGCGACGGAGGTGGCGGGTGCCCTCGAATACGCGCATCGCAAGGGCATCATTCACCGGGACATCAAGCCCGCGAACATCCTGCTCCACGACACCCAGGCGCTCGTGGCCGACTTCGGCATCGCGCTCGCCGCGTCGACGGCCGGTGGCACCCGGATGACCGAAACGGGCATGTCACTTGGGACGCCGCACTACATGAGTCCCGAACAGGCGATGGGCGAGCGTAGCCTCGACGCCCGAACCGACGTCTACGCCCTCGGCTGCGTGCTGCACGAGATGCTGGTCGGGGAGCCGCCCTTTACCGGCCCAACGGCCCAGGCGGTGGTGGCCAAGGTGATGACCGACGAGCCGCCGCCGATCGGGAAGTTCCGGAAGACCGTCCCGCAGCACCTCGAGGATGCCGTCCTCACCGCCCTACAAAAGCTGCCGGCGGACCGCTTCGCCAGCGCATCGGAATTTGCCGCGGCGCTCGCGGGCGGGGGCGAGGGAGCGACATGGCGCGCCCACCGTACTCGTGACGCACAGCGGACCACCGCCAGCCGGGTGCTCTGGCCGATTGCCGTCGCTATGCTCGCCGGGGCCGCCCTCTGGGGCTGGTTCCGCCCCGAGCGCGAGGCACCGTCGCAGCCACCATCTCGGCTCGCGATTCTCTTGCCACAGCTGGGCGGCTCCAGCACGGCCCTGTCCCGTCAGCTCGCGTTGACGCCCGACGGGGGCACCCTGCTCTACACGGCAATCGCACCCGACGGCCAGAACCGTACCATGCGCCTGGCCCTCGACGAGACCGAAGGCACGGCACTTCCCGGCGTCCTTCCGTTCACGGCGGGGTACGTGGTATCGCCCGACGGCCGCGAGTTCATCGCCACGCTGACCGACGACGTAACGATGTATCGCTACGCGATCGGCGGGGGGAGTCCCAAACCGCTGCCGCGAGAGATCACGGCGACTCCATTCTTGGCTTGGGATCGGGACGGGGCGATCTGGTTCAGCCCCAACACCGACAGAGATCGCGGCATCGCACGGCTGGGGACGGGGGATAGTGTCACCCGTCCCTTCGGCACCGAGAATGTCGACGTCAGGTTCAGTCAGATCTTGCCGGACGGACGGACCGCGCTCGGCGTCCGGAGACCCGCTGGGGTCTCTTCAGGTCCGGTGCTGTTGCTGGATCTCGTGACGGGTGCAGCGACGGAAGTGCTCGACGCGGCCGTCGTGGAGGTACGCTACACGGCCGGGCACCTGGTCTATGCCCTGCAGGGCGGCGCGCTCGAGGCAGTGCCGTTCGATCCCGCGGCCCTCGAGGTCAAGGGAAACCCCGTACAGATAGCGAGCGGCGTCACGCTGACGGGTAATGGGGTCGCCCAGTTTGCGGTGGCCGAGAACGGCACCGTAGCCTACATCCCCGAGGAACCGCGCTCGCTGATCTTGGTCGACCGAGACGGAAGGAGCCGGCCGGCCACGGACCAGAAGCGTAATTTCCACGCGCCGATGTTCACGCCGGACGGCCGGCGGCTCGTCGTCGACTTCAATTCCCCCGACGGGCGCGACGTCTGGATACTCAGCCTGGACGCGGGGCTCCTGACCCGGGCCACCTTTGATCGGGACGGTCACGATGCCAGCTGGATGCCTGACGGGCAGCGGCTCACCTACACATCGATCAAGAGCGGCACCCTGGGCATCTACCGTATCCGGCCCGGCAGCGCCGAGCGGGCCGAGTCGTTGCTCGCTTCACCCCAGCTCGGCTACACCGGCGTCTGGCTCGATGACGGCAGCGCCTTGG
This sequence comes from Gemmatimonadales bacterium, assembly GCA_035464955.1. GTDB lineage: Bacteria > Gemmatimonadota > Gemmatimonadetes > Gemmatimonadales > GWC2-71-9 > JABDII01. The sequence continues at coordinate 2,144 of DATHRW010000252.1, forward strand.
TTACTGCCGCGAATTCGCTCCAGCCCGGCTCGCGCTATGACATCGCCATCGTGCTGAATGGCGGCGGCGGTCCCATCGAGCCGGTGATCGCCACCCGCTTCGATGAACAATACCCCGCGGTCTCGCCTGACGATCGCTGGGTGGCGTTCGCCTCCAACCAGTCGGGGCAGAATCAGGTATACGTCCGCCCGCTCCGTGGCGGCGGGGATCAGGTGCAGGTCTCGCTGTCCGGCGGCATCGAGCCGGTCTGGGGTCCAGACGGCCGGGAACTGTTCTACCGGAGCGGCGCGGGAGAGGACTCGGAGCTCATGGTGGCCACTGTCCGGACCGATCCAGCCCTTGCCGTCATCTCGCGCCGCGCGCTCTTCTCAGTCGCCGACATCGCGACCGCCACACCGCACAGCAACTACGACATCTCACCAAACGGGCGCACCTTCGCCATGGTCCGCTTCAATCCCTCGACGCGGATCATGGTCATTCAGAATCTGCCGGCGCTGGTGCGGAAGCTGAGCGGGGAGGGTGCGAGTGGTCGGTGATGGGGAGAGGGAGAGATCGCCGAAGGGCTGGCTGCTATGGGCTATTAGCCAATAGCTGTCGGTCGGGTGTAGGGCAAGATCCCGGCAAGGCCACCAGCTATCAGCTCTCGGTCTCGGCCAGGCGGCCGTGCAAGACCCATAGACCGATAGCCGATAGCCCTCAGACACCTAACAGATGCTAGTCCGCACGACTTCCTGCTGCCTTCCGGCCTTCCCAGGTTGACGCCTCCTCTCCTGCCGATACGTTACGGGGATTCAGCCAAACCAACGATTGAGGACCTCACCCCCCTGGAGGTCGTATCATGCTTCGCAGCCTGACCCTATCCCTGCTGGCCGTGGCGGTGGCCACCCCGGCAGTCGCCCAGAGCGCCAAGGAAGTCCTCGCCACCGCGCAGGCCAAGCAGGCCGAGCGGTGGGAGACGGTCGACAACTACACCGTGATCCAGTCGATCAACGGGCAGCGGATGGCCATGTACTTCGAGAAATTCGAGGCCAACGGCCAACCGGCGTTCCGGCTGGTGCCCATGCTCGAGTATGCCAACCAGGGCGGCGGCCGTGAGATGAGCGCCGAAGAGATGCGCGAGGCGGCCAAGGCCACAGATTCCGCGGCCGTGCTGATGAAGGACGCGGACAACCAGGCGAGCGAAGAAGGCGGCCTGATGATGCCGGGCATGAACATGAGCGGGATGATGAAGGACTACGGCGTGATGCTCCGCGCCGGCGCAACCGCCAAGGAAGAGGCGGCGGCCGGCGGCTACGGGCGAGAGGATGCCAAAGCCAACACCCGGGCCATGTCGGAGTTCGCGCGGCGCGCCAAGGTGGCCGGCACCGAGAGCGTGAACGGCCGGAAGGCCTATCTGCTCCGGGCCGAGAAGCTCGAGGACGTCGACCTCGGCCAGCCGAGCGACGAAGGCAAGTTCACCCTCAACACCATGAGCGTCTGGCTCGACACCGAGCACTACGTGCCGCTGCGGATGACGATGGACGGCACGATGGAGGCGGAGGGTCAAACCAAGCCGATCACCATCGAGCGGGTGAGCGACAACTACCGGAAGGTGGGCCCGCTGTACGAGTCACATCGCCAGGTGATGCGCATCTCCGGCATGATGGAAGCGATGGACCCGAAGGAGCGCAAGAAGCTTGAGAAGGCCCGGGCCGAGATGGAGAAGATGGAGGCCGAAATCGACAAGATGCCGGCCGCCTACCGCGGCATGGTGGAGGAACGCCTCAAGCAGGCCCGCCAGCAGATGGCCATGATGGCGGACGAGGGTGCCTTCGAAAGCGTGGTCGAGGTGGCCGAGATCAAGATCAACGCCGGGCCGCCGAAGGGGCTGGAGGGGATGCAGTAAGGTTGTCAGGTGTCAGCTATCAGCTGTCGGCTATCGGTCTGGCGTGGTGGACGGAGGGATCGCAGCAAGGTAGGCGCTATCGGTCTGCAGTCGCATGGAGAGATCACCATAGGACTACTTGCTATCGGTCATCGGCTATCGGTCCCTCAGGGCTGCCTTGCAGAGACCGATAGCTGTTAGCTGTTAGCTGTTAGCTGTTAGCTGTTAGCTGCTAGCTGTTAGCTGTTAGCTGTTGGCCCTATCCCGATCCCTCCCTGAGGCGCCTGACTTCCTCCAACGCCTCGATGTCGGCCGTGTCCAGGGCGCGGCCGGTCCGCTTGGTCGCGATCAGGTCGTCGAGGCCGATGAGCGGAATCGATACCCCTTCGATCTCCACCGCCGATGAGCGGGGCGCCGCGTCCTCGTACTTGACGCTCCAGGCCACAGTGAAGATGTCCACCCGCGGGTCGTCACCGATGATCGTGATCGGGCGCTGGAGGATCTCCTCCGCACTCCACTCCCTGGCAAAACCGTAGCCGACCCTGCCCAAGGCGGCGAGCACCTGTCGCGCGTTCTCCGCAGTGCGCTCGATCAGAATGTCGATGTCGGTGGTCGCCCGCACGTAACCATGAAGCACGCACGCGATCCCGCCGATCACGAGGTAACGTGATCCGGTCTCGTTGAGTGCGGCGCACACCTGGGCCGCCATGGTCTTGGGCCTCACGCCCCGATCAGCTTCGTCCGCTTCCACCGGTAGTAGTCGTCGTAAGAGTCGAATCCGATGATCTGCACGCGTGTTGCTCCTCCCCGCTCCCGCCGTTGCACCGCCCGCCCGAGACGCCCCAACTCTTCCGCCCGTTTCAGTCGCTCGAGCAGAGTCAAGCGGAGTCCGCTGGCGAGCTGGAGCCGCCGCGCCTCCGCCACCTCGGCCGCTGCATCCACCACCTCGACCGGGGGCCCCTCCCTGGGCACCCGATACGGCACCACCGACTCGGCCACCACCCCGTCAGGCCTTGCCTGCCAAGCCAAATAGCGCCTCAAGGCCTCGACCACGAGCCAGCTCCGGGAGCGGTCCAACCCCCGGGCGGCCTGGTCGGCCGCCTCCACCAACTCCTCGGGAATGGTGATCGAGATACGGGTCAGGGGCATAGTATGAGATAGTAATACTGAGTAATACTAAGAGCAAGGGTCTGTTTCAGGGTGTGATCGTGGCGAGGGTAGCGCTGTCGGTCTTACCGCGCAGGAAGAGATCGCGCCAGGACTGGCAGCTATCGGTCTGTCGTCGCAAGGGTGGGACCGCTTCACGGGTGAGTGCTATCGGTCGCGCGCAGGGGAAGACCACATCAAAGCTGCCTGCTATCGGTCCCGCAAGGCAGCCTTGCAGAGACCGATAGCCGATAGCCTTCAGACAATCCTCGAGGCCACACGACTGGCAGTCCTCGCCCTCAGAGACCGATAGCCGATAGCGCTTCGCCTCGTCGCAATCCTTCCCTGCCAACGATCAGACCAAGTCGAACCGATCCAGCTCCATCACCTTGCCCCACGCCCGGGCGAAGTCCTGCGCGAACTTCTCCTGGGCGTCATCCGAGGCGTACACCTCCGCGAGTGCGCGAAGCTGGGAGTTCGAGCCGAACACCAGATCCACCGCGGTGCCGGTCCACTTGACCTTGCCGGTCGAGCGATCGCGCCCTTCGAACACGCCCTTGGACTTCGACGACTCCTGCCACTTCGTGCCCATGTCCAGCAGGTTCACGAAGAAGTCGTTGGTCAGGGTACCCGGCCGGTCGGTGAAGACACCGTGCTTGGCCTGCCCGACGTTGGCGTCGAGGGCGCGCATGCCGCCCACCAGCACCGTCATCTCGGGGGCACTCAGGTTCAGCAGGAACGCCTTGTCCACCAAGAGCTCCTCCGCCGGCTTCTTGTGGCTCGCGTCGATGTAGTTCCGGAAGCCGTCGGCGGTGGGCTCGAGCACGGCGAAGGCATCCACGTCGGTCTGCTGTTGGGTCGCGTCGGTGCGACCGGGCGTGAACGGAACCTTCACCGTGTGGCCCGCTTTCTTCGCCGCCTGCTCCACCGCGGCAGACCCGGCCAGCACGATCACGTCGGCCAGCGACACCTTCTTGCTGCCGGGGAGTGATTCGTTGAACTCCTGCTGGATCTGCTCCAGCTTCGCCACCACGCTCGCGACACCGGCCTCTTTGTTGACCGCCCAGTCCTTCTGCGG
>DATHRW010000253.1:0-4844 GCA_035464955.1 Gemmatimonadales bacterium
GAGCCAACACTACCTGGAGCAGGGGCGGCAGTTCTGCTTCCTGTACACTGACCTGGCCAATCCGACTTCCAACGCGATTTATCAGCGGATGGGCTATCGACCGGTGTGCGACGTGGAGGATTACAACTTCGAATGAATGGACTGCAGGTACTCCTGGCTGCGCTTGTGCTGATGGTCGGCCCGGCAGAAGTGAGTGGGCAAGTAGTGAAGGAGGAGTACGAGCCCATGCCCGGCCTCCTCCGGATCGGCCCCGAGCCGGAGCGCGCCATCGAGCTGACCGACAAGGGATACACCTTGATCCTGCCGGCTGAGGGGAGGCCGGCGGGCCTCGCGGTGTTCTTCGACGGATGGCGGGTGGCCGTGTCGGAGGGCATGCCCCCCGCGGGAACGTTCGACCACGCGGCCCTCAGCCGCGGCGTGGGCATCCTGCGCCTCACCACCGGAAATCCGCTGGATTTCTACTTCGACGGCGCGACACTCCGCTCGGTCGCCGACCGCATGCAACGCGTCCTGACATCGCACCAGCTCGACGATGTGCCGCTCTACTTCGCGGGGCTCTCGCTCGGCGGCACCCGGGCACTCAAGCTCGCGGTGTTTCTGAAGCAGCATGCGGGCGAGGTCTGGATTGCTCCCGCCGCCGTGGCGGTTGTCGACGCGCCGCTCGACATGGCGCGTCTTTGGGGCGCGGAGCAGCGGGCCATCCAACGAGCCTTCAATCCGACGGCGGCCGATGAGGGCCGGTGGGTCAGCTATCTCCTGGAAACGAATCTAGGCGGCACGCCGGACCAACAGCTCGACCGCTACGTGCAATACTCACCCTTTACCTACTCGGCGCCGGGCGGTCGCGGTGGGAATGCCGTGTTCCTGCGCGACGTGCCAATACGGGCCTACCACGAGCCGGACGTGGATTGGTGGATCCAGAACCGCCGCAAAGATTACTACGGCATGAACTCGCTCGACCTGGCGGCGTTGATCAACGAGCTCAAACTCCAGGGTAACGATCGCGCCGAGCTGATCACGACGTACCGAGCCCGTGAGGGGGTGGGGGAGGGATCGTCTCCTCACACCTGGTCGTTCGTGGACAATACCGACCTGGTTGCCTGGTTCCTATCCCAACTGGTTGCGGCAGCTGGCGCCGACGCGCGACCGGTCACTACCGAGGTGAAGGCGGCGTGCGCGGCGATCGACGCCGTCGTAGGTGAGGTCACCGGCTGGGACATCGACCGATTCGACGGCAAGGTGTTCGATGATCCGGCTCGTTCCTGGCGGCGGGGGTGCAGGGTCGTCACCTCCGGTCCGACCGCATCACTGGATGAAGCCAACGACCCGGCGGAACACCTGCGAGTGAGTCTTGCGGCCTTGGGCTGGACGGACGTTCTGGACTATTCGGCGGATGGCCCTGGCACCACGGCCTTTGCGTTCCGCACCGGCCAGGTCTTGTGCGTGGTGAGTGCCGGCGCACCGAGCTATCTCGAGGATGGAGAGATCGTGGTGGCCGAGCGGTACGAGGTTGATGCCGGCTGCTTTCTCCATCCCACCCCGTAGCCATGGCGACTCTTATGGACTCAACCCGATCCGACACCTACGCCCGGATCTACGCCGTCATCCGACGGGTCCCTTCCGGCCGAGTGGCATCGTACGGCCAGATCGCCCGACTCGCGGGCGTGCCGCGCGGGGCGCGGCAAGTGGGGTACGCGCTCCATGCCTTGCCGAACGGAACGACGGTGCCGTGGCAGCGGGTGGTGAACGCCAGGGGCACGATCAGCCGGCGGACGGTGCCCGGCTCCGAGCTGACCCAGCGCATGCTGCTCGAGGCCGAGGGCGTCTACTTCGATTTGAATGGACGGGTGGATCTGGCTGAGTACGGCTGGACGCCGCGGAAGCCGAGGGGAAAGAAGTAGCGGCCTTGGCTACTGGTGGCACTCGGCGGTGCCGGTGTCGCTGAACCTCTGGCCCGCCACCTGAATGAACTCCCACTCATACCGCGAGTCGTAGAGCGTCAGCTTCAGCACGCCGTGGGTGTCGCTGTTTCGCGCCTGGCTGTTCGATGCTACGGTCGCGAAGGCCCGGAGTGACCTGCCGCCGGTCCCGACCACGAACTCGCGAATGCCGCGGGCCGGATCGGCGTTGCCGGCCGGATCTTGCGGCGCGAAGCGTTCGCAGTCGTGATCGTGGCCGTTCAGCACGACGTCGACTCCACCGTCGTATAGCACCTGCCAGAGATCCTGCATGCCCGCGTCGTTCCCGTGGACGCCCGAGCTGAAGCGCGGATGGTGCCAGTAGGCGGCCGCGCAGAGGGTAGGATTAGCGGCGAGATCGGTGGCCAGCCACTGGAGCTGGGGAGAATTGGCCGACAGGTCGATGTTGCTGTTGATGGCCACGACGTGCCAGGCGCCCAGGTCATAGGAGTAGTACCCCTCGGCCGGGTCGCCCGCGCTCGTGCCGAAGTAGTCGTAGTAGCCCGACGCGCCGGGAGTGTGATAGTCGTGGTTGCCGGGCGAGGGACGGGTGCGCGACCGGTGGCGACCCCAGGTCGGGTGATAGCAGTCGGTGAATTGCTGGGCGGTGCCGTCTTCGTAGGCGTTGTCGCCGGTGGTGAAGACCGTGCCCGCCATGGTATCGAGCAGGAGGGCAGTGGCTTCGTCGGCGTCGCTGCCGCAGACCGCGATGTCGCCGGCGCCGACCAGCACGGGCGGGTGCGCCTGGGTTCGAGTCCGGAGCGGTAGGTTGCTCCGTGCAGCCGGCCGCCGCGAGCAGGAGGGCGAGCGGTAAACAGGCGGCGGTCGGGAATCGGCGGCCGAACGTCGTCGGTCGGGCCGACGGAGTGGTGCTGGGATTGGATACGGGCGTCATCGGTCTATGGTCTTGGCGAAACATGGTCATGGTAGAGTATGGCCAATCGGTGGCCCGTTCTGTAGCGCCGGTCACAGGAAGATATCCGGGCCTGGAAACGAGCGAGGCCCGCCCATGGGCGAGCCTCGATCGAACGATTCCAGAGAGAGATGATGTCTAGTTGCCGCCTCCCGCCTGCGGCGGCTCCTCGGCGGCCGGCTTCCGGGGCATCATCTCGTCCCGGTTGGCCACGGTGTACACGGTCCATGCGACCACGGTCGCGGCCTGGCGCAGGTCGTCGAGCACCAACCGCTCGTAGGTGTCGACGTTGGAGTGGTGGGTGCGGAACCCGTATTCGATGGGATCCTGGATGTAGTTGAAGCCCGGCACCCCGGCCGCATCGAACGCGAGATGGTCGGTACCGCCGGTGTTGCCGCTCCGGACACCCATGACGCCGAGGTCGCGGAGCGGGGCCAGGATCTGCTCGAAGATCTCGTTCACGTTGGGATTGGATTGGTTCCAGATTCCCCGGAGCCGTCCGGTGCCGTTGTCGACGTTGAAGTAGGCCGAGATGTTGTCCAACTCGTTCTTGTGCATGCGGACGTAGGTACGGGAGCCGATCAGTCCCTGCTCCTCACCGCTCCAGAGTCCAATGCGTACAGTGCGGCGCATGGGCAAATCGAGCGTCTTCAAGATCCGCATCGCTTCCATCATGACCACCGAGCCGGCTCCATCATCGGTGGCTCCCGTGCCGCTGTGCCAGCTATCGAAGTGCGCTCCCACCATCACCACTTGGTCGGCGAGATCGGTACCGGGGATCTCGGCGAGCACGTTGTAGGAATTTCGGTCGTCGAGGAACCGGTTCTGGACGTTGAGTTCGAGCCGCACTGGGATACCGCGGAGCGCGTTCCGGTACATCAGGCTGTATTGCTCGTGGCCCACCAAGAGCGCTGGAATCGGGTTGTACACGCTGTCGCGCGCGGTCCGTCCGTCGGGATGCCCGCCGGTCCGGAGAATGCCGTAGGTCCAGCCTGACGGCATCAGCACGGCCGCGGCCCGCTGGGTGCGGATCCAACGCATGCCGGCCTGCTGGAGCGCCCGCCGCGCGCGGAACTCCGCCAGCTGCTCCGGCGTATACCGCCGTCCCTGGCGCTCGGCTTGGGGCTGGCTCATCCAGGCCACCAGGCTGTCAGCGTCGTAGCGCCGGGTTTGCTCCTCGAATTCGGGGCCGATCTCCTGAGGGGCGCCAATGAGGATACAGGCGCTGCGGACCTTGCCGTCGTACTTGGCGAAGTCGGTGGTGTCCTTGACGTCCAGCGACACGACGGGGCAGGTGACCGAGCCCCGCGTGCTACCGCTCCAGGCCTGGGAGGTGGCGTTCAGTTGCTGGACGAACGGCTCGATGATGCGGCCGGCGTAGGACACTTGCTCCCACCCGCGGCCGAACGCGCTGTCCCACGGCTCGATGGTGATGTTGGCCATTCCCCACTGCTTGAACATGTCCGCCGCCCACTCGTTACCGCGCTTGATGGCATTCGAGCCGGTAAGCCGGGGACCGATTACGTCCATGAGGTGTCCCGCCAGCGAATCCATGTGCGAGTTCTCGAGACCCTCGTGCCGGATCTTCTCGAGCGCGCCCATGTCCAGTCGTTCCTGGACGATTTGTGCGGGGAGAAGAGCGGGTCGGGCGGCAAAGACGAAGAGGAAAGCGAGTACTGCCAGACGTGCGGACTTCATCGTTGGCTCCTTGTGAGGACTGCCGATCTCCGAGCGGATGACACTCGCAAAGATACTCCAACGTCCCCCACGTGGTAACGACCAATGCTTCGCCAACCTCGCCCTCGACACCTTGCGTCACCCCATGCTGCCGGCCCAGGTTACGGCAGCCTCAAGGATCCTTTAGACATTGCACCCAACGGAGATCTGACCGTGACGTTTCCTGCACCTTTCTATCGGTGGAGGCCACATCCCTGGCACGGTCTTGCCGTCGGCCCCGACCCGCCGGCGCTGGT